>CAYZXH010000034.1:0-17569 GCA_964482405.1 uncultured Desulfurococcaceae archaeon | reverse complement strand
GTTGACTACAGCTTAGCGTTGGAAATACTAGCTAGAAATGCGACCTGAGTAAGCCACCGTCTATAGGTATTGAAGCTCCGTGAATGTATGAGGCATACTTACTCGCTAAGAAAGCAACCAACCACCCAGCCTCCTCAGGTCTCCCAATCCTCCTAAGAGGTATTTGCTGAACGAATTCCCTGTAAACGACATCATATGGCTTGCCCTCCCTAGAAGCTCTGGTCCCTAACACACTCCTCACACGATCAGTCTCTATGTAGCCAGGCATAATAGCGTTAACTCTAATACCTTCAGGACCTAACTCCCTCACTAAGGTCTTCATCAAACCGTGTATGCCGACCCTGAGAACGTTTGAGAGTGTTAGGTATGGGTCAGGCTCCTTAACAGCCGTCCCCGTGAAGAAGATTATTGACGGGTTCTTAGAATTCCTCAAGTAGGTGAGTGCTTTACGAACCATCCAAACAGCGTTGAGTATGAGTAACCTCACACCGACCTCCCAGTCCTCCTCACTCAAGTCCTTGAAGGTCCCCGGCTTGGGAGGGCCCGTGATGTAGACCAGGGTGTCGATCCCGCCCATATAGTTAGCGGCTTCATCAACTAGTCTCTCCACGTCTTCCTTAATAGTTAAGTCGGCTGCGACGCCGTAAACTCTGTCCCCGAACCTCCCCCTCAACTCATTAACGACTTCCTCAACCCTGGCCTTCTCCCTACCGTTAATCACCACCGTAGCGCCGTTAGTTAGCAATACCTCGGCAACACCCCTACCGATACCTCTCGTAGACGCGGTTACGAGAACTTTAAGACCTTCAACTAGGTTCATATACTCACACCATATAATTACGTGAGAAGACGTTTTTATAATGTGTTTCGTTAATGTATTAAGGACTGGGTTGAGGGCGGTGTTTAGTGAGGTACGGTATGGGTTTTCCTATAGGGGACACGCATTATAGGAGGAGACCTAAGGCTACTATAGGTTTGATACTGGTTAACGTCGTGGTGTATTTGATGACTTCATACGAGAACTTCTTCATGACGATCAGTAATTACTGGGTTAGTAGCGGGGGATTCGTGCCAGCGTTAATCTCGGAACTAACACAGTTATACAGGGTATTCACTTCAATATTCCTGCATGCCGACATATTCCACATATTCTTCAACATGTACTTCCTATACATATTCGGGAGAGCTGTTGAGGACGTTCTAGGTAGTTTCAGGTACCTACTACTATACTTCGCTTCAGGGATTTCAGCAACCCTCTTCCACGTAACCTTCAGCTTCCTAGGTGGTCTCACATCCTACGCTATCCCAGCCATAGGAGCTTCAGGAGCTATAAGCGGGGTCTTAGGAGCTTACCTCATCTTCTACCCGGGAACGTCGCTGACGGCTTGCTGGATCTTCTTCGTTTTCCCCGCATGTTTTTCTTTGAGAGCTTCATTCTACCTCATCCTCTGGTTCGTTACTCAAGTCCTCTACGGCTACGCCAGAATAGCGGGTAGTGTGGCTGTCTTCGCTCACGCAGGAGGGTTCCTGGCAGGCATCGCGCTCCTGCCGGCAGTGATAGATCGCTCAAGACTTAAGGAGCTGAAGTTCATGGAGTACATCAGGTCGTTACCCTACCTAATATTCACGTACCCTAAAACACGTGGATTCAGTAAAGCATCTAAGATCATCTTATCGATAGTCATAATATCAGTTATCTTAGGGGGTTTCTACATAATCACGGCACTACCCGAGGTAGGTGACGTGAAGGTACTGAACCTTCAATACACTTACGACGGGACTCCCTACCGCGATTACGCAGTGATTCGATTACCTAACGTCGAGAACTACATCGCGGAAACCCCCCTAACCACTACCAGGATATTGCTGAGCAGGCTTAACGCCGTCAACCTAATACGTAACGAGAGATACAGAAACGAGAACGTGGAGTTAGAGAATCAGCGCTACACACTCCTCTTAAGAGTGGGTAACATAAGGCGTAACGTTAGCTTACTAATCAATTACTTCAGAGGATACTATGACTCAGAAGGGTTCCTAACATACGGTTACGGCAAGATAACAACTCAGATCTTGGTAGTGCAGGAGGGTCAGGTATACATAATAGATAACGTCATATACCAATTCACGATAAGCTCTAAAACAACGGACTTGAGTGAGGTGACTAGAAACGTGGGTTACGCTTCAGTAGTAATAGCTACGGGGGCATTACTCGTTGTTTTAGCTAAGGATAGAGAGTACGCTCTAGTAGGTGAGTGAGGATGGCTAAAATACTGTTAATCACGGATATACACGCAAACCACGAGTCACTGAAAACAATACTGGAGAACGCCGGAAATTACGATGAGATATTCGTGTTAGGGGATTTAGTTGATTACGGTCCTGACCCAGACCTAGTACTAGATGAGGTGAGGGGTGCGGGCGCTAAGATAATAAAAGGAAACCACGACGAGGCAGTGGGGAAGAACGTGGACTGCAGGTGCGGTCACGAATTACATGACGTAAGCGAGTACACTAGGAACGCGATATCAATGAAGAAACTATCAGATAACGACAGGAGATTCCTGAGTAATTTGCCGGAAATCCTTAAGATAGAGTCCGTTAATCCCCCCATAATACTCGTGCACGGAACACTGCAACAACCACTCTACGGATACCTATACCCTTGGTTAAGAAACGAAGAGATATGCTTCCTACTCCAGGAAAAGAAGTCTTACAGGTTAAGCGTTGGTAAGGGGAGATGTGAGTTAGGGGAGTTAACGTATTTCGTTGGGCACACCCACCACCAATTCTTGAGGAAAGTCGGGAAAGCAACGGTGATTAACCCCGGAAGCGCGGGTCAGCCGAGAGACGGGGATACCAGAGCTTCATACGCGGTCTACGATACCGTAAGCAATAGCGTGACGTTCTACAGAATCAGATATGACGTCGAGAAAGTCTTGAGTAAGTTGCGAGAATTAGTTGGTGATCGAGTTATTTACGAGAAATTAGCTAAGGTGATGAGGGAAGCGACAGTTTAATCAACTCAATCACTACATTACCTCATTAACGCGTCCCCGACCATTACTTGGTGAGGAGCTGAATAATTTGAGGGAAGAGGTTAGTGAATCGGTGGGTACGGGGAAGCAAGCACTCCTCGCTGACCTAGCCTTAATGATTATTGCTTGGGTAAGCATATCCTCTGCTTCAGTTCTGGTGATTCTCTCAGGAACTACCGCGTTAGTCTGTGCTTTCTGGAGAGTCTTCACGAGCTCTGTTCTCATAATATCTTACAAGATCTTCAAGAGATTTCTTAAGCCTTCTAGGAGGGTCGTTACCAACCCATCAACATATTTAGAGTCTGCTGTAGCGGGTGTCTTACTAGGGCTACACTTCCTTACCTGGATGGAGTCTCTCTTCTTAATACCCGTAGCACTCTCCACCACAGTCGTGGTCACCTATCCTTTAATAAACGCTCTCTTCGAAGGCATCACACACAAGAGTTTAAGGAGTGCCGAGATCCTGGGGCTTGCCCTAGCTTTCGCCGGAGTTCTCACAGCGACGAGGCCTCAACTAGGTAGTGAGGCGGGTGTTCAGGGGATTTCCCTAGCTTTCGTAGGCTCCCTATGCGCTGCCGGCTACTTCTACCTAGGCAGGACCTCTAGGAAGGCCGGCATGCCTTTAACAGACTACGCAATAATCGCGTACACCTCGGCTTCACTAACGCTCCTCACCTACGCCTTAATAACTAACTCAAACATACTACCAACCACAACTATCTCGTGGGCTTACGTATTCTTGCTAGCCGTGATACCTATGCTGGGCGGTCATACAGTAATGAATTACTTACTGAAGAGGATGAAGTCTTACGTAGTCACTTCAATAGCTTTAGGGGAGCCCCCTGGAGCTACCTTACTAGCAACCCTCATATTAGGTCAGCAAGTACAAGCAGAGACTTTAGGGGGTATGGCGTTAGCTTTGGTAGGTATCTTAATAACTGTTTACGAGTCAGTGAGAGATAAGGATTTAAAACCTAAATAACGCCACCATCAAATCATACATAATAGGCGTGAGTAGATGAGGAAGAGCATCGCGAAGATCTTGATGGGAGCGGAAGCTTTCTTCGGCGGTTTCTACGTAGCGGTGACTAGAGGTCTCTTCGTCCCCATGCTCACCTACTCAGGCTACACACTCAACGCGTTATCTCAAGTAACTTTCTTTGCTGCTTTAATGAACGTCATCATATCATACCTAATCTACAATTACCCGGAAGCCCTAGCTAAGAACATAAAGACAAAGCTACTACTTATTCACGGACTTGAGAGGCTGTTATTCGCTGTGCTACCCTTTCTAATCGGATTTCCGGATATACTCATAATTATTTACGGGGTAGCCCTGACCGTGACGATACCTGTAGGAGTCTTACTCAACGTCGCCTTACTCAACGTCTTCGTTCAGGAAGAGTTCGTTGAAATAAGTGTTTTGAGGGCTGCCTTAAGCGCGGCGTCCTCACTCCTAGGATCCATATACTCGATGTTGATAACTGCCTTCATTGATGTGCCGGCCTCGTATTACGTAGCCTACATAACGTCCTCGGTGATAGGGTTGTTCTCAACCACCGCCCTCATATACTACGACATGCCTAAGGACTTCAGGGAGTTGAGGGAACCCAAAAAGGTGGAGGAGGTTGAGGTGAGGAAAGCGAACACTTTCTTAATGCTGATCCTCATGATGAGCGGGGGTAACCTGATAGGTCTTGCATGGCCTCAACTCCTTAAGTCCATGAACTCACCACTCTATATCACTATAGCCCTCAACATAGCCGGTAATCTGGGCGGTATAGTAGGTCCTTATCTGTGGAGGGGGTATAAAGCGTACGTCCTCGCAGTAGCCCTCAACGTAGCCTTCACGTCATCAATACCGTTCCTCGGCAACCCGCTGACACACGTTCTAGTCTCGGCGATCCTATCAGCGACCTTCATAGGAGCTAACTTAATAGCTTCGGCGATATACTCTAAATACGTTAAGTCTCTAGGAGTGATTAAGGCATCCACATTCCTAACCTCATCCAGTGCTGTCGGCTTACTCATAGCGTCCGTCCTCGGGAGGTACTTGCCTGACGCCCCACTAATAGTATTCAGTGTCGCAACACTCCTTAAGTTCCTTGCTTTATTCGTGTGCGTCTTAGCGATTCCTGAGACCTCGGTGGTACCCCCTAAGACTGCTTACGGTTACGGCAAGCTCGTCTACTCAATAAGCACTATTGGCTACACATTCACTGTAGAGACCTCTAAGAGGGTTTTAAGGTTATTCGTACAGTTAGTAGCTCTGGCTTTCCTCTCATTCTTAATATTGTTGTTGTATGAATTAATCATGAGGCTCTCGGGGATGTAGGTGGTTCGCGGTGGAGGTAACGGACATACTATATGAGGTCTTGAGGAACACCGTCAGGTTAGTCCCTTACGTGGTGATAGCTGTAGGCATAGTCCTGCTCTCAATCCTCCTAGCTAAGCTGATAAATAAGGTTATCAGGTGGGTCGTGAGAGTGAGTAACCTCGAAGACTTCGTTAAGGAGTTGGTGCCGGGCGGCTTAAGATTCTCCGTAACAACGATAACGGTCATGATAGCTGATATAGGGATCGCGTTACTAGCTATAACGATGATTATTAGGGTATTCGCTCTAGCGACCTCCGGCACCTACACTGAGTTGATAACGTATGTCACGCGCGTGACGAGTGTCGTCATAATGTTGCTGATCTTGATGTTAGCTCTAGATATACTTAGTAAGGCGGTAGTCTTCGAGAAGAAGGTTGAGAGTCTGCTATTCATACTCATGTTCTTCTTCGGTCTCTCAATGATAGTTGACTTAACGGGGTTAAGCCCTGAGATGAGGTCCTCACTAGGTTGGGGCGTGGCAATAGGTGTCGGGCTATCTTTAGGGATATTCACGCTGTGGTTCCTCTTCAGCGACGTACTAGAGAAGAGATGTTCTAGGGCGTAGGAGTGAGGGACGCGGTTGTGTGCTAGTGAGCTAATCCCCAACCCGGAGCAACTCGCTGAGTAGTGTGGTCAGGTTTTCTGATTCCTTAAGTGTGTTTTGGTTTACTAGACCCTCCCTCAAAGCCAAGACCACGACGCTTAGCCTCAACACTTTCGCGAACCTGCTGTCATCAAGTCTCACGATGCCCAGCCTGTTCAGGAGTGATGTCAGGGCTAGTGTGTGCTTGCATATGATGTACTTGCTCGATATAGGTAACGGCCTCACCTCACTGAAACCAGCTTCTAAGACTCTGGCTACACCCATCAAGGCCTTATCGGCTTTAGCCGAGGTCATTAAAGCGTCCTCACACGTACACTTAATGCCGTAAGGACCTACTTGAGTCACGTAGAATTCCCTAGGGTATATGGGTATCCTGACTAAGCCGGTCCCGGTCCTCACGGAAACAATCTTCTTAGATTCTTCCGGGCTCGCCGCTATGAAGGCTAACGCGTGTTCATCCTTAATTATTAACGCCTTAATCCTGTCAGCGTCTAGGAGTTCTGACGCGTTCTTAACCCTCTTACTTAGAGAATTAGCCACCCCCTCTAACCCGATCTCTCTCGAAATACTTAGTAAGACCTCACCTAACTTCTCTAAACTACCCCTCCACTCAGCAACCGAGATCTCAACAACCTCGCTCAATCAACTACCCACAAAAATATCTTCCAAACACAATATTAATCTTGGTGTTTGTGTTGGCTGAGGTAGTCCTCGGTAAGAGGAGGTCTCTAGGAAACACGGGGGAAACAATATCAGCGATCGCTTTAGGTACGTGGGGTATAAGAAACGAGAACGACGCTCTCACAACATTAGTTAAGGGCGTTGAGTTAGGTCTGAGCACGATAGACACGGCGGAGATGTACGGCTCAGGGAGAGCTGAGGAGTTAGTGGGTAGGGTGGTTAAGCATGTTGGTAGAGACTTAGTCTTCTTAATAACCAAGATGCTCCCGGACAGGCTGAAGAGCAGGTACGACGTACTCAAGCACGGCAAGGCAGCGCTCAGGAGGCTGGGAGTCAACGAGGTCGACCTATACCTGATTCACTGGCCTAACCCAACGTTAAGTATTCAAGAACAAGTAAAGAATTTCGAGTCCTTAATCGATGAAGGGCTTACAAGATACATAGGCGTGAGCAACTTTGACGAGTCAGAGTTAGTGGAGGCAATAAACTCAACTAAGAAAGCCGACATAGTACTTAATCAAGTACACTACAGTGTGTTAAGGAAGGAGATAGAGGAAGCTCTACTGCCTACAGCACTGAAACACCACGTAACTATTCAAGCCTACACCCCCTTAGAGAGGGGTGAGGTCCTGAAGCACCCTAAGCTAGTTGAGATATCTTCGAGAATAAACAAACCCGTGGTTCAGATAGCGCTGAATTACGTGATACGTGAGCCGTACCTAGCGGCAGTCGTTAAAACAGAGAATGTGAAACACCTCGAGGAAATAGCTCAGACACTGGAGTGGAGCTTAACACCCGAGTTAATAGAGGTTCTGAGGAAGTTATGATATCAAGGCCTCGAGAGTAAAACCTAATAATGTTTTTGTTTAATTCATTAAGAGGTGCTCAAGACTTGATAAAGTTAGTGATTTTCGACGTGTGGGATACGTTACTGTCTTTAGGGGGTATGCACGAGCTACTCTCACTTAAGCTCTCGAAGCACCTAAACCTACACTTAAGCGACGTCTTAGGCGTTCTGATGAGTGTTCACAGAGATGTTAAGAACTTGAGGATAAATAGGGTCCCGGCTAGCAAGGTCTTAGAGGAGTCTAGGAAGAGGCTTTGCGAGAAGCTAGGTCTAAGCATGGATCAATTCATGCTGATTCATGAGGAGCTGAGGAGGGAAGCTGAGGAGGGGAAGCTAGAGTATTTAGTCGTTGAGGGTGTTAGGGAGGTCTTACCTCACGTTAAGAGTAGGGGGCTTAGGACTGCAATACTAGGTAACGTCTTATTCTGGGACTCATCAATAACGTTAAGCATCTTAAAGACTTCCGGCTTAATCAACTTCATAGACAAATACTTTTTCTCAGACGTCTTAGGTGCTCAGAAACCTGAGTTCGAGGCTTTCGCGTCCGTGCTAAGATACTTTAACTTAAGGTCTGACGAGGCAGTGCACGTAGGGGATAACACACGAGAGGACTTTGGGGGAGCTTTAGTAGCTGGTCTTAAAGCTGTGTTAATCAAGGACTTAGGAGGTGTTATCATGACCGAGGAATTCGCTATCATACCGAGTATAAAGTATTTGGCGCAGGTAGTTGATGAATGGATTACTTAATCTCTTCTTGAAAACCAGACTCAACACTTATTAATGCAGGCCTCACTAACTTCACTCCCTTAAGCTTAATGATCTCCTTCAAGAGACTGTTCACTCGTTCTGAATCGCCTTTCAAAGCTAGTATCAGCATGCAGTTCCTGCGGTCCACGTGGATATGGAGTGCTGAGATTATCTCGTTCAGGTAGTCGTGCTGTATGTCTGTGAGTTTCGCGTCTATCCCCCTCACCTCGTGATCGTAGACGACACTGATTACCCCTAGTATAGGACCCCCGGCGCGCCACTTATGCTCGCTTATGAAGAGACGTAAGGCCTCTCTAATCACTAGAGACTTATTCCTCACCCCTAAAGACTTCATGCATTCCTCTAACTCACGCATCAGATCCTCAGGGACGTAAATACCGAACTTCCCGCACAAGAACCCTCACCACTACAGGGAGTTCAAGCAGGTTTTACGTACCCCCACTTCTCCAGTGCTTTCTTAAGTTCTTTATGTGTCTCAGCGTATACGTCGAGCGGGACCCCCTTCAGGAAAGCCTCGATAGCCTGCCTCACCGCCATAGCACCCTCCCTAGGACCTCCTGGATGCCCCAAAACCCCGCCACCAACTTGAATCACTAAATCAACCCCTAGGGATTTAAGGACTTCAGGTAACGTGCCCGGATGCAGTCCTCCGGAAGACGTGGGGAACACGGGCTTAATATGGTGCCATTCCTGTCTTAACCTCAGGAAGTCCCCTTCAGGAACGTAGATCGGTTCCCTCAATACCTTACTTATGTTTACGACGTCCCTAGCCTTAGCTTCTAGCTTGCCTACCTCTGGAGTACCTACATGTAGTTGATCCACGCCGACAGCACGCAGGAGCTTAGCTAAAGCAAACATGGAGAGACCGTGTGACGGGTTTCTCGTGAAGGCTGCGTGGAAAGCTCTGTGAGCATGTATTGCTAAACCATACTCCTCAGCTAAGTCTCTAATGAACGTTAGGGAAGACCAGCCAGCAATCACTACGTCCACCATGACGAACGGATTGCCGTAATCAGCTACTAGCTTAAGTCTCTTCTCCATCTCCCTCACGTCAGCCGTTATGTTAGCTAGCCAAGCTTTCCTCTCCCCACTCTCCTTCTCAGCTCTATCAATAGCTTTCATGATTGCTTTAGCTCTCTCCTCAAACCTGCAGAAAGAGGGTGACGCGAGATTCTCATCATCCTTCACGTAATCCATCCCCCCTACCAAGATCTCGTAAGCCACGATCTCCAGCTCCTCAGGCGTGAAGCCTACCTTAGGTTTCGGAACAGTCCCGACTATCGGCCTATCATACACTCTGTATAAATCCCTCACGCCCGCAAGACCTCTCACAGGTCCCTTAAAGTATTTCAGGAATTCCTTAGGCATCGTAACGTCCTCTATCCTAAGACCCTTAACTCTCCTCATACCGAATATGTTGCCAGCTACTGAGGCTAGAAATGCAGGCATGTTACCCTCTTCGAATAAGTCCACAGGATACGCAACCCTAACAAGCCAGGAACCATCACCGAGATCCCTTATCTCGTAAGCCCTACCCATCAACCTCCAAATCCTATCAGGTAGTGACGAAAGAGTTGTCCAAGTGCCCACACTGCTCTCTGAAGCTATGCCACCGGCAACATCCTCAATACTGAAGCCCTCTGAGGGGGTGACCTTAAAAGACACTATTACGTCCCTATCCGGGTCAGGGGAATAGTCTCTCTTAACGAACACGTTATACCACTCAAACTCTTCAGACAATATGAAGACACCTCCCACACTAAGAATAACGCTGTTAAAGTTAATTAATTAACGACGAGATGATGGTCTAATATACTTAATAACTCTGTGATAGAGTCTAATACGGGGTGATGTCTTGAGTAGTAGTGTTAAGCTTAGTATTTCCCCAGATTTCAAAGACATATACTTATTAGCTGATGAAGTGCCGGTCTTCAAGACCTTCCTATCAGGTAAGTGGTTCTTAGGTAGTGAAACATTTGACGTTAAAACACCTATTGACGGGTCCTTAATAGCTAGGGTTAGCAAGCCTGACTGGTTCCTAGTAGAAGATTCTCTGAGGATGGTGCGTGAGGTAGGTAGGTGGAGGGTTAGGGATTTACCAGGGGATAAGAGACTTGAGATAATATTCAAGACAGCTGACCTACTCGAATCCAGGATCGAAGACTTCACGGAAGTTCTCGTGTTGAATGCGGGGAAGCTGAGGAGTCAAGCTAAGGGAGAGGTCACGGCTTCTATCGAGAGGTTGAGGAAGGCCCCTCTAGACTTAAGGAGTATTTACGGTGATTACGTGCCGGGGGACTGGAGTTTTCAAACTCTTGAGAGTGAGGCTGTCGTTCGTAGGGAACCCTACGGCGTGGTCCTCTCTATAATACCCTACAACTATCCGCTCTTCGACACGGTCAATAAGTTTACTTATTCTTTCGTTGCGGGAAACGCGGTATTGATAAAACCTCCTTCCGCAGACCCAATAGTAGTCTTAATGTTCGTTAAGACAGCGCTGGACGCTGGAGTACCTCCAGAATCTGTTGGGGTGGTGACGCTATCTGGTAAAGAGATGAGCAAGTTGGTTTCGGATCCTAGAATAGACGTCATAAGCTTCACCGGCAGTACTGAGGTAGGCAAGGAAGTATTGAGGAGTGCTGGGATTAAGCAGTTCATAATGGAGTTAGGTGGGGGAGACCCGGTGATAGTCTTGAGTGATGCAAATCTAGAGGTAGCTTCCCAGAAAATAGTTACGGGGATAACAAGCTATGCTGGTCAGAGGTGTGACGCGATAAAGATAGTTATTGTTGAGGAATCTGTGTATGAGGATTTAAAGAACATGCTGGTGAGGGACCTTAGTAAGGTAAGGGTAGGTGATCCTAGAAGTGAGGAGAGTGGTATGGGTCCCTTAATAGATGAGAGATCAGTTAATGAAGTTATTGAAGCAGTAAACGATTCACTGAGATTAGGTGGGAAAATCTTATACGGGGGTAGGAGGCTGGGGCCCACGTACGTTGAGCCAACACTAATAGAGATAACCGATAAGAAAGCTCTTGAGAAAGCCAAGCTCTATAGAGACGAGGTCTTCGGTCCCATAGCATTAATAACTAGTTTCAGGGACTTAGATGAAGCTGTAAGGATAGCTAACGGGAGGAGGTACGGGCTGGACGCAGCTATATTCGGACACGACATAGTCAAGATCAGGAAACTCGTGAGGTACTTGGAGGTAGGCGTTATATACGTTAACGAGTTCCCCAGACACGGCATAGGTTACTACCCCTTCGGAGGCAGGAAAGAATCCGGTATTGGGAGAGAGGGAATAGGTTACAGCATCGAGCAGGTCACGGCTCTCAAAACGATAATCTACAATTATAAAGGGACGGGCATCTGGCACTACATGTAGCATGTGACAACCTGAGAAGCTTAAATATCATTTATGATTAAATATACGTGTGAGGTGTGTGTTGGTGGGTGGGTACGTTTGCCAAGCTTAAAATATATAACACTAGAACTAGGTCTTTAGAGGTATTCAAGCCTCTCAACGGTAATAGGGTATTCATGTTTGTGTGCGGGCCGACAGTTTACGACTACTCTCACATAGGTCATGCAAGAGTCTTCGTGTTCTTCGACGTTGTCGCGCGTTGGTTGAGGAGGTTGGGATACTCGCTATTCTACATAGTTAACATAACGGACGTTGATGACAAGATTGTCGGTAGGGCTGTTGAGGAGGGGGTTCACCCGCTGGATCTCGCCAGGAAGTATGAGAGGTACTTCCTCGAGGATATGGTGTCTCTTAATGTGGTATCGCCAAACCTGTACGCCAGGGCTTCAGACTACTTAAGGGAGATATTCGAGCAGATAGAGAGGCTCGTGGATGGGGGTCACGCATACGTCACGCCTACAGGGGTCTACTTCGACATAACTACCTTCAGTGATTACGGGAAGCTATCCGGTAGGGATCCTAAAGAACTGGTTGTTCACAGAATTGAGCCAGACCCAACTAAGAGGAATCCAGGAGACTTCGCCTTATGGAGGGTTAGACCCAAACACGAATTCGGCTGGGACTCGCCCTGGGGTTACGGCAGGCCGGGATGGCACATCGAGGACACCGCAATAACTATAAGGCATTTCGGTCCTCAATACGACATACATGGCGGCGCGGTGGAGTTGATATTTCCTCATCACGAGGCTGAGATCGCTCAAGCCGAGTCTTTCACGGGCGTGAAGCCCTTCGTTAATTTCTGGGTTCACGTAGGCTTGCTCACGGTGGGTGGAGAGAAGATGAGTAAGTCTCTAGGTAATTACGTCACTATAAGGGAGGCGGTGAGTAGGTACAGCGCTAACACTCTCAGACTCTACTTGCTGCAAACCTACTATAGATCCCCGATAGACTTCACTTGGGACGCGCTTGAGAACGCGCACAAGACATTCTCTAAGGTTGAGGTAGCTCACTCAAGACTAGAACAGCTAGAGGTTAAGGAGGTTGGTATGGTTAGTGATGATGAGGTAGAGCTAAGAAAGAAGGTTGTGAGAGCTAGGGAGGGGTTCGAGGAGGCCATGAACAACGACCTCAACACCGCTGAGGCTATAGCTAGCTACCTAGACCTGATATCGGCTATCAACGACTACACAAATAAGAGGAGTGATGTTACCGCGGACACACATAGACTAGTTGTTGACACACTAAACTACATGAATGGTGTTCTAGGCTTCGTGTTAAGACCAGGAACTGTAGAAGGATTAACCAACGACTTAATCAAGTTGTTAGTTGATGTTAGGTCCGAGCTAAGGAGGAGGAAGATGTGGGAGTTATCAGACAAGATTAGAGAGGAGTTAAGGAAGTTAGGTGTGGAACTTCAGGACACGCCGTCGGGTACTAAGTGGGTAGTCAGGATTGTGAGGAGATGAGGTTGGACGTAGTAGAGCTACTTAAAGAACTCGTGAGGGTAAAGAGCTTGCCGGGGAGTGAGGGAGAATTAGCGAACGTTGTTAAGGAGTTCTTGGGTCGTGCAGGAGTTGATAAAGTCTTCATAGATAGTGTAGGGAACGTGATCGCTCCCGTGAGGGGCGGTGGTCTAGGAATCATCGTCGTGGAGGGACACCTAGATACTGTGGACGTGGGTGATTTAAGTCAGTGGGTTGTTGACCCCTTCTCAGGCGCTGTGATTGATGGCAGGGTGTACGGGAGGGGGACTGTTGACATGAAGGGCTCGATCGCGTCACAAATAAAAGCACTTGAAGACTTAAAGACTTTGGAGAGCGATATCTACGTAGTGTATACGGTTCACGAGGAGATAATCGAGGGTGTCGCGTTAAGACACGCTTTAAGAGATTCTCTGAGGATACGGCCAGACGTGGTGGTAACCGGGGAGGCCACATCCCTCGAGCTCGGTCTCGGACACAGGGGTAGGGCAGTCATAGATCTCGAGATTTCGGGGGTCTCGGCCCACGCCTCAATGCCTGGTGAGGGCATTAACTCTCTTGAGGGTGCTGCCCTAGCTATCTTGAAGGTGGTTGAAGCGTCTAATAACTTACCAGCACACGAGTTACTCGGTAGTGAGTCAGCTACGGCCACACTCATCGAGTGCTGGCCTAAGATACAGCCTCAAATACCTGATAAGTGCTTAGTTACTGTAGATCACAGGGTGTTGCCGGGCAGGAGTGAGGCAGACATAATGAGGGTTTATGAGGACGTATGTAATCATGTCAAGGACTTGAAGAACGCGGGATGCAGACCCTCGTTAAGAGTAGAGGAAGTTAAGTCTTGGAGAGATTACCCCCTACACACTAAGGAGTTCTTCTCTGGCTGGATAAACGAGGACGAGAACTTGATTAAGCCTCTTATGAGGACTCTTAAGAAGATGTATAGTAGTGTTTCAAGACATTACTGGAGATTCTCAACAGATTTGGTCATCGTGAATGAATTCGACGCAGCAGGTCTTGGCTTAGGTCCGGGAAAGGAAGCGTTAGCGCATAAACCTAACGAATACGTCGAGGTTGCTGAGTTAAGGAAGGCTGTAGACATGTATAGGGTGATGCTCCGGGAAATAAGTAATTACTTATCGAGTAAGATTAAGTGAAAACCGCGATACTACCCCGTGATCACTCTAAGTAAGCCACCGCCTCAATCATTAAGTCAGCGTCTCTAGGTATTGAGGAAACAGCTACTACCGCTCTAGCAGGTTTGTGATCACCCATTAATTTACTGTAGACCTCGTTGAATTCACTAAATTTGGTTATGTCTTTTAAGTATACTGTAACCTTAGCTATATTCCCTACGTCCCCTCCCGACGCACGGACTATCTCAATCACGTTGCTTAATGCTTGCTTAGCAGCTTCCTTGAAATCATTCTTTACTAGCTCACCAGTTGATGGGTTTATAGGTAACTGACCCGATACGAAGAGAAGATTACCGATTAAAACAGCTTGTGAGTACGGACCTACGGGCTTAGGCGCTTTCTCCGTGTAAATATACCTCACTTGAAGACCACCGTTTTAATCCATGCTTAAGCTAATTATAAGTGTTAAACTCATGACTAGTATCGCTTAAGGATTCATTAATTTAGAGTAATAATATTTATTTCTCAGAACTTATTTATTTGATGAGGCATGATGAATGAGTTACGGACAACCCCCCAGCACGACCTCTTCTTCAAGATCTGGGGGTGTGGCCGGCGCTAGTAAGGTATTGAATGCAGTGATTATTTTGTGCAGGGAAGATAATTTTATGAATCGCTACCTAGTGTACGATCTCATGAGGGAGGGTTTGCGAGGCAGGTATAGAAAGATAGAGCTTCACGTCATGAGTCCTCTTCCCCCACCCCTGTACCTTAGGCAGGTGAGGGACCTACTCTTATCTAACATACATATGGGTATAGTCGTCAGGCATTCCGGTCACGGACCCAACACTCTTAGGACGCTCCTACAGAAACTGGTTGAGTCAGGTAATGATATTAGAGTGTATTCTACGTGTAACTTAGGAAACGAGTATTTAGAGGTAATTAAGCAATTCAGTATTAACCTGATCATAACTGGTGAGGGCTCATGAGTTTCGAGATTGTCATAACCACCGACAGAACGATGATGTCGAATCATAGAGGGAAGGAATTCCTAGGATTCATGACCACGGGCCCCGCCATAGGCATTCCCGAGTTTCTGTGGATGTGGATTGCGGCTCCTAAAATGAGGGTTGATGAGTTAGGCAGACCTGTTGAAGCACCTTACGGGTTAAGGAAGATTGAGGCGAGACTGCAGGACCTGGGTTATAAGGCGGCGATCATAGACCCCGATCACATAAGTAAGCACTTAAATAGCATGAAGATCCTCATGATAGGACACCACGACTACTTCGCATACGGACCCCCGAGTAGTGAGTGGTGGTTCATAACAGGTAAGGAGCCCGTAAACAGAAAGTCCTTCATAAGATTCATGAGGAGTGAGCCAGTACGTAAAGCTAAAGAGAAAGGCGTGAAGATAATAGTCGGCGGACCGGCCGCGTGGCAGTGGTTGTGGGAAGTCGAGTTGATGAGAGAGTTCGGTGTTGACGTAGTGGTTGATGGCGAGGCTGAGTTAGTGATCGGCGAGATAGTTGAGAGAGCTCTAAATAATGAGGAATTACCACAATACGTTTTTGTCGGACCTCACGAGGTACCGCAAGTTGATGAAATCCCGGTGATTAAGGGTGCTAGCGTGAACGGCTTAGTAGAGATAATGCGGGGGTGTCCTAGAGGCTGTAAATTCTGTTCAGTCACGCTGAGACCGCTTAGGTACATGCCTCTAGAGAAGATAAGAGCTGAGGTAGAGATTAACGTACGTAACGGGGTTAAGAACACAATACTCCACAGTGAGGACGTCCTGCTTTACGGTGCTGGCGGCATTAAGCCTAGGGAGGAACCTTTAATTAAGTTACATAAGTTGGTCAAGGAATTAACTCCCGAGAGTATAGCTTGGGCACATACCAGCTTCGCCGCAGTCAAGTATGCTGAGGAAAACTACGGGTTAGTATCTAAGATAATGAATGAGATATTACATGACAAGCAAGACTACTTAGGTGTTGAGATAGGTCTTGAGACAGGCAGTCCGGACCTAGCTAAGAAGATAATGCCGGCCAAGTCAGCGCCATACCCTCCCGAGAAATGGCCTGATGTAGTTGAGGAAGCTCTCAAAATACTTCACGAGAACAGGGTAGTGCCTGCCGTAACTTTAATCCTAGGAATACCGGAGGAAACTCCTGACGACCTAGTAAAGACTTCGGAACTCCTAGATAGAATACGTCAGTACAGGAGTCTCATAGTGCCCATGTTCTTCGTTCCTATGGGCGCTCTAAAAGATAGAGACTGGTTCAGGAAAAACGCTGTTAGGAGGGAACACGTAGACGTAATGCTCAAAACTCTCTACCACTCCCTCTACTGGGCTGAGGATATAATGAATAGGTTTTACATGAAGGAAGCTAGGTACTTGCCCGCCAGAATATTCTTAAGAGCCTTCATGAAGTACATGAAGCACAAAGTCGATAGTCTGAGGCCGAAACTTGAGGAGATGATTCACAACTAATACGAAAAGTTTTTAACTTACTTGGGGGTTATCCCCGCATACGTGGTTCTCGACTCACCCTCCAAGCTCGCTTAGTATTTGCTGGTATCTCTCGGTTGCTCTCTGCCTCCACGCAAGCATGTAAAGATCTATTAACTGAGGCTCACTCCCTATTATGCTAGTCACTCTTATAGCATCTTCCTGAGTGAACGTAACGGTCTCCCCGGTTTTGGGATCAACGTAGGTTAGTGGTTTACTTAGTAGTCCTACGTAATACTCGAATTGTTCCTGGGTTAACTGTCCATTCAAATACTTGCTGACTAGCGTGGTCCAGACCTGTTTTAAATTACTATTTAGTTCTACTAGCACTGCCTTGAAGTAGTATATGACTGCTTTCTCGTAGGATAGCGCTAGGTTATCGTCGAAGGGTATGCCCTCAGTTCTGTTTATCTCTAAGAAGGCTTGGTAAAGGTCTTGCCTCTCTCTCCCTTCAGGGGTTTCGAAAGCCCTCGGATTTACTGGGAGTCTGTTTATGTCAGGCTTAAACCAGACCTTCCACTGACCCTCAGTTAGGACCCAAGCTATGAATGCTTGTGCCGCTTCAGGGTTGCGCGAGGTTTTTAAGAGTGCTATGGGGTCGCCGTTAACTATGGTCTCACCCGCCGGAATCAAGTACTTGCAGTCAGGGTTTTGTGACTGCGCTATGTACCCGTAGAAGTCTATGGTGATACCAACATCTATAT
>CAYZXH010000033.1:0-17589 GCA_964482405.1 uncultured Desulfurococcaceae archaeon | reverse complement strand
AGTAGACCCAGCACTAAGAAGACCCGGAAGATTCGACAGAGAAATAGAGATACCGCCACCTGATAAGAGGGCTAGGAAAGCTATCTTAGAGGTCCACACGAGGAACGTCCCGCTAGCGGAGAACGTAAACCTAGACGAATTAGCGGGTGTCACACACGGCTTCACAGGCGCTGACTTAGCAGCCCTGGTCAAGGAGGCGGCTATGTCAGCACTGAGAAGATTTTTAAGAAGTGAGCAGGTAGAGTTAAGTAAGCCGATACCTCCGGAAGTTCTGAAGAAGTTGGTCGTAACTAAAGACGACTTCACGGAAGCTTTAAAACTCGTGCATCCTACCCTCCTGCGTGAAGTGTTTGTCGAGGTTCCTGAGGTCAGGTGGTCCGATATAGGTGGCTTAGAAGACGTCAAGCAACAGCTCCAGGAAGCTGTTGAGTGGCCTCTTAAGGCTCCGCACGTTTTCGAGAACATGGGTATAAGGCCGCCTAGGGGTATACTTCTTTACGGTCCTCCTGGTTGTGGTAAGACTTTGCTTGCTAAGGCAGTAGCTACTGAGTCTGGAGCAAACTTCATAGCAATTAAAGGACCTGAAATACTCAGCAAATGGGTAGGAGAATCAGAAAAAGCAATAAGAGAAATATTCAGAAAAGCAAGACAAGTAGCACCAGCAATAATATTCTTCGACGAAATAGACTCAATAGCTCCCGCAAGAGGCTTTAGAACGGATTCCGGGGTTACTGACAGGATAGTTAATCAGTTGCTCGCTGAGATGGACGGCATACAAACCCTTAAAAACGTTGTGGTGATTGCTGCTACGAACCGTGCCGACATACTGGACCCCGCCTTATTAAGGCCTGGTAGATTCGATAGAATAATCTTTGTTCCACCGCCCGATAGGAAGAGTAGGCTGCAGATACTTAAGGTTCATGTTAGGAGGGTTCCCCTAGCTGAGGACGTGGATCTAGAGAAGCTAGCTGATATGACTGAAGGCTATTCCGGCGCTGACTTAGAAGCGTTGGTTAGGGAGGCTGTCATGCTAGCATTACGTGAGAAATTCGAGCCTAGACCTATAAGCATGAAGTACTTCCTCCAAGCCATGAAGGCGATTAAACCATCGCTAAGTAGAGATATGTTAGAGACTTATCAGAGGACGTACGAGACATTGAAGAAAACAGTTATCTAACGTGAGAACTGACCATATAAGAACACTCCCTTTTGGTTTGGCCTTTTTAATTGATTAGCGTCTTTAACGAGGTGATGCTCAAATGAGTGTGTGGGATTTGAGGGAAGGGGAGGTGAGGTCTTGGGGTGTGGTACACGTCGTTATCTTCGTGTTCCTAACTGCTCTAGGCGCTTTATCCGCTACCTTGAGTAGCTTTCTTCAAGTAGGTTACGGAGTCTCCTGGTTCTACTTAGCGGTGGTGGTTCAAGTTGTTGGAGGTATATGGTTTGGTTTCTGGGGGGTCTTAGCCGGTGTTTTCTTCCCGATAGTCGGCGATTTAGTAGGTGGTATCCCAATATCCATCAGTCTTTCCCTCCTCCCGGCAAATCTGGTGCAATCACTTATCCCAGCAACATACTTTAGGTTCTTCAGGGTTGATCCTGCACTTAAGAAACTTGGTGATTGGGTGCACTTTACTTTATCTTGCGTTATCTTGAATAACCTGCTTGGAGCGTTCTTAGGTGCTTCAGCGATGAGTGCGTGGGGCTTCGTAACCAGCGACATATACTTCGTGGTCATGATCTCATGGTTCGTGGGCAACGTAATACCTGTACTGGTTGTGGGAGCACCTCTACTTAAGGGGCTAACCCCGGTTATCGTCTCTCATAGAGCGTTCTGTAAGAGGTGGCTAGCTTAGTTAAGGTAGAAGGTAAGTCAGGAACACGTAGTGTGAGAACCATAACAGGCTACGTAAACTCGACCTCAGCTCTGCTTAACTTAAACCCCGTAACTAAGTTCTCGTTACTGATGTTCGCCGCTCTGTACACTTTATTAGGAAATCTTCTCGAGCTCAACTTACTCTTAGTTTTCATGGTGTTAACAATTTTCAAGCTTTCTAAGATCAGGTTGAGTGCCGTGACCAACTACTTAAGAGTTTTGCTAGGGTTTCTCCTAATCATAATCCTTAGCTACTTCTTCGTTGGCGGTGGTCTAGGTCGTAACCCGTTAGTTTGCGCGGGTTTCTTAAAACTCTACGCTGAGAACTTGGTGGTTGGTTTGACGATTTATTCTAAGATCTTAGCCACGGTACTCATGGTTGTTCTAGCTCTCTCCTTGATTACCATGAGAGACGTTATTAATGGCCTAAGCATCTTAGGCGTTAACTTGAGAGTGGCTTTAGTCGTCGGGCTCGTTTTTAAGTTTATGTACTACCTCCAGGTAAAGCTTGATGAGATCAAGTTAGGTGAGCTTTCAAGAGGTTTAGAGATTTCTAGGAGCAACTTCTTTAAGAGAGCCTCCCTCTTCTTCCACAGACTCCTACCGCTTTTCTCAATAACTTTGATGAAGATAGATGAAGTCAGCGACGTCCTTGAGTTAAGGGGGTTTAACCTAGCTAGGGGGAAGGGCTTGCTAGATAAGGCGAGCTTCAGATTCGTTGACTTATTGATGCTCTTCATAATAATCTCATCGATTTCTCTAATCACTTACTTCTCACTCACTGGGGTACTAAACCCGCTGAATTCTTTGATTTACAGGATGCTAGTCAGCTACTCGGGGATTTCAGGATGCCCTGTGTAGTGAGTCTAGAGGATTTGTGGTGGTCTTACGAGAATTCTAGTGACTGGGTTTTGAGGAACGTTAATTTATGTGTGGGTGAGGGAGAATTCCTGCTAATCACAGGACCTACGGGCGCCGGTAAGACTACCTTAGCGAGAATCTTGTGTGGGTTGATACCGGGTAGTTATAGAGGTGTGCTTAGAGGACGTGCTTTTATCTTAGGTGATGAGGTAGTGAGTCTTAAGTCTTCACGAGCGTTAAGCAACATAGGGTTTGTCTCATCAGATCCTGAGATGCAGTTCCTCACCACACGGGTTGAGGACGAGATCGCGCTTCGTCTGAGGTTCTTAGGCGTTGATTCCGAGGAGATACGTGAGAGGGTTTCATGGGCTGTAAAACAGGTTGGTTTAAGTGAGTCGATCCTCGATAAATCACCTTACGAGTTAAGTAGTGGTCAGAAGCAGAGGGTTGCTATAGCGACCGCTATAGCGACTAAACCTAAACTCTTAGTGTTTGACGAACCACTCTCTAACCTTGATTGGGCGGGAGCTGAGGAGGTGGTGAGGACTATAGAACTTCTTAGACGTGATAATCAGGCCACAATAATAGTTGTGGAGCATAAAATAGATGTTTTCATGCCTTACCTTTCTAGAATCGCCTTGATGTATGGGGGTGAGTTAGTGTTAGTTGATGACCCGCCTAATTTCTTCGCGAGACTATCCAGAGACTTGGAAAACTACGTCAGGATACCTGAGTTAGTGAGGATTTGGAGGTACCTAGCTCTGAGATACTCGTTAAGAAACGAGAACCTAAGTTATGAGTTGCTGAAGACCTATCTAATTAAGTTGCTTAAGGGTGTGTAGTGATGTACCTCGTCAAGACAGAAAACCTTGTTTTTGAGTACCCGGACGGTACCAGAGCCCTAGACTCAATCAGCCTAGAAATTAGGGAGGGGGAGTTCGTCGGTGTTTTAGGGAATAACGGTTCCGGCAAGACCACCCTAGCTAAGTGTCTAGCAGGATTGCTTAAACCCACTTCAGGTCTTGTCTTGATTAAAGGGAAGGACGTAAAGCGTTATAGGAGGGGGGAGCTGATAAGGATTATCGGGTACATTTCCCAAGACATTAACACGCAACTACTTAATGTGAGCGTGTTAGAGGAGATTCTGTTCACGCCTAGGATACTTAACGTGGGTGAAGACTTAATTAAGGATAGGTTTGATGAAGTTTTGAGTCAGCTGGAGATAGGTAGGGAGATTCTCGAAAAACCTGTCCTCAGCCTACCCAGGCATGTTAAGCTAAGGGTCTTACTAGCATCTTACTTATTAGCCGGTACTAAGAACTTCATTGTGGATGAGCCCACTACTGGGCAAGACTGGTACTATTCTATCAAGTTCGTTGAGTTCTTGAGGAGACTGAGAGAAAACGGGGGTACGGTGATTTTGATCACGCACGACGTTGAGATACTTTCTAGGTACTCTGAGAGAGTTATCTTAATGAATTCGGGCAGGGTAGTAGCTGACGGCGAGACCAGGGAGATACTCTGCGACCTAGAACTTTTGAGGAGGAATTCCCTGCTACCTACTTACACAGCACAACTAGCGAAAGAAATCTCGATCGAGAACTGTGTGTTATTGCCTGAGGAACTCATTAGAATCTTGAGTTTTAAGTCTCTACACCCTAGTTATTAACCTCATAACTCTAATTATGCATGGGTGATTAAGATAGTTAAGCAACCCTTAATCGAGCATTACGATTTCGGCGAGATAATAGTTGGTGGTCGTGAGTATAGTCACGATATAGTGATTCACCCTGAAGGGATCTTAAGTAATTGGTGGCGTATTGAGGGTCACAGACTCCAGTTAGCGGATGTGAAAGATTTTCTTGGAATGAAGGTGGATGTAGTCATTATTGGAACCGGCTACAACGGCGTTATGAGGGTGGATGAAGAAGTTGTCGAAGCGTTTAAAAAATTAGGTTCTGAAGTGTATGTGTTGAGGTCTAGGCAGGCTGTGCGTAAGTATAACGAAGAGGTGAGTAGGGGGCGTAGAACACTTCTCTTCATCCACTTAACGTGCTAACCCGCTATAGTTGAGAAACTAGTTCTTCAAGAACAGGAAATGAATTAAGCAGTCTAAACTTTAAATACTGGCGTTGTCAAATAGTAATGTGCTGGTGTGTACTAGTGACTAACTTCAGGGTTAGACTCCTTGATGCAGATACGGGGGATTTAAGAGTTGTTCTGATTCCTAAAAACATAGCCTTAGCTAACGGGTTGAAGGGTGGTTCGAGAGTTAAGGTAGTGAATGACTCTAAGTATGTTACCGCCTGGGTTGTGGTGTCTGAGGAGGAGGGAGAGGAAGTCCTATTAAGTAAAAGCGTCTCAGCAGCTTTAGGCAATCCTGAGAAAATCAAGTTAAACATGTATTCCATGGTTCCTTCAGTAGATTTCATTAAGAAGAAGCTGAGGGGAATTAAATTAAGTGAGGACGAGATACGCTCCATAATAAAAGACATAACCTCCGGCATCTTAAGTGATGTTGAGATAGCTGCTTTCGTAGCTGCTCAAACAAGTGTTGGGATGGATGTTGATGAGATGGTATCTTTAACTAAAGCTATGGTTGAGACAGGCAACGTATTGAGGTTTGAGGAGCCTGCCCACGACATTCACTCCATCGGCGGGGTTCCAGGAAATTCAAAGGTATCCATAGTCGCGGTCCCGATAATCGCGTCGGCAGGAGTTTTCATCCCGAAAACATCGTCTAGAGCGATAACCTCACCGGCAGGAACGGCTGATACCATGGAGGTTTTTGCTCCAGTGACATTCACTGAGGAGGAGGTCCTTGAGTTAGCGAAGAAGGTTAAGGGATTTATTATTTGGGGCGGTACACTTAATCTCGCCCCGGCAGACGATATTTTAATACGTGTCGAGCATCAGTTAAAGCTTGATCCTACGTCGCAGATGGTGGCCTCCATACTATCCAAGAAATTAAGCATGAGCGTGAGCAACTTAATCATAGATATCCCTACCGGCAGAGGAGCTAAGGTAGAGAGTATTGAGGAGGCGAGAAACCTCTCCTCACTCTTCGTTCAGGTAGGTAATAAGTTGAATCTTAGCGTGAGGTGCGCTATAACTTACGGTGGTCAACCAATAGGGTACGCGATAGGGCCGGCTCTAGAAGCGCGTGAGGCTTTAGAGACTCTTATGGGTAACGGACCTATGTCAGTTAAAGAGAAAGCCGTGGCGTTAGCCGGTCTCGTGCTTGAGGTCGCCGGCGTAGCTCCTAGGGGTAGCGGACGTAAAGTCGCTCTAGAGATATTTGAGTCTGGTAAGGCACTCCAAACCTTCTTAAAGATCGTTGAGGTTATGGGGGGCAACCCCAGCGTGAAACCTGAGGAAATACCCTTAGGTAGGTATAGGGTCGAGGTTAAGGCACCTATAGACGGATACGTTACAGGAGTTTATAACGACGCGTTATCACGTGTAGCTATGGCTGCTGGAGCTCCTCAAGACAAAGGTGCGGGCGTGAAACTCTACGTGAAGAGGGGGCATAAAGTCAAGGAAGGCCAAACTCTGCTAGAGATATACAGTAACTCCGAAGCCCTGTTAGATGAAGCTCTCAGATTAGTTGAGGTCCTTAAGCCAATAACTATTGAGGGGATGTTACTGGAGACTTTCCCAGAGTATCTCTGACACGCAACTACGGCAACTTCCTATCTTTGATGTGTGGAACGCAGGATATTATCTTGCTTGAGGCCTTCCTTAACCTATTCATTATGGCCAGCCCCACGCCGCGTTCCTCAAAGCTCTCTGAAACCGCTACATCAACCTTTAACTCATCAATTTCTCTGAGCTTCTTAAAAAGATTCTTAGCTACCTCATAGAGATTATTCTTGGAACCAATCTCAAGGCTTATAGCGTTTTCGTATTCTGAACAGGTTTCCCTGCTACACATGACGGCGACCTTAAAATTCTTCTTTAGGTATTCATTAATTAATGACTTAACATACTCGAGATATGTTGCCTGTGTAAGACACTGACCAGCCTCAATCAAGATCAACGTCGTTTGTGGGGAGTAATGCCTGTACTTCGTTCCAGGACTTAAAGCAATACCAGCTTCTTCTAATCCCTTAGCGAACGCAGGGACTAATATTCTGAGGTTAGCTAGTTTTTCCAAGTCTTCAACTCCTACCGGACCCGGTCTCAGGAGGACTGGAGGGTCTGTGGTTAGGTTTATTATGGTTGATTCAACACCGAAGAACGTGTCGCCACCGTCCAGAATCATTTCAATCCTCCCTGCAAGGTCTTTAATAACATGGTCCGCTGTAGTTGGTGAGGGTCTTCCAGATAAGTTAGCGCTTGGAGCCGCTATAGGTTTCCCTAAACCTTTAATGAGTGTTAGTGCTACGGGGTGTGCCGGACACCTAACAGCCACTGTAGATAACCCGGCAGTCACTTCAGGCAATACTAAATCGCTCTTTCTTAGAACGAACGTCACGGGTCCTGGCCATACCTTACTAGCTAATTCGTAAACGAATGAGGGGACATCCCTAGCAACTACCTCCAACTCGCTGAGGTCGCTAATGTGCAGTATTAGGGGGTTGTCAGGAGGCCTCCCCTTAACATCGTAGATTCTCTTAACCGCGTCTTTATTAAGTGAGTCAGCGCCTAAACCGTACACCGTCTCTGTAGGGAAAGCTACTAAACCACCCTTCCTAAGTACTTCGACAGCCTCATCAATAACTTCCTTACCCGGATTTATAGGGTCTACCTTAAGCACTCTAGTCTCGATTATCCCACCTGCATGTGTCTAGTTTGAAACAATAAAAAGAAACTGCTGATACATGGGGAGAGCTCTGCTTAAGCAGGGGTTGTGTTTTTAAGATTAGTAGGCTCGTTAGAGCTTAGTATGGGGATACCTGTGAAGCGTTTAGTAGTGTTTTTAGGTTATGACGAGAAAAGTAACGCGGTGTTGAGGAAGGTTTCCCAGATTAGGTACTTATTTGATGACGTGAGCATAATTCACGTGCCGGAAGCAGACTCAGAAGTTCTTCAAAGACTTTCGATACCGTACGTTAAGATAGAATTCGATGAATTTCCGGGGTATGGGGACGTGTCTCCTCCTAACGAGGAGCTTGATAGACTATTTGTGGAAGCTCTTCTGAAATAATTAGATGTCAAGCGTAGGTGTTTTTAAACCTTACGTGTCTGAATTGACCTAAAAATTATTTAAGCTGTATCTCGTGTTTTATGAGGGAGCTTAATGGATACGTTGGAGGCTCTATTTAAGCCTGGATCTATAGCTGTGGTAGGAGCGTCGAGACAGCCTGGCAAAATCGGGTACGAGATCTTAAGGAATCTTAAAGAGTATGGTTATGGGGGGAAGATATATCCTGTAAACCCGCAAGCTAAGGAGATACTGGGTCTGAAAGTGTACCCTAGTATCTCATCCATTCCTGACAGCATAGATATGGTGTTAGTGTCCGTCCCTGCACACATGGTTCCTGACGTTATAGAGGAAGCGGGGAGGAAGGGAGCTAAGGTAGCAGTAGTCATATCTTCAGGGTTTAAGGAGATTGGGAGGCATGATCTCGAGGAAGAGATCGTGTTAAGGGCTAGGAAGTACGGCATGCGCATCTTAGGACCGAATATCTTCGGTGTCGTGTACACGCCTGCAAGGATAAACGCTTCTTTCGGTCCTAAAGACGTGATACCTGGCCACATAGCGTTCATAACCCAGTCAGGGGCTCTGGGGATCGCTCTCATGGGGATGACCATAGTTGAGAAGATAGGTGTATCAACCATTATCAGCATAGGGAATAAGTCAGATATTGATGACGCCGATCTCCTAGAGTACCTTGCTGGTGACGAAGCAACTAAGGTGATTCTAATATATCTTGAGGGTGTTAAGGACGGCAAGAGGTTTATTGAGGTCGCGCGCAAGGTATCTACCTCAAAGCCTATAATAGTCATTAAGGCCGGCAAGACCGAGGTCGGGGCTAAGGCCGTGGCCTCACACACTGGGTCGTTAGCTGGTAACGTACTCATATATTCCACGGTCTTCAAGCAGACAGGGATACTTGAGGCTAGAAGTGTTGAAGAAGCTTTTGATTGGGCCAGGACATTCTCTTACTCACCTGAGTATAAGGACGGGGATTTAGTAGTGATCACTAACGGTGGTGGCGCTGGAGTCTTAGTGACTGACACGCTATCTATGAATGGAGTGCAGCTCTCACCACCTCCTGAGACGCTGGTTAACGTGCTTAAGCCTAAGCTACCTGGTTTTGCTTCACTAGGTAACCCAATAGACGTCACTGGAATGATATCTAATGAGGGTTACGTAGACGCCGTCATGTCAGCACTGCTAGATAATAACGTGGGAATAGTCTTAGCAGTGTATTGCCAGACAGCCGTGACCGACCCAACCATAATAGCTGGTGAGCTCATTAAGAGGATTAAAGAGTTAGGCGGCTTGCCCAAACCTCTGATAGCGTCCTTCATAGGTGGTGAGGAGGTTTACTGGGCGATACAGAAACTAAACAATGCCGGGATACCTGCTTTCCCAATGCCTGAAAGGGCGGCCTCGTCCGTTGCTGCACTCATAAACTACTCCAGGATACGTAAAAGACTCTTAAGAAATGCTTAAAAATCTCGTTAACCATCTATCAAGAGGTGGAGAAGTGTGGAGTACGTGTATGCGTCCCTGCTCCTACACACAGCTGGTAAGGAAATAAGTGAGGAGAATCTTAGGAGGGTTTTAGACGCGGCTGGAGTAAAGGTAGATGAGGTACGCGTCAAGATGTTAGTAGCTGCTCTCAAAGAAATAAACATAGACGAGGTATTGAAGCAAGCGTCCGTAGCTCCTGCAGTCCCTGTCACGCCAGTAGTTGCTCAAGCAGCCGCTCCAGCACCTCAGCAAGCGCAGCCGGCTCCGGCTAAGGCTGAGGAAGAAGAGAAGAAGGAGGTAACCGAGGAGGAAATAGCGGAAGGAATCTCGTCTCTGTTCGGCTGAAATTCTTAATGCAGTGTTAACGAAAAACCAAGCAATTATCTCAACATACTTAATCAGATGCTATTTCTGTGATTGAATTTTCATTTGAGAATATTAACCTTAATAACTTAAATTCTTAAGGGTGATGAAAACGCGTAATGACCTAGTAAACAAGAAAGACGTAATAATTTTGCGAGAACTGAGTATTAACGCTAGGACGCCCATAACTAAGATAGCTAAAGTTCTTTCAATCTCTGATGTAGCGGTGAAAAGAAGGTTAGTGAAGCTTGAGGAAAATGGTGTTATAAAGAAGTATACTTATATAGCCAACAACAAGAAACTTGGTTATGATATAGTAGCTATAATAGGGATTAACACCACACCTGATAAAACGCTTGATGTTATTAAGTTGATTAAAGAAAGAGATGACGTAACATTCATAGCTCTGTCCTCAGGAGATCATAATATACTAGTTGAGATCTGGTCTAAGAATTCCGAGGAGTTATCTAAGGTAGTTGAGGACTTGAGAGGGATTCCCGGAGTCACGGCTGTCTACCCAGCGATAATACTTGATGTCATTAAGGAGAGAGAGCCGATTCCGCAGAGGTTCCTTAAGGAAGCTCTTGAGGAAGGGTCTTAGGAACACGCTGACGGTGTTCCTTGACGAGGGTAGAGTTAATAGGTTTTGACAGTTTTGGCATAAGATCTATGGCGACTTTCGTTGAGACTGCAGATGTTACTATCTTCATAGATCCGGCGGTCTCCATAGCGCCTGTTAGATACGGGTTACCTCCTCACGACATCGAGTTAAGGAGGCTTAATGAGATAGCTGATAAGATCGCTTCGCGAGCCTACGAATCAGAAATTATAGTGGTGACACACTATCATTACGATCATCACGACTTAGGAGACTTAGTTCCTGTAGACATATACGAGAATAAAGTAGTCCTTATTAAAGATCCTAAAAACTATATTAACATATCGCAACGTATTAGGGCCGCTAAGTTTCTAAAGAGAATTAGCGGGCTCCCTAAGGAAGTGAGAGTAGCGGACTCAAGCACACACGTTCAAGGCAGTACAGTCATTAAGATCTCAAGTCCTACCCCTCACGGACCTACCCCCAAGTTAGGTTACGTAATTCAAGTCTTGATATGGGATCGCGAACAGAGAATTCTCTTTACTTCAGATGTTGAGGGTCCGGTTAATGATGATGCCGTGAACTTCATGATAGAAAACCCGGCTGATTTAGTTATAGTTGACGGACCACCCACATACCTCGCCGGCACTAAGAAGGAGGTCAGCGATCCTGACACCGCTTTACGTGCGTTGGCGAAGTATTTATCTGTGTGCACACCAAAACACTTAGTCATTGATCACCACTTACTCAGAGACCTAAACTACGTCAAGTTTTATGAGTCGCTAAGACCTTACATTAAGAAGACTAAATTACTGACCGCTGCCGAGTACATGGGGAGAGAACCGGAACTCCTTGAGGCTAGGAGGAGAGAGCTTTATGGGGATTGATGAAAGGCTTTACGACCCTCTAGAGCTTTCGAGAAGTGTTGAGTCTCTAGTCACTAAGGTCTCAGGAGGTTCTGTGGAGAGGAAGTACTTCAGGTTTAGGGGCGGTAGATGGTATGGTGGAATCGCTTCAGCTGACGTTATAGGATGTAACTTAAGGTGTAGGTTTTGCTGGGCGTGGTACTTCAGAGATAGGCATGACCTAGGCTTCTTCTTAAGCCCTGAAAAAGTTTTCGAGAAGTTGAGCGAGATAGCTCTTAAGAGAGGTTATAGATACTTAAGATTAACTGGGGGAGAACCAACTATCGCGAAAGAACACCTACTGGAAATACTGAGACTCTCAGAGACTTCTAGATTTGTCTTTATAGTGGAGACTAACGGGATATTGATTGGTGCCGACCCTACCTACGCTAAGGAATTATCCAGGTTTAACAACGTATACGTCAGAGTCTCTTTTAAGGGCACTAACCCGCAGGAGTTCACTAAGCTTACCGGCGCCACACCAACCGGGTTTGAGCTACAATTGAGAGCGTTAAGAAATCTTCTGGATTCCGGGTTAATACCCGGTCGTGACTTCGGCGTAGCAGCAATGATAGGTTTCTCACCTGACGAGAACGTTGCGAGGTTCGTCACCACACTCTCCTCTATAGATGAGAGGCTAGTGACTGATATAGACTGGGAGTACGTATTAACATATCCTCACGTAATGAAGTTATTAAGTCGTTACAACTTAAAACCAATCAGGACTTATAAGCCGGAAGAAGTAAAGGAATAACTGTTATCTCATTTACTAGAGGAACTGTCAGCGCGAATCCTCTATCTCAGGTTCCGGAGCTTCCTTAAGTTGGTTTAAGACGTAGCTCCTAATTTCGGAGGGTTTCGGTAACTCTCTTACTAGTCTTCCCTCATGTAACCACAACATCATGAGTTCCTCCTTACACTTAAGCGGTTCTTTATCGAATGGTGTTATTTCGTAGTCTAGAGTGCCACACCTCCACACTTTCTTAGCTCCCGGCCACTTACCTTTCTTTGTGTGAGGTACCCACACACCGTCGCGGTATTTCTCTACTATGTCCATGCTTAAGTCTATTGACGGCGGGAACGTTATCGAAGTTCCCACGCCGAAGCCGTCAACTAATTCCCTTAATTCCTTAACGGTTTTCTCGCTGAGTCCTCCGCTGACGTATATCTTCACATGTTCTTTGTTGATGAGTTTTAGCGTCCACCTAATCTCCTCCACTATAGCTTTTATGTCCCCCCGCCTACTCCGAGGAGTATCGATTCTCACACCGTGTAGTCTGTCGCCTAGGCTTCTAATAGCCTCGAGTGTGGCGAATCTCTCGTCATGATAGGTATCTATTAAAGCTATCCTAGGTACGTCAGGCTCTACCACTTCGTCGAAGGCTTTCCACGCAGATACCTCATCATCGAATACTAGGATTAGTGCGTGAGGCATTGTTCCCGAGGGCTTCACGCCGAGGGTTTCTGTGTTGAAAGATCCTGAGACCCCATCCATACCCCCTATGTAGGCAGCTCTATCAAGCATTGGGTGTATTGCTGGGTGCGCACTCCTTAACCCGAAGTAAAGAAATGTCCTCTGTAGTGCTAGTCTCTTAAACCTTGCAGCCTTTGTTGCTACGGAGGTGTAATGCCTTAGTATGCCTAGGAGAGGGGTCTCTAACTCACACATGTCGTAATAGTTCCCTTCAACAACCATCACCGGGGTGTTCTCACCTATCAAAGTTCCTTCAGGCAACGAATACACGTTGAGTGGTTTGTTCTTTAGCAGGTAAAGTGCTTCCTCAAGCCCTGCGTAAACAGCCCACCTATACCCTCTAGGTAGGTCAAGTACGTGCACCTCCATCCTGACCCTCACGTCCTCAAGGCCTTTAGCTTTAAGGATCTTCTTAGTCCTAAGAAAGTATATGTCTGTTATCTTCCCGTTAAGTATATCCTCCTCGCTAGCGATATAGAACCTCATTGCTTCCACCTATAACATAAAAATACTTGAACCCCTTAAATAAGCTTTGATAAGCTGTTAATCTTCGTAAGAACTTAAAAATAATGTTCAAGAGCTCGCTCCTTCACGGCTGAGAGTATTAGTTAAGGAATATTGACAGCCAAGATATTAATTCTTTGGCTGAGTCATCATCTATTATGTTGAATTCAACTAGGTCCCTCACGTATTCCACGACCTCATCTAAGCGTATGAATTGAATGAATTCCTCACCTACCTCCGCTACGTAGTTATCTAACACCACGTACTCTAGGTACTTACCGTTGAGGGTTAGGAGGGAGTAGGTGGGGGCTTCAATAGAATCTAGGAATGTTCTTATAATGCAGTACTCGCAGCCTTTATAGAATAGGTTTTCTTTAAGAGTCGGTAACTCAGCGAACGGTTTCTCACCGCAAAAATCTCTGCAGGAACTCAGCAATTCTTCTGCTTTATCAAGCATCTTCTTCTCGAGACTGCTTAAGGATGCGCACACGGCCGACCCCTCAGATAAACAATACCACAATGTTTTTTATTTTATCAGGAAAACACCGTTCTACTTAAGTTAAGAGGTTCTTGAGGATGAAGACCCTGTGAGTTTTAAAGCTAGAACTTAACGCTCTCGCCGTATCTCTCTAAGTATGTTATCTCACTTAACGGTTTTCTATCTTTAGGTTCTGGCTGCTCTGCCGGCCAACCTATAGCGAAGAGAGCTATTGGAACATAGTTTTGCGGCGCGTTAACGAATTCTAGTAATTCGTTAATGTTTCGTAGTGTCTGTATCCAGACAGCGCCGAGCCCCATGCAGTGGATGGCTAGCCAGAAGTACATAGCGGCTAGTGCCGCGTCAACCATGTAGGAAGTAGGTGATTCATCTTTATTCGCGAGTACCATGACGGCTACTTTAGCGTTCATGAGAGGTCTGGAATACCTAAGTATCTTGGCCAGATCCTTGAGTTTCTCACTCTCACGGATTATCACGAATCTCCACGGCTGCTTATTTCCAGCGCTCGGGGCATATCTAGATATCTCGATAGCTTTAAGTACCATGTCCAGAGGTACTTCCGCGTCTTTAAACACCCTCACGCTACGTCTCTTAAGAAGAGCTTCAATACACGCATCACTCAATACATAACCCCATCTTATAATTTAGTCGGACGTTAATAATAAAAATATTTGCTTAGCACTTCTTATTATATATTTATCTAGATTTTCTAAATCTTCGGTGTGGGCAATGAGTTCAGAGATTTTAGAGAAGATTGAGGAGTTGGTTGAGGAGGGTGACGTTGCTTCATTAAGAAGCTTCTTAGCGGGTTTAGACCCTTACTTAGTGAAGGAGATTCTCGAGCGTGTAAGTCCTGAGTTGAGGGTTAAGATAATACCGCACATACCCTTACATAATATGAGTTCAGTCATATCTAAGTTTAGTGAGGAGCTTCTAGGCGAGATAGCCTCTCTTAAAGGACTTGACGAATTACTTGAATTGATTAATAAAATGCCTGTGGACGAGGCTGTAGACCTAATTCAGAAGTTACCGCCTAAGACTGGGAGCAAAATACTTAATTTGCTGCCCTCTCACAAGGCCAAGGAGATATCTGAGCTACTTAAGTATCCCCCGGAAAGCATCGGAGGCATAATGACTACTAGAATACCTGTATTCAAGTCTTCACTCATAGTAGAGGAAGTTATTAAGGAGTACCTGACTAAGGAGAGCGCTGGAGCTTACGATAAGCATAACTACGTGTACGCGGTTGACGCTGAGGGCAGGTTGATTGGCTGGATAGAGGTTAAGTCACTACTCACTAAGCCTAGAAACAAGCAGTTAAAAGAAGTCATTAACAAGATCCCGGCAACCGTAGAGCCCTTCTCAGATCGTGAGGTAGCGGCTAAGCTAGCGGTTACATATGACCTCTCAGAACTTCCGGTCGTTGATAGGGACGGTAGGTTATTAGGGATCGTTACCCTAGACGACGTACTAGACGTCGCCGTCGCCGAGTTCTCTGAAGACTTAATTAAGTTCGGAGGTTTCACGGACGTTATCAGGAGTAGTTATATTAGTGCTGACATAAAATCAGTTATTACGCGTAGGGTACCCCCGATACTCTTCCTCTACTTAATGAACGCTATAACGGGAAGTATCATCGCTTCCTTCATTGGAGTTATTGAGAGAGTTGCAGTGCTTGCGGCATTCCTACCTATGCTAGCAGACAACTCAGGTAACATCGGTTCTCAAGCATCAACCTTCATAATCAGAAGCCTTGCTTTAGGTGAGATAGGGCCTAGAGACTTTATTAAGGTTTTACGTAAAGAAGTGTTGACCTCGTTATGCATGGCGTCAATACTGCTCCCCATAGCTTTCACGATAGCTTTCACGATAACTTACCTCTCGTACGGAGGTGACTCACTGCCCGCAACTCACGTAGGACTAGTAGTCAGTGCAGCCCTGCTAGTCTCTATGTTACTGACTGATGTAATAGGTTCTTTACTACCGCTCCTACTAGCTAAACTACAGGTAGATCCTGCTGGGGTCTCAGCACCCATAATAACGACCATAGGGGATATAGTGACAGCAGTAACCTACTTCACAACAGCTGTTTACCTCTTAAGCTAATCCTCACGCTTCTTCGCTACCATTTAAGTTTATCACGCGTCACCGTGAGCGAGTCCCCCGCGAACAGAGTGAGGAGGGTAAAACAAGAATAGTTAACTATTAAATGCGCACACTACGTTAGTGTTATAAACACTGAACTAAGCTTAATGTGCTTTACGAATATATTTATCCCTTATTTGTAGTAGGAATTTCCCGGCTTCTAAGAATATCATTAAGATTTTCCCGAATAACGGGATTGTCTTGAAAGTCTTTTTAAGTAGTTCGTAATCTCTCCAACCAAAGCTATTAGTGAATACTAGGAGTGTTATGTACGCGGTTAGCGCGATGAATGTTTCCGTGAATAACCTGATTATATAGTTCCCTATCAGGCGTTGTATTGGTAGTGCTAGTAGGATGGATATGAGAGAGATTAGGTAGATCTTCATTAAGGGTTTCCACTCAACACTTACGTTTAGTTTACTAGACGTTAGGAGAAGGTATGTGAGTGTCGGAATCCCGCTTATGGATAGAGCTATCGCGTAACCTTCCGGTCCCGTACTCGTTATTAATAGGTAGCTTGCCGGAATCATGATAAGTAATTGAATCACTGACGAGTACAGGAGGTTCTTGGTTTTCCCTAAACCACTCAATAATGCTGTTAGGGTTACTGTGAGTGGCGCGTATAGGTATCCCACAGATATTAAGGTTAGGTATAGGGGGGCCGTCACATATAACCTACCGTAAATAAGCCTCACCACGTCTTGAGAGAAAGCTCCGATCATTAAAGCTACTTGAACAGTGAATATACACATATACTTAAGCACGTTATTTAATAGCTTATTAATCTCCTCCCACGTACCCTTGACTTCAAGTCCCGAGAATACTGGGAATAAGGTTATTGAGAAGGGAGTAATAGTGAGGGCAATTAAAGATATGAATTGATTAGCTGCCTGCATATTACCTAACTCAACGTTAGTAGCCACCCTAGCTAACATAACGTACTGGAATCTCTGCAAGACAACTCCTAGTAAGGTTGATAAGTACAGAGGTAGACCAAACTTTACTAGGTCTAAAGCACCGATAATGTTCTCACGACCCCTCCTAAATCTAATGTAGTTGAGCATCATCGTGAATCCCGCAACGCAGGATACTACGTAGCTAATTATGTGACCTAGCAAAGCTCCCAACACTCCCAAGCCTAGCAGGACTAGCAGGGGGCCCAACAGGAGTTTCGTTAGTGATTGTAAGACCATGATGAAAGCTCTCTGTCTCATGCGCCCTAGAGCGGTCATTACCGCGAGAAAGGAATTCATTAAAGCTGTTGAGAATGTGAGAATGGCTGTTAAGCTAACGTAGTGGTAGAGTTCAGGTCTTTCCGCCAAAACCGTAGATAGCTCAAGCGCGAATAAGTAGTTTATGAGTGAGACGGCGGAAACTATTACGAGCTTGAGCGTGAGACCTTTAACTACTACCTCCTTAACAATCTCCTCTTTCTTTAAAACGCTAAATTTGGAAACGTATTTCACGAGCGCTGAGTCAATCCCGAAATCCGTAAAGAGTAGTAAGACGCTGGAAACCACCAAAGATACTGAGTAAACCCCGTAATTCTCTGGTTGAAGCAACCTAGCAACTATTATGGCGGAAACAGCTAAGAATAGGGTAGACAAGAAATTACCTACGAAAACAATCAAAGCATCTCTGGAGGTCCTGACAAGCAACTTCTCAAATTCTTCACTCAACTTACTAGACCTTAAATAAATTCCTAACATATTCTTTTAAAG
>CAYZXH010000032.1:0-18106 GCA_964482405.1 uncultured Desulfurococcaceae archaeon | reverse complement strand
AGAGAACCCCAATTAGCGGGCCCGCCGGGATTTGAACCCGGGATCTCCGGCTCCGCAGGCCGGCGCCTTATCCTGGCTAGGCCACGGGCCCTATAAATTCGTTGACATAGGAAGCTAAATATATTTTCGTTCTTTATGTTAGGGTTTTGTTAGTTAGATGATGAGGTATTGTCTTGATAATATTGGTGGGGCTCCGGCCGGGATTTGAACCCGGGACCTCGGGGTCCACAGCCCCGCGCTCTTCCAGACTGAGCTACCGGAGCCACCAAGTAGTATGAGTTTTGTTGGTTTTTAAGTTGTTTCATCAGACCTCACACGGTTCTTCATCTGATCGGCTCCGATGTTCTTCATCACGTGTTTTTCTTGTTCTCACTATTTTATTTTTGTGTTTCCGGAATTATATATGTGGGTGTTGTCTGGTGGGTGAGGAGGAGTTTAGGATTATTGTTGAGTACCCTAGTGGTAGGGTTTTTAGCAGGATTCTTGAAATGATTTCTAGTATTGTTGATGAGGCCTTATTTACCTTTAGTAGTGATGGTCTCAGGATAAAAGCACTTGACCCCGCTCAGGTTGCCTTAGTCAGTGTTTACGTACCTTCATCTAGCTTCCTAAAGTACGACGTGGTGGAGGAGACCTCCGTTGGCGTGAACCTGAGTAACCTGATGAGGACCCTCCCCAAACCTAAGAAATCAGATAAGGTCACTCTCAGAGCTGGTGAGGACTTCTACGAGTTCGTCATTGAGTCTGTGACGGTGAGGAGGTATAGGTATAGGTCCATTGAGGTTCCGGTATCCGAGGTGCCTGAGATAAGTCTGGAGTTTAAGGTTAGGGGATCTGTCTACACTTCAGCTTTTAAGACAGCCTTAAACGACTTGAGAGGTAGTGGAACCATAGTTTTCGAAGCCGCTGATAATCAAGTCTTAAAACTCTTAGCTCCCGAGATAGGAGGTGAGGTCAGCTTCTCGTTAACGAGCGGCTCACTAATAGAGCTTGAGGTCGATGAAAGCTCTAAGAGTTCTTACGACGAGAGCTACATAATTAAGGTTCTGCCACTATGTGAGGTCACGGACGCAGTGAAAATAGAGTTTAGCTCTGATCAACCAATACGTCTTACCTTTAATTTACCCGGCGGTGAGGTAGTAGAATATTTAAGTGCTCCTAAAGCCTGAATAACAAAATTTTTATACCTCACCTAACTAATTCTTATTGGTGAGCCAACGTGGTTCAGGAAATGAGTGAGTTAGATAAGAAACTCTTGAACATCCTCCAAGAAAACGCAGATCTAACCTACTCAGAGATCGGTAAGATATTGGGTGTGAGCCCCTCAACGGTGTACATGCGTTTAAGGAAGCTGAAGGAGAGAGGGCTCATAAAGAGGATAGTTGCTGAGGTAGCGCCTGAGTTGGTAGGTCTTAATCTAAGAGCTCTCGTATTTCTCTCAATAGATGTCAGGAAGTACTCAGACATAACTAGTAAACTAGCTAGCATACCTAACGTTAAGGCAATCTACGACGTGACCGGTGAGTGGACCCTCGTAGCTGAGGTATACGTTAAGGATCATAAAGAACTCTCCGACTTACTAGACGTGATAGGAGCACTGGAAGGGGTTCAGAGAACCTCCACAGCAGTAGTGTTGAGGGTTATTAAAGAAGATAGGAAGGTACTCATAACGTGAAGCCGATATACGCTTACGGGTACTTCATAGTCTTACCGACCGGAGACTTCCACCAGATAATCATCTACGAGTACGTAGATACTGAGGAAGAGTTTGCTCGAGCACTAGAGACGAGGCCGGGCGTGGAACTAGAGAACATGAAGAATAACATGCAGTCATTCCTCGACGAGGAAGTGGTGAGGATTAACGGGGTGGTGAGTAAGCCTAAGGTAGTGTCGGTTAACGCTGGTTTCAGAGGCTCCTTCAGAAGACCCTTCGTGGAATTCCTTATCCACTTCAGGGGTGAGTTAACGAAGGGAGACAATGTTTATGAGAACATATACGAGCCCGAAGTCACTGCGTACGACTACAGCGTAGCCTGGATCTTCCCACCGGATTTCGAGGTAGTGGAAGCTGATGTAGGGGTTAAGTACGAAATCAAGCTGAAAAACATTCTTAGATTCTCTGTTAAGAGAGGCTTTAAGATCCCTGGTTATGAGAGGATTGTTTTTCGCTGGGTTTCCTGAGGCTCTTCAGTGATCTCACGTAGTACTGGACCGGTGTCTTAACACCGCATTCAGCCACGCACATACCCAACTCCTTCATCTTAACGCAGCTATAGGTCTTGTACTTCTTACCACCACCTTTTAAACCAGCTATATGCTCTATTTGATACCTAGCTATCCTCTCGTTGAAGTCCGGCGCGTTCCTCATCAACTCTAGGACATAGTCTACCGTGGCCCCCACGTTAAGTAAGAAAGTCGTTAAAGCGAATCTCTGAACATGGGTTAAGTGCTCGCTAGCTCTCAAAGACTTAATTAATTCCTTAATACACGGAGGAAAAAACTCTTCTCTAATCTCACCCCTACTCAGGCGTTCCTCACCGAGCTCCTCAGCACGCACACGTTTATACTTCTTACGAATAAACTCAGCGATCTCATCCCTCAACTCATCTAAGATGCTAACCTCAGTTAGCTTAACGCTCAACTCATCAAATAATTTAACCATGTATTCTTTGAGCGGGTCCTCCAATAAGCGCACGAACTTATTTTTGGGTAAGTACACGTACCCGTCTCTCACGTAATTCTCTAGTAGAGACCAGCCGGACTCACCTAAGAGTCTGTCCGCATAAGTCAAATACTTAGGTATCGTTAACCTAAACTGAAAACACGCTATCTCTTGTTTTGGTTCAGAAGCCAAGACTATCTTATAACCACACTCATCATCCTTAACTAGTAACTCACTCGATATGCCTAGCCTGCGCGAGACACTCCATAAGAACCTACTATTTTCCGACTTCATAGACTCTATGAATTCCTTGACCTCACTATCTACGTATTTCTTGAGGGCCCACGCGTCCGTGAACCCAGCTACGAGGAGCCCCATGTAGAAAGCTAGGTACTCGTCCTCGTCACGTTCTCCCATATCGGTACTTAAGCTCCTACCCCTCTCCCCCTTAGATAAAGCTTTCTTCACTCTGATGAGAGCTTTAATCCTTAACTCCTTATTACTGAATAGGGTGGCTAAGTCTAAGTCACTCCCGAACCTGTCTCTGAAGTATTCGTCTAGCTTCTTCAGAAAAGGATACACGTAATGCTTACTCAACTCTAAACCCTCACCAACTATTAAGATGTTTTGAGAGGTAATTTTAGTTATTAAGAGGGTTTGTTGTAATATTACTAAGAGGTGGGTGGTTACGGGGAGGTGGGTGGTTACTTCCGCATGGCCCTATATAAACTCTGTACCACACTTAGGTAACATGATCGGCAGTGTCTTATCTGCCGACGTCTTCGCCAGATTCCTGAGGATGATGGGTGAGGAGGTGGTTTTCGTGAGCGGTAGTGACGAGCACGGCACGGTCATAGAGGTTGAGGCGCGCAAAAAGAACGTGTCGCCTGTAGAACTTACTAATTCCTCGCACGAGTACATAGTGAGGCTCTGGGGTTTGTGGAACATATCGTTTGATAACTATACTAGGACAGAGAACGAGATACATAAGGAGTTTGTTAGAGAGTTTATGTTGAGGATCTACGAGAATGGTTTCATCGATAAGAGAGAGCAGGTAATTCCTTACTGTCCTAAAGACGAGATATATCTTCCCGACAGATTCGTGGAGGGTGTGTGCCCTTACTGCGGTTTTGAAGGTGCTAGGGGGGATCAGTGTGATAACTGCGGGAGGCTTCTGGAGCCGGAACAATTAATTAATCCTAGGTGTGTCTTGTGCGGGTCTACACCGATCTTTAGAAAGAGAGAGCACTGGTTCTTCAGGCTAGACAAACTTGAGAAGAACATACTTGAGTGGATAACGAGACATGACCTGCTTGATGAGAACGTGAAAAACTTCACTAAGTCATGGATAGAGACGACGGGTCTAGCGCCGAGATCGCTCACACGGGATAATAAGTGGGGCATCCCATCACCTTTCCCAAGCTCTGAAGACAAGACTATTTACGTCTGGTTTGACGCGTTATTAGGTTACCTCTCAGCAACTAAAGAATACTTCGCCAAGCTTGGTAGGGAGAGTGATTGGGTTAGGTACTGGCTCAACAGCGATTCCAGAACCGCGTACTTTATAGGTAAGGACAACATACCGTTCCACGCCGTCATACTCCCCGCACTCCTCATGGCTACAAAAGAACCATACGTCTTACCGACCATAATCTCAGCTACTGAGTACTTAATGTATGAGGGGAGGAAATTCAGTAAGAGTAGGAGGGTTGGTGTCTGGATCGATGAAGCGCTTAAGATAGTCAATAACGCGGATTACTGGAGGTACTCACTCATAAGAATGAGACCAGAAGACAAGGACACGAACTTTAAGTGGTCTGAGTTCGTGAGATTCGTTAATAACGAGTTAAACGACCACATAGGGAACTTTATTCACAGGGTGTTGACGTTGATATACAGGTTTCTTGGCGGGGTAGTCGATGACGCGAGATTGACAGACAGCGTTGATGTAGAGTTCAGGAAGTATGTCGATGAGGCTTGGAACTCCTATAAGTCTTTGATGTATAGAGCTAGGCTCAGGGAGGCTAGTGAGTTGATAGTTAAGTTAGGTGAGAGAGGTAATCAGTACATTAACGTTAAAGCACCTTGGGCTAAGATTAAGGAAGACGTTAACGATGTCAAGAGCACTTTAAACGTAGGCTTCACGGCAGTCTTAACGCTCGGCGTTATGCTGTATCCCGTAGTGCCGCAGTCCTCTAAGAAAATACTTGACATACTTAATGTGCGTGGAAACGGTTTGGTTGTTGCGGGTCATCCTCTAGAATTGGTTAAGTTGCCTCATAAGATAAATAAGCCTGAGCAAGTCTTTACCAAACTACCTCAGAAGTTGGTCGATGTTCTCTTAAATGATTTTGAGAGGGAGCAATACCTGGAGCGTGTGCGCAGCGAATTAAATAATGAGAGGCCAGAAGTCTTGAGGTTCTAATTCCTCCTGCGGCTTCGTGAGATCTACCACCTTGCCCTCAAAAACGTTAACGCCGTGAAAACTCTCGGAGATTCTGGCTAAAGCCTTATAGCTCTTCTCACTCAATAATATATCACTACCTACGGCTAAGACGTATATGCCCTCAAAGGGATTTAACGGTGGGTCAGGTAATGAGGGATCAGGTTTTTCCTTGCCGACATATATCCACCTAATCTTAGACTTACTACGTGAGCCCGCAATCTTGTACACCCTGTACCAGTACCTACCGAAATAAACATATCTAATACTGAGGAACTTCTTAGGTGATTTAATGTAAACGAAATGAAGAGGTTTTAAGTAGTACCCGCTATCCTTGATGATCATGTTATATTCGTTGATTTTATGCTTGTAGGGTTCGTAGAGATTCATGAGTAGTGGATACCCATCAACCACAGCGATCTTAGCCCTCATCACTCCCACTAAAATAAATTCTATAATAAGGAAAAATAAACTTTTCTGTATTTACTCATGACCAAACTTAAGGTTTAAGACATTCACTCACTTTAATCAACTTCATTTTCCTTAATCGCGTGTAAACCTCGTCAACATACTTATCTATGAGTTCTGGTGCCATCCCCCTACCCTTAGCAATTTCCTTAACCCTCTCCTCAACCAGAGCGTAGTTTTTGAGCGTCTCGTTAAGATATCTCCAATCTATTTTAGCGAGCGACTTACCTATTTCTGCGTCGTAAGGTAGCTTCCCTAAAACAAATAGTGAGGATATTATCGGGTAGCCTACGTAGTTCCTATATGTTGTTCCGTTATCCGTGCTACACGCCTCCCCCTTTTCTAGGTCCACGTATACTGTGTAGATCCTGTCACCCTCCGAAGAAACTACTTTAAAAGTCTTATCATCTAACTTCATGATCCTGCCATCGGCTACTGCCCCGGCCGCTTCAAGTATTTTTATTCTTGGAGGCATCCTGAGGTACATGCTCTCACTAAAGGGGGAATACCACATAATTATGGTCTTTAAAACTTAAAAATCCTATTCTTTAGAGATTTTATCAGCGTAGTCTTCCGGACTCAATAACTTGCCCTTATCGATTTCTGAAGCCCTCAACTTAACTATCCATCCACGTCCGTAAGGGTCTGTGTTTATTAGGTCAGGCTTCTCAGTTAGTTCCTCGTTGACCTCGATAACGTCCCCCTCCACAGGCGTGTAAACCTCCGCTACCGCCTTAACTGACTCGAGAGTCGCTACCGCGTCGTCAACGCTCACTTTCTTACCTACCTCAGGCAGTTCAACGTTAACTATATATTTCAGTTTCTTCTGGGCGTAGTCTGTGATCCCTAAAGTCACGACATCTCCCTCGATCCTCACCCACTCGTCTTTAGGTGTGTAGAGTAGGTCCTTACGTACTAGGTACTCCCCTAGCTTAGTCCTCACAATTATTTGTTGCTCACTCATTTTAAGTCCCTCAAATTAATGGGAAGTCGACAATTTTAGCTTTTTGCCTCCCCCCTCTTACATCAAGATCTAGTCTTGAGCCTATGTACGCGTGGCTAACGCTCACGTAACCCATGGCAATCCCTGTGTTCAGATATGGTGAGAAAGCACCGCTAGTCACTCTTCCTACCAAGTTGTTGCCAGCATAAATCCCTGTGCCGTGTCTGGGAATGACTCTCAACCCTTTCTTGAGTTTGAGCCCTACCCTAATCCTGGAAACCCCTCTCTCATATATTTCCCTAAGCTTAGGACATCCAACACAGTCTTCCTTCTCCAGCGATATCGGTAGCCAGTACCTGGCCTCGATAGGGTTCGTGTTCTCATCCATGTCCTGACCTATTAGGAGGTAACCCATCTCAAGCCTTAACGTGTCTCTAGCTATGAGTCCAGCAGGCTTAGCCCCTAGAGCTACAGACCTCCTCAGTATTTCTGCTCCGTGATCCACGTCAGTCCAGATCTCGAAACCGAACGACCTAACCTCCTCCCCAGTCCAGCCCGAATGACTCACTAATACGGTCTCCCTCCCCATCACCTCAGCGCCGTAAGCAAACTCAAGGATTTTTAAGTCCTTAGCTTCCCTGAAGTCGAGACCCTCCATCACCTCAGCGGCTTTAGGTCCCTGAATAGCTATCAGGGTTGACTTCAGGGTGACGTTCTCTATCTCCACGTCCGTATAACCCCACTTAACCCTCCACGCGTTCATCCACTCAAGATCTTTCTCAACGTTGGGCGCGTTAACGACAGCAAGCCATAAATCTTCGCTGACATTGTATAACATGATGTCGTCTCTAATACCTGCGTTCTCGTTCATTAACAGCACCGGACCACTCATTCTCCCGGTACCGACGTCGCCGAGGTCTTTGGATACCAGCCTCTGCAGGAACTCAAAAACTCGCTTACCCTTGATCACATACCTACCCATGTGAGATACGTCGAACACGGAGACCGAAGTTCTTGTGTTCACATGTTCTTCCAGCGGGTTCCCGTAATCCATGGATGTGAGCCAATCGGCGAACTCACCTACATTACCTCCTAGCTCTCTCTGAACGCTTAGTAAAGGTACTTCCTTGACTATTTTAGACACCCCACCTATATTAAAGCGTTAAAGCATTTTAATTAAGTCATTGAGTATTATGAGGAGAACACAATGCCACATAGTTGGATACCTAATTCCTCGCCGGACGTTAAGAAGGAGTTGATGAAGGAGCTTGGCATAGGTGATACGCTAGATCTGTCTAACGATATCCCGCCCAAGATAATGCTTAACAGAGAATTGAGCGTTGGTTTCGGCAAGCCCTTAACCGAGTATAGTGTGAGGAGATTATTCAATGAGATAATCTCTAAGAATCGCTTAAGCACCATCCCATCCTTCATCGGTGGTGGTGTGTGCCAGCATTACGTGCCGTCAGTCGTGAAAGCAGTGCTGTCTAGACCTGAGTTCTACACCGCTTACACCCCTTACCAAGCAGAGATAGCTCAGGGTTTGCTGCAAGCCTTGTTCGAGTATCAGAGCCTCATGGCCAACTTGTACGGGGTTAAGATAGTTAACGCGTCTATGTATAACGGTAGCACGGCGTCGGCTGAGGCAGTCTTGATGGCTGCTCGAGTAAAGAAGAAAAAGAGAGTCTTGGTCAGCGACTCCATTCACCCTGAGATAATCGACGTGCTGAGGTCTTGGGGTTTCGGAGCCGGCTTAGAGATCGTTAAGGTTCGGGTTGATCTTAAGTCTGGCGAGACAGACTTAAGCGATCTTAGAAGTAAGCTAGACTTGAACGTTGCGGCAGTCTTCATACAAACACCCAACTTCTTCGGCGTTGTTGAATCTGCTATCAAGGAAATTATTGAGGAGACGCATAGGTTTAACGCCTTAAGCATTGTTTACTCAAATCCCTTAACGTTAGGTGTTTTCGAGGCTCCGGGCAACTTAGGCGCTGACATAGTGGTCGGGGATGTTCAAGGCCTCGGGATAAGCTTGAATTACGGGGGGCCCTCGGCAGGGATCCTGGGCATAAACGACGATAAGGAGTTGCTGAGGCAGCTGCCCGGGAGGCTGATAGGCGCTACACGGACTCTGAGCGGTGACGAGTTAGGTTTCACGATGATACTTCAGACTAGGGAGCAACACATTAAGAGGGAGAAAGCGACCTCCAACATAACCACTAATTCCTCGTTAGAAGCTGTCGGAGCCGCAGTTTATCTAGCGTTGCTAGGCTCGCAAGGGCTTAAAAAACTTGGTGAAGCTATTCTAGGGAGGACACACTACCTAATTAAGCGCTTGCTAAGCGCGGGTGTTGCAGAACCGTTATTCCCTGAGTCGCTGTACTTCCGCGAGGTAAGTGTTAGGTTCCGCGGTAAAGACGCTGGTCAAGTCATTAAGTCGTTGTCTAGTAGGGGGATCGGTATCGGCCCCACTCTCAGCAGATTTTACAGAGAATTAAGTGATTGCAGTCTGGTGTGTGTTACTGAGTTACACACTAGGAAAGACATAGACTTACTAGTGGAGGTTCTTGAGGAAGTGTTGGGTGGTGGTTGAGGATGCCTTTTAGGCAAGCTAAGTGGGATGAGCCTATAATATTTGAGGTAAGTGATTTCAGTAAGCAGACGTTCTTGATAGATGATGAATTCGCTGACGAGGCTTCAGAAGTTTTGAGTAAGGTGCCTAAGTCTTTGATCAGGGGTGGTGAGCTTAAGATACCCGATTTGAGTGAGGTGGAGGTTGTTAGACACTATAATAGGTTGTCTCAGATGTCTTACGGGGTTGACGTGGGTCCGGTACCTCTAGGTTCTTGCACGATGAAGTATAACCCGAAGATATGTGAGGAACTTGCTTCAGACCCCAGGATAACGGATCTACACCCGTATCAAGACGAGGAAGAGGTTCAGGGAGTTCTCGAGATAATGTACTTAATGCAGAGGTGGCTCTCAGAAATCACGGGAATGGATGAGTGCTCGTTGCAACCCCCTGCGGGCGCTGCCGGCGAGTTCGCCGGCGCCCTCATAATTAAGAAGTATCATCACGACAGAGGCAACTACAACAAGAACGAGATGATAGTTCCTGAAGCAGCCCACGGGTCAAACCCGGCTAGCTCGGCTATGGCGGGCTTCAAAGTAGTTAAGATACCTACTGCGCCCAACGGCGAGACGGACATTGAGGCTCTGAAGTCCGTATTAGGCGACAATACTGCGGGCTTAATGTTAACGAACCCTAACACGCTCGGTATATTTGAATCAAGCATTGTAGAGATCTCGGATCTTATACATGGGAAGGACGCATTAATGTACTATGACGGGGCGAACCTAAACGGCATATTAGGTGTGGTTAGGCCTGGTGACATGGGCTTCGACATAGTTCACTTAAACCTTCACAAAACTTTTGCAGCTCCTCACGGCGGTGGGGGGCCGGGCGCCGGCGCTGTCTGCGTTAAGAAGGGGTTAGTGGATTATCTCCCCGTACCTATAGTAGGCTTCGACGGTCGTTCATATAAGTTGAGGTACGACCTAAGCAGGACTATAGGCAGGGTATCGTGGTTCTACGGTAACGTGATACCCATAGTGAAGTCCTTCATCTACATAGCTACTTTAGGACCTGCTCTGAGAGAGGTTGCTGAGGTAAGCGTTCTCAACACTAACTACTTAATGAATAAGTTGAGGGGGTTGAGAGGAGTCTCACTACCTTACGGTGAGAACAGGTGGCGTAAGCACGAGTTTGTCGTGAGCTTCGAGAACCTCCTTAAGGAAACCGGTGTTAGCGCTGAGGACGTAGCTAAGGCTTTACTTGATAGGGGTTTACACGCGCCGACCATATATTTCCCATTGATAGTTAATGAGGCCCACATGATCGAAGTAACTGAAACGGAAACTAAGGAGAATATCGACAAACTAGCTAAGGCTTATGAAGAAATAGTGGAGCTTGCTTATAGGGATCCACAAGCGATTAAGTCCTCACCAACCAACACTTCTGCTAAGCGCTTAGATGTTCTCGTGGCTAATCACCCGAAGACTCTGGCACCAACGTATGAGTACCTGAGGAGGTTGAGGATTCAGGAAACTTAAAACGCTTCCTTGTGGGGCAGGAGCGTTGACACGTTGAGGGGTGGCTCGCTAAGATGAGGCTAGGTTTCGTTGTGAACCCTATTGCCGGTATGGGGGGATCGGTAGGGCTTAAAGGAACTGATGAAGAGCTTTATGAGGAAGCTATGAGGAGGGGGGCTAAGCCCGTCGCTCCTTCAAGAGCTGTCAGGTTTCTTCAGGCGTTATCTGGGAAAGGCTTTCAGGGGATTATAATAGCGGCTAATTCCGTTATGGGTTGTGATTACCTAAGCTCAAGTAAGTTAAGGTTTACATGCCTGGACCTGCCTGAACCCAGTAAGCGCGTTACGTCACGCGAGGATACCTTAAGGGTTGTTAAGGCTTTCTTAGAACGTGGTGTTGACTTAATAGTTTTCGTCGGCGGTGACGGCACGGCTAGGGACGTGTTAAGTGTTGTAGGGACTGAGGTACCTATCTTAGGGGTTCCTTCCGGAGTTAAGATGTATTCAGGTGTTTTCGCGACTTCCCCTGAGGTAGCGGCTGACGTGGTGATAGGGTTTGAGAAGGGTGGTGCCGTGGTAGATCATGCCGAGATCGCTGACGTTGATGAGGCTAGACTTAAAGAGGATTTACTGAACGTACGTTTATACGGGTACGCACTCACACCACTCATTGAGGGTTTAGTAGTACCTTCTAAGGACTTGGTCAGCGGCTCTGAGGAGGAGAAGTGGAGTATTGCCAAGTATTTTATTGAGGACTACATGCTCCCCGACATTCTCTACTTCCTAGGTCCTGGGACAACTACTAAGGCTATCATGGATCTTCTAGGGCTTAAGAAGACTTTACTCGGAGTAGACGCGGTTTATAACGGGGAGTTAGTAGGTAAGGACTTAAGTGAGTCTGAGATACTTAACCTGATAGGGAGGTACGGGCGTGCTTCCCTGGTAGTCTCCGTTATAGGTAGGCAGGGATACGTCTTCGGTAGAGGGAATCAACAGTTTAGTGCCAGGGTGTTGAGGCTGGTTAAGAAAGATAATATCTTCGTGTTAGCAACCCCTTCTAAGCTTGTTGAGATAAAGTATCTCTTGATAGATGTCGGCGATCCTGAATTAGAGCTTGAGTTAAGTGGTTACTGGAGGCTCATAACTGGTTATAGGGAGGAGACTGTTAAGCTGGTTTTACCTGCTTGCTGTCTAGACAGATTCTTACGTGCCTGAAGCTAATTAAACACCTCTAATTGCTAGAGTCTAATATTTAATTTCTAGGGTTTAAAACTTTTTAGGTGATGTGAGCGTGACGTCCCGGAATATTGAGGTTGAGCTAGCTGATTACTCCCCCGTTAGTGAGTGGAGGATAGAGCTTGTTGAGAGGAAGGGGCTCGGGCATCCCGACTACATAGCTGACGCTGCTTCCGAGGTATCCAGCGTTGCTCTCTCAAAATATTATCTAGAAAACTATAACATGATCTTACACCACAACGTAGATAAGGTCTTGGTGGTTGGTGGGCAGTCAAAGCCTCGTTTCGGTGGTGGCGAGGTTCTTCACCCGATATACATACTGATCGCCGGGAGAGCTACTGAGTTCGTGAGCTTAAGTAACGGTAGCTTAGACAGGATCCCCGTCGGTACCATAGTGATTGACGCTGTTAAGAAGTGGATCTCCCAAAACTTCAGGTTTTTAGATCCTGAGAGGCACGTAATCGTTGATTACATGATAAGAACGGGTAGCGTAGACTTGGTTCAAACGTATGAGACTGGTTTGAAGGAGAAGCACAGACCCCTAGCTAACGATACCAGCATAGGGGTTAGTTACGCACCATTAACCCCTCTAGAAAGCATCGTTTTAGGTGTTGAGAGATACTTAAACTCACGTGAGTTTAAGGAGAAGCTCCCTGAAGTCGGGGAAGATATTAAGGTGATGGGTCTCAGGGTAGAGAATGAGGTGAGGCTCACAGTCGCTGCAGCGATGATATCACACTTGATAAATGACTTAAGCCACTACTTATCCGTGAAGGAAGAGTTAACGAATAGGGTTGAGGATTACGTAGTTAAGGAATTGTCTAGGATTGATGAAACACGTAAGTACGATATTAAGGTCTTCGTTAACAGTGCTGACATCCCTGAGAAAAACTCGGTATACATAACGGTCACAGGGACTTCCGCGGAGCACGGCGATGATGGGATGACTGGTCGTGGGAACAGGGTTAACGGTTTAATAACTCCTATGAGGCCTATGAGTTTAGAGGCTACTGCCGGTAAGAACGCAGTGACTCATGTTGGTAAGATATATAACGTGCTCGCTAATAAGATAGCTGTGAGGATAATTAACGAGGTCCCTAAGGTTAAGGAGGTCTACGTAGAGCTTCTTTCTAGGATAGGTCACCCGATAGACGATCCTCAGATGGCTTTAGTAAGGCTAATACCTGCTCAGAAGGAGGCGTTTAACGTCATTAAGTCCGACGTTACTGAGATAGTTAATGAGGAGCTAGAAAACATAACTAAGATCACGCATGAGGTACTGAGTGGTAAGGTCATGCTATTTTAGATTAATTAATTTCCTAAAGGTTTTCCGTGTGGAAGTGATGAGTGAACCCGGGTCTGAGCAGTGATGTGAGGTTCGTTACCTGAACTTCTAGGAGGTGATTAAGGGGCTGAGGGAGTTAGCGCTAATCTATAGAGATCTAAGTGACGAGAGCTTTAAGATATTGACGGTGCTTAATAACATGAGTCTTAAGTATGAGTACGTGCCTCTAGAATTGATCGAGAAAGTCACTAAGCTCCCTCCCTCACACGTGATTAAATCTCTCCGCAAGTTAATGGATGTGAAAGCTGTCGTTAAACATAAAGTCACTCAAAGTTTCAGGCTTACTTACCTAGGACTAGACCTAGTAGCTCTCAGGAAGTTAAGTGATTCCGGGGTGTTAGGTTATATAGGGACTAGAGTCGGGGTTGGGAAAGAGAGCGAGATCTACATCGCTAAGACCCCCGAGGGTAGGGTGGTCGCGGTTAAGTTCTATAAGATAGGGCGTATTAGCTTCCAGAAAGTTAAGAGGGTGAGGACTTACTCCCTAGATGAGGGTAGGTGGTTCACGCACTCGAGAAGTGCTGCGAGTAAGGAGTACGAGGTCTTGAGTAAGTTAAGTGACTATACGCAGTTCGTCCCAAGAGTCTACGCTCACGTAGAACACTCTGTAGTCATGGATTACGTGAGTGGTGTTGAATTATATAAGTATAGGGTGGCTTTAGCGCCTGAGAATATTCTGAGGTGTATAATGATGGCTCTAAGAAGTGCTTACGTGTATTTAGGCATTATCCACGGAGACTTAAGCGAGTATAACGTGTTAGTTAGTGTTGATGAGGGTGAAAAGCCCTATATCATTGACTGGCCTCAGTACGTCTATAAAGACGATCCTAGAGCTGAGGAACTCCTCCTCAGAGACGTTTCTTACATGGTTAAATTCTTCAAAGAACGTTATAACTTGGAGAAGGGAGTGGGTGACTGCCTAGAGTTTGTGAAGGGTTTGAGGGATGAGCTCTGATAAGATAGTAGGTATTGACATAATCAGGTCTGGCAGTGACTTATCACAGTTTAGGTACGCGATGGTGTTCTTAGAAGGTGAGGTTCTCAAAGCGGTTAAGGAGGTTAGCTTCGGCGGCTTGATTAGGGAACTCTGGGAGATAAAACCTGACGTTCTAGCCACGGATAACGTGCTCGAGCTAGGCGGCAGTAAGAAGGACTTACTCAGAGTAATTAAGATGCTTCCCCCAAGCATTACGTTAGTTCAGGTTAATGTTGAGTCAGGTAAGCCGGTCAAGATCCAGTATCTAGCTGAGAAAGCAGGGCTCGTCAGCGATAAAAGTAAGCTAGATCCTTTCAAGACCGCCTTAGTTGTAGCGTACTTAGCAAGGGAAGGTTACGGTAGTAAGTTAAGAGTTTTCGAGGATAAGGTCAAGATCTACGTGTATCCAGGGCGTTCCGGGATAGCTGGGGGTTCTAGGACGGAGAAGTACGTCAGGAATCTCCGCGCCATAGTCACTAGACACGTTAGGAAGATAAAGGAGGTTTTAGACAAGAATAACATAGATTACGACCTCATGGTTAGGAAAAGCGACGGAGGTATTGAGAAAGCTCTCTTCACTGTCTACACACCGCGTGAGAGACTTCACGGCCTCATAAAACAGGTTAAGGGTAAGGACGTGGTAGTTAAGATTAAGCCTGTTCTCAACAAGAGCTTCCTCAGCAATATCATAGAGTTGAGGAAGAGTGATGAGGAGCGTTACTTGATAATAGGATATGATCCAGGAGTTAATGTAGGTTTAGCGGTTCTAGACCTCGACATGAATTTAGTGTACGTCACGTCGGGGAGGGAACTTGATAGGGGAGACATACATAATCTGCTCATTAAGTTAGGGCGCCCGGTACTGGTAGCGACTGATAAGAACCCCCCGCCGGAGATGTGCAGGAAGTTGGCCGCGTCTCTCGGCGCGTTGCTGTACGTGCCCCAGAAATCGTTGAGTACCGCGGAGAAGGAGGTGGCTGTATCCGAGTTTATTAAGCGTCACCCGTCAATAGATGTTAAGAACACGCATGAGAGGGATGCTTTAGCAGCTGCGCTTAAAGCGTATGGGGAATTTCAGGAAAAGCTAGATAAGTTGTCTTTCAAGCTGAGGGAGATGGGTTTCTACGACGTGAATTTACAGAAATATAAGGTCAAGGTACTGATGAACGAGGATCTCTCTAGCATAATTGAGGAAGTAATAAACGATTATGTTCGTGAAGAGAGGAAAGAATCCACAGTTGTTTTGAAGAGTGATGTAACAGCTCAAGCACCTAAGGCGGAGGAAGTACTTAAGGAGAGGGTGAGCGTTCTCGAGAAAGAGAAAGAATTCTATAAGCAGAGAGTTCTTGAGTTAGAGAACGCGATACGCGAGCTCTCCTCGCGTTTAGATACCGTGACATCGGAACTTAATGAGAGGATCCTTAAGGATAGGAAAGTGAGTGAGCTTATGCAGAGGGTGAGGAATCTTGAAGCACACTTGAGGATATTAGAGAATGAGAATAGCGTGTTGAAGTCTAAGACCATCAACTATGAGAACCTGTTTATGAAACTTTACGCGGGCACACACGTGTTAGTCCCTGTATATAACGACAAATGCCTCAAGTTCTTAAGGCATAATAGGGGAGAGGTTCTCGTAGCGTTCACGTATAACGTAACTGAGGCTCTCAAGGAAGCGCGGGAACTCGTTGAGAGCGCGAGACTGGGCTTTCTCCTACCTCCTACGGCGCTAGGTCTGAGTAAGCATTTAATAGAGGAAGAGTTGATACCTGCGGTCTCAGCTGAGGAAGTTTTCGAGGTTAATGAATGTCTCGTGGTCGCGGATAAAAACTCCTTCGTCAGGGTTATTGCTTTAATTCCCCAGCTCTCTGAAGAGAGAAGGAAGAAGAGGTATGGTCTAACGTACGAGGATATTAACGCCTTAATTGAGGAGTACAGAAAGAGTAGAGAGTTTTAAAGCGGAGAGACTAAAATCAATAATTTAGGGTTTGGTGAGGTCTGTGAGGAAGACCTTGGTTTTCAAGAAGGAGTACGGGAGAAGCATGATACTAGGTAAGAAGACAACTACTATAAGGCTTAGCTCTAACGTTAAGAAAGGCGATATAGTGGATGTAAGAGTCGGGGACGTTCACGTCGGCAGAGCTATTATTGAGTCAGTCACTGTAAAGAAGGTGAGAGAGTTAACGGATTCTGATGCAAGAGATGACGGGTTTAGGAGTAAGGAAGACCTCCTCAACGAATTAAGGAAGATATACGGTAAGCAGAGAATAACGGATGATACGGAAGTTAAGCTAATTAAGTTTAGGTTGCTGGATCTGTAGTGACTGGGTCACGTGAATCAGAGTTCTACCAGTATATCCAGTCCTTCTATTAAGTCCCTATACCTATTCCTTAAAGTTACTTCAGTAACGCCGAGTTTCTCAGAGATGTTTTGCTGTGTTTGCTTTTCGTTCATTAATATTGAGGCTATGTAGAGTGCTGCCGCGGCGATGCCTTGAGGGCCTTTACCGGACGTTATTCCCGAATTCTTGGCAGTGGTTACTAACTTCATGGCGAGAGACTCTGTTTCCGGCGCGACTTCCAGAATACATGAGTACTGCCTCACGTAGCTTATGGGATCTACTACGTTCAGCCGTATTCTCTCCCCGGAGTCTCTATGGATTTTGAGGAGTGCTTTCCAGGCCTCTCTCTGAGTTACTTGGCATAGATTAAGGATTTCCCTAGTGTTTAGCGGGATGTTATGGTTTTTGAGAGCGGTGATGATTACTGCGGCTATCATGGCTCGCATGTTCTTCTTCTTTATTATGTTCTTACGATAGAGTTTGTTTACTATCATCCCGACCTCATTTTTTATTAGGTCTGAATTAGGGAGGTTTAGCCTATTTATTATTGAGTTCGTTAATTGTAGAGCTTTCACTAACTTCTTCTCCCTGCTGAGTATTCTGGAAGACTTGTTAAGCTCGTTTAATTTCCTCCCTTCATATGAGTGCTCGTCTATCGTTGTCGATAGACCGTAGTCATGGACCTTACTAGTTACTGGCTCGCTGCCTCTTACCCTACCTGTATCGCTAATTACTTCAAAGGATCTCCACTCAGGACCTACGTCAACTAGCCTTTCTTCTAATACCTCGCCTGTTTCGGTGCATATGTATTCTCCCCTGACCTCATCGTATATTATCGATGATTGAGGACATGAAGACACATCAACCACCTCTCGCCGGCTTTACGTAGACTTCCTCAAGCTGGTTAAGGCTTAGAGTAGCGGTGAGCGGCTTGATCACGGCGTACGGCGAGCTTACGGGACCTATCACGTCAGTCACAATACCTAGTAGGTTCCCCCTACCATCAACTACTTTACTCCCGAGTTTAGGCGGTTTCTTACCGCTGATCTTGACGATGAGTTTTCCTGAAGGAGTTTTATGAAGGTAATACCCTAGTTTAATCAAGGGAGGTCCCTGAGCTAAGACTTTATACTATGTTCGGATTTAAAAGTAATAATTAATGTAATACCTTACTTTATTCGTGGGCTGTATTTTTATGTGTCTACGTAATACATCAAAAACGCTGCTTAACGAATTAAACGAGTTTTTCGCTGATTTCTTTTAACTTACTTGCTAAAGTTTTGATTAATTTGTGTTTGTTCCCCACCTCATTCTTTAACACAACAATTATTTTAAAACCGTGAGACTCAAACCACGTGCGCGGGTACCTGCCCTTCTCAATCCTGCACTCCCAGTTTAATTCAGTGCATGCTTTGAGAACTGCTTCTGGTTTTATCTTGGTCACGGCTAACGCCTTATTAACCCTCCTCCCCCGCCTCCTACTGAGATTAGCTAGCAGGTATTCAGGCCATATGACGTACTCCTTCACTTAAAGACACCGCAACTGATCTCCTCCCCGTCCTGAAGGGCGGGGTTTCCCCTTAGGACCAGGAGGTTTAGGATT
>CAYZXH010000031.1:0-18713 GCA_964482405.1 uncultured Desulfurococcaceae archaeon | reverse complement strand
GGCTCCCGAGACTCACGAACATCGACATCATCATCAAGAACATTACAGGATGCAGGGCTTATAAGCTTTTCCAATCATCCCCGCCCTAAAGGGCGAGGCTTTCAGTTGTAAGTCTTGCTTAACTCTTGAGACAGGGTTGTGAGTTTCTTCAGCATCATCACTCTTTAATTAAAACTGCGTTAACAGTTCCGTCCTGACCAGGTCTTGATGTTACTTTAGCTAAGCCGAGCTCTGTCTCTATTATCGTGCCTTTAGTAATTACTGAGAGTCTAGCTAATTCTCTGTTAGCTGGGGTCTCAACAACCTTGATTATCTTCACCTTCTTAACCGTGTTGGTTGAAGGGTCTGCCACGTTAGCGTATAAAGCTTTCTTACAACGTACTTTTAGGTTTCCTCCCCTCACCCGCAAAGTATCTATTTCTTCCTTGTCGCTAACCGTGGTCATCGTAGGGAATCTCCCTAACTCGTATTTTCTATTCATTCTGTGCGGTCTTCTCCTACCCCCACTCACTTTCCTGAAGTCATTTCCCTGGTATATGCCCACGTAACGCCACCCTATGTCACGACTAAGACTATCATCTAGTAAAGGTTAATAAGCGCTACTCTAGAACACAAATTTTAACTCATAATACGATTAGTTTTGTTTGGGGGAGATCGACGAGTTGATGTTATCTCTTGCTAAGCTAGCCAGGGACTTAAGTCGGAGATTTAGGTTTGTTTCTAGACCTCTAGGTAAGTTAATTTACGGCTTCTACGAGAACTGGCTATACGCTCAGATTTCCGAGGGTCCTATGCCTAAACACATAGCTATAATCCCGGACGGGAATAGAAGGTGGGCTAGGAGTCAAGGTTTTGACGTGAACATAGGTCATGAAGTTGGTTATGAAAGACTTGAGGAAGTTCTTAAATGGCTTTGGGAGCTAGGGGTTAAGGTAGTGACTATTTACGCTATGTCATACGAGAACTGTATTAAGAGGTCTGAAGAGGAGAGAACCCACCTATTTAATTTGATGAAAAAGGGGATAGATAGGTTCATCAGTGAGCGAGTACTTGAGAAACATAAGGTGCGTGTGAGGTTTCTAGGTAGATTAGACATAATACCGGAAGACCTGAGGTCTGAGATAAGTAGAATCGAGGAATTAAGTAGTCAGAATAGCGAGAAATTCCTTAACGTAGCTCTCTGCTACGGCGGTAGGCAGGAGATAGTGGATGCAGTGAAGGTATTAGCAGAGGACGTGAGAGAGGGCAGAGTGCGTGTAGATGAGATAAGTGAGGAGCTTTTCATGAAGTATCTTCCAGGCGCGTCGCATTTCCCTACGTCAAGTTTGTCAGAGCCTGATTTAGTAATAAGGACCTCGGGCGAGTTACGCATAAGTAACTTTCTCTTATGGCATATAGCTTACAGCGAGCTTTACTTCTGCGATGTTTTTTGGCCTGAATTCAGACGTATTGATTTGTTGAGAGCTATCAGAGCTTATCAAAGAAGGCAGAGGAGGTTCGGAGCATAATAATTGAGTGTTCAGTCTCTCACGTATTCCAGAACATCTAGAAATACGGGAAGCGACTCTTTACCCAGCAAGGAGCTAACTGAAGGATTGGTACGGCCTTCATCACCCGTAACAACCTCTTTAACGTAAAGTCCGCTCTCACACACTATTATTAACTCCATCAAGTTCTTGGAGAGCATTTTAGCAATTAGCTTATATATCATTCTTTTCCTCAGAACATCTTTCTTTCTCTTAAGTATTCTTTTAGGGGTTCTCTGAAGTATTACGACATTACTTAATTCACTCTCAAGTCTCTCAAGATCCTTTTCTTCAAGACCTTCAGGTACATAAGCAACCACCCTATACACCTTAGGTTTCCTAGCTCTCTTAACTTCCTCAAGCTCTCCCGAAGATGTGGTGGTAAGTATCTTTATCCTAACCCAATCGTCACGTAGTACTTCATTCACTCTCTCTAACTCAAAGCTCTTCTTGCGAGGATTAATTATTTCAATGATTAGGGGTCTCCCACTACCTAACATCCTCGCGTCAGAGTCTTCCCGTCCCGCCGCATGTATTAAGACGCCATCACTCGAGAAAACACTCACTAATTTTTCCGCAACCCCCTCAACAGACGCTTTATACCTTAAACCACCGTTTTTAGAATACCACCATCTCTGAGATATGTTCCTGCCTAACTTGAGGTAATACCCTTTAAGAAATATTTGGGAGGACCTAACCTTAACTTCCTTCGTGTCTAGATTAAGAACTAGTAAGACGTCAGGTTCTTTAAAACCGGCTTCAACGCTGGTAATTAACTGGAGTCTCTTACCAACCTCTCTCTTGACTTCCCTCCTGATCGACTCCCAAGAATCTATGCTTAACGTGAACACAACTTCTCTCTCCCTCTCCTCGTAGGTAGAATCCTTCTCCACACCTATCAGCAACGACCTAAATTCTCTGTCCTTAAGAAGATTAAGGCACTTAACGGTCAACTCGTTTAATAACGCGTCGAGTTTATTACCGCAGATATAGCACTTCCTTAAGTTAACAGGGCCTACGTAGTGTTGCACTAGATCCGAGATTGGGCTACCCCCGTTTTCCGCGATCCTCACTAGGTCTTCCTTACCTAACACGTCACTACCGCTACTCAGCCGTTTATGTATGCTCATCGCCAGCAATATCTTGAGCGCTCTGCCTCTCTCAGGATTACTCAATCTTAACCCGTACTTAGCGAAAAGCCTCCCTAAACACCTGTCGCAGAGGGGGTAGTTAGATAGCGCTTTAAATGCTTTATCAAGTAACTCATTGTTCAAGTGAGACATCTTTCAGCCCGAACCTCTTAAGTATGTCCTTCTTACTTCTCAGAGTCTTTATCATCTTTACTAAGGTCTCATAATATTGTAGGAGTTCCTTCACGTCATTAGAGCTTACTCCAGCACCCCTAGCTATCCTGTTTATTCTACTCTTGTCTATTATCGTCGGATGGTCTAGCTCGTCGTACGTCATCGAATCCATTATATGCAACCATTTCTCCATGTTCTTCTCGGAAATCTGCAGTTTTTCGTCGTCGACTGGTATGGGCATGCTGAAGCCTGGAATCATCTGGAGTACCTTCCTCAGAGGCCCTAATCTCTTCAAAGACTTTATTTGAGCGTAGACGTCTCTTAAAGTCAGCTTTCCCGTGAGGATAGCTTTCTCAAGTCTTTTCTGAACTTCCTCGCTCTCTTCTAATGCTTTAAACTTCTCTAAAAGGGTCTCCAGATCTCCGAGACCTAGTAGTCGAGCAACGAATTTCTTGGGATTGAATGGTTCTATGTCTTCGAGTTTCTCCCCGTCGCCAATGAATTTTATTCTAGCCCCTGTTGCCGCGACCGCTGAGAGGGCTCCGCCACCTTTAGCTGTTCCATCAAGTTTCGTCACGAAGATAGAGCCTACAGGGGTTTTCTCGTGAAATCTCCTCGCTATGTCGTACGCTTTCTGACCTATGTACGCGTCAATAACTAACATGATCTCATCAGGTTTTAAAGCCTTAGCTAACTCCTCCATCTCGGTGAGGAGATGTTCCTCCTCCCCGTAACCGTGTCTACCGGCCGTGTCAATTATGACCAAGCTACACCCTTTATTAATAGCTTTGCTTAAGCCACGCACACCTATCTCGACGGGGTTATCGCTATCCTTTTCACCGTAGAAGGGTACGTTGAGTCTCTCAGCTATCTGCTTCAGCTGGTCGTATGCTGCAGGTCTGTAGGTGTCCGTGGTTATTAAGCAGGGCTTGTAGCCGAGTTTCTTATAATAGTAAGCAAGTTTCCCCGCAGTAGTTGTTTTCCCGCTGCCTTGTATGCCAACCAACATCAGGGTCCACGGGATCTTCTTAGGCAATACATCAACTACCTCACCGCCGAAGAACTTTACTAGGTTGTCATAGACTATTTTAACGAACCACTCACGCCTCAGGATGCCTGGCGGTGGCTCAGACTTTAGTGCTTGCTCTTTTATGTTCTTAGTTAACTCAATCACTAACTTTAGGTTTACGTCAGCCTTAATCAGTTCTTTCTGGAGCTCTTTTATAAACTCGTTAACGCTTTCCTCGTAAGGCCCCTTACCTCTCACAAAATCTGAGATTAAGTCCTTTAGTCTTCCTAAGTAACTCATTAAGCTCCCTTTAGAACTCTCATGATCTTCCTCTTACCTAAAACGTTCCAGTACTCTACTTCAGCACCTACCGCTATCTTACTCCTTAATTCCTCCTCTTCAGGCATCTCCATCTCTATAGTATCGTAGGTCTCTAGATCCATGACCTGAACGCTGGCCCCCGTAACAGCTATGACGTGACCAGTTCTTTTATCGATTATCGGGACCTCAACCCTCTGATCTACCGGGGCTACCAAGGTTTTCTTAACTCCGGAGAATATGCTCACGGCGACCACATGTGCTTTAGCACTCCCATGCTTGCCTGTCTTAGCCTTACTTATCTCAACTATCCTGCAAGGCTCCCCATCTATTACTATGAAGCTACCCTCACGCAACTCCCCTAACTCAGCGTATGTTGTACTCATTACCACAGCACCTTAACTAATCCTAAACAAACCTAATATATTTTAACGTTTTTTGTCTTGGAGGGTGTGCGTTCCTAACACGTTAAAAAGCTTATAAGCTCCACACCTAAGAATTGATTGGCGCCGCGGTAGTATAGCCCGGCCTAGTATGCGGGCCTGTCGAGTGCCTCCTAGGAGATAGGGGCATGTGTGGAAAGCCCGTGACCCGGGTTCAAATCCCGGCCGCGGCGCCACCCATTAAGTGAGGATTCCTTGAATATCGCGCAGATTACTTAGGAGAGGAAAATATAAGCGGTACTTAGGTTTAGTTTTAGGTTGGGTGGTGAGTCCTGGTACGGGAGGAAGATCTGAGGAATATGACTTTTAGTGAGTGGTTTGACTGGGTTTTGAGGGAAGCGGAGCTCTATGATTATGGGAGGTACCCTGTTAAGGGTTTCGGTGTGTGGATGCCTTACGGCTTCAAACTCAGGAAACACGTCATTGACTTAATGCGCACGCTTCTTGATTCTACAGGACACGAAGAAATATTGCTGCCTCTCTTAATACCTGAGGATCTCCTCGCTAAGGAGTCAGAGCACGTGAGAGGATTTGAAGACCAGGTTTTCTGGGTTACTCACGGCGGTTTAGACCCTCTGGAGGTCAAGCTCGCTCTAAGACCTACTAGCGAGACTTCCTTAACCTACATGGAGTCCTTCTGGATTAAGAGTTACAAGCAGTTACCTAAGAAGTATTACCAGGTAGTCAGCATTTTCAGGTATGAGACGAAAGCTACTAGAGCCATGCTACGTGTTAGGGAGGTCAGCACTTTTAAGGAAGCGCACACGGTTCACGAAGACTTCAAAGACTCAGAGAGGCAGGTTTCTGAGGCTGTTGAGATTTACAGTAAGTTCTTTGATTTGCTAGGTATTCCTTACGTGGTGTCGAGAAGGCCTGACTGGGATAAGTTCCCCGGAGCTTTATACACGATAGCTTTCGATACTTTAATGCCTGACGGGAGAGCGCTTCAGATAGGTACCGTACACAATCTAGGACAGAACTTCACTAAAGTTTTCGAGGTTAAGATTCAGAAGAGGGATGAGTCAATTGATTACGCATGGCAGACTTCCTACGGGATTTCCGAGAGGGTCATAGCTACCGTTATAAGCACGCACGGCGACGAGAAAGGTCTGGTATTGCCTTTCAAGATAGCCCCCACCCAAGTAGTCGTGGTTCCTATACCGGCTGGTAGCGACGAGGAAAAGAAGAAGGTGTTTCTTGAAGCGGGGAGATTGAGTAAGCGTCTCGAGAACGAAGGTTTCAGAGCTTACGCAGATCTAGACGAGGAGAAAACACCGAGTGAGAAATTCGCGTATTGGGAGCTTAAGGGAGTTCCTCTAAGGATAGACTTAGGCCCCAGAGAACTTAGTGAGGGCAATGCCACGGTATTTAGGAGGGATACTTTGAGTAGGTTGAAGGTTCCTATGAATGAACTCCCCGAGGTTCTCAGGAGGTTGGGTGAAGAAATAGACGTCAACTTAAGTAGGAGGGCTTGGGAAGTATTCAGGAGCCGCGTGGCTGAGGTAAGCGATTTAAGAGCTTTAGAAGAAGCTCTTAAAGAAAGAAAATGTTTGGTTGAGATTCCGTGGTGTGGGTCGAAGGGATGTGTTGACTACGTGACTGGTAAGTACGGTCTAGAAGCTTTGGGAACTCCCCTTAAGGTAAGAGATGATGTGAGGAATAGGGAGTTGAGGTGTCCTGTCTGTGGTGGGAGAGCCGTAACCCACATGAGGTATGCTAGAAAATACTAGTAGCTGGGAATTTTAGGTGACTTCCCGCTTACCAGGACGTAAAGGAAGATTTGCTGGGTAGTCAACTCATCCTGCTTACGACTTCTCCACGTCCAGTGCGTGAGCGTTATCAAAACTACTGCGTCAGTCAACGTTTACGATTTATAAGGTCTTGAATCAATAGCTATAGGTGTTTGGTTTGCCGAAGAAGCGTGAGAGTAGGGGGAGGCGTAAGGGTAGTAAGGGTTCTGTAGAATTAATTCACTGTGATCAGTGCGGTAGGCTAGTTCCTGAAGACAAGGCTGTCTGCGTTACTAGGTGGTATTCTCCTGTCGATCCGCAACTAGCTGATGAGTTGGAGAAGAAGGGTGCTATAATAGCTAGGTACCCGGTAACTAAGTGTTACTGTGTTAGCTGCGCTGTGTTCTTGGGCATAATTAAGGTTAGGGCTGAGGAGGAGAGGAAGAGTACGAGAGTGCAGTGATGAGTGTCAAGCAAAACTTAAATTATCCGGTACTCACAAAATTTAGTAGTGAGCGGGGTGCTATGGCGTGAAGATACCTAAGTCACTCAACACTTACTGCCCGAGGTGTAAGAAACATACGCAACACTCGATAACTATCTACAAGTCTGGTAAGAGGAGGTCTCTTGCTGAGGGTCAGAGAAGGTATGATAGGAAGAATAAGGGTTACGGGAGTAAGAGGAAGCCAGAGCAGAAGAGATTCGCTAAGACTACTAAGAAGGTTGTGCTCAAGCTTAAGTGTAGCGTGTGTGGCTACATTAGCCACAGAGAAGGCATCAGGTTGAAGAAGGCTGAGTTAGGTGAGGTGTTGAGTAAGGCATGAGCAGGAAGAAGAAAGTCTTAATACCTATGCCTAAGAGCAAGTTCCTCAAGATTAAGTGCCCCTCGTGTGGTAACGAGCAGATAGTTTTTGACCATGCCTCATTCCCCGTGAGATGCCTTATTTGCGGTGCGCAACTAATTCAGCCTACCGGAGCTAAGGCTAAGCTACTGGGCGAGGTAGTCAAGATACTTAGCTAGTGCTGAGGGTGTTTGTGTTGGTTAGGAAGAGACGGCCGATCCCGTCAGCCGGAGAATTAGTAATAGGGACCGTGAACAAGATCTTCGAGTACGGCGCTTACCTGAAGCTAGACGAGTATAACGGTATAGAAGCTTACTTACCGTGGTCTGAGGTGAGTTCTAAGTACGTTAAAGACATACATGAGGTTCTCAGAGAGAATCAGAAGGTAGTGGTTAAGGTAATAAGGGTCGATACTAGAAAGAACCAAATAGATGTCTCGCTTAAGAGGGTTACTGAGAGTGAACAGAGGAACAAGCTCATAGAGTTTAAGAGGTCGCAGAAAGCTGAGAAAATACTTGAGATGATAGCTCAGAGACTAGGTAAGTCTCTTGAGGAGGCTTATAGAGAGGTTGGGTGGAAGCTTGAGGACTACTTCGGTGACCTCATGACGGCCTTCGAAGAAATAGCTACCAGGGGCGAGGAACTCTTAACTGAGATTGAAATTCCTGAGGAATGGATCCCGGCAATAGTTGAGGAGGTCAAGAAGAGGATAAAGCCTAAGAGCGTGAAGATACGCGGCATCATAACTTTGAGTACCACGGCGTCGGACGGGGTTGACAAGATCAAGGAGATTCTAGAGCTTCTCGCGTCCTCTGTTAAGGGCTCAGGGAATCTTTCTGTCAGGATCTACACGGTCGGCGCTCCCAGGTATGCTGTGGAGGTCTTGGCCGAGGACTATAAAATCGCTGAGAAAGCCTTAGCTGAGGCATTAAATAACGCTAGGAACGCGGCAAGTAAATATGGTATTGAGTTAGTGTTTGAAAGGGAGAGATCAAAGTGAGGTTTTTGATGAGGAGATGCGTTAACTGCGGTAGGTATACGTTGAAGGAAGTGTGTCCTGTGTGTGGATCACGGACCATCTGCCCGCATCCCCCCAGATTCTCCCCTGTGGATAAGTACGTTAGCTATAGAGTGTCTGTTAAGTACATGAGTAGTGAGAGTAGTTCGCCCGAGGAGTGATTAGAGCGGGGTTTCCTTTATCCCTACTAGGTAAGCTACGTAATTAGTTAGTGGGTGAAGCATCCCGGCTAGTAAAAGACCTGTAAGGAAGTCAGTAAAGCTTAATTCGTGATTGACGGCTAGGTCTATCCCTGAAGCCTTAATAAGTATTGAGGCGCCGATAACGAAAGAGATTTGGTCGAACGGTATGAAGGGCTGACCGGGCTTCATACTTAGCCTCCTCTTAACGAATGAGTTGAGGAGGTCGCCGCTCATAGCTCCGAGACCAGATAGGAGTCCGTAAGTAATCCACACATATGAGCGCATATAGTGACCGTAGGCCAAGCCTATTAACGTGCCCGCTACAACGCCCGATAGGAAACCCTCGATAGACTTATTGTCCCCGAACAATCTCCTGCCATCACGGAAATTTATTCCAAAATCTATTGGGTGGGGGTTTTTGAAGAGGTATCTACGGCATATCAGAGGTACTGCGTTAGACACCATCGCCGGTAAGTACATCATCACTACCCTCAGCAGATGCTCAGCGAAGTCACTCAACACGTATACCCTTGAGAATAACCTTATGTTCACGCTTAAAAGATTAATCTAGCTGACGGTTCCCCGCCCTAAAAGGGGGTCTCTAACGAGGTGAGCGTTAAGGTTATATGTTTTGAGACCTTTGTTAACGAGGTGAGCGTAAGTCGGTATGAGGTCTGCAAGCAGTAACGTGGTAGCGATTTGCGATCCTAAATTGATGAGCATGTTTAGGAGTTTTAGCGAGTTAGTGGATCTCGATTACGCTGTTTTCGAATCGTATGAGAGCCTGCGCGAGGCTAGTACTCTGCTCGTTGACGATGAGTGTCTTGAGCTAATTAAGAAGAACTACGATCTTAGCAAGGTTAGGGTGATGAGGGTCTCGGAAGATAATGTTTTGGTTAGTGTTCTTGAATTGGTTGGTGTAAGCAGGGTTGAGGCTCTCGTCGTAGGGGTTGATCCGGGTAACACGTTAATAAATTACGTAATATTCGCTAACAACGTTTTGTTGAGTTACGGTTCCGTTAAGAAGTTCTCGGAACTAGCTGAGGTACTGGACAAGATTAAGGGTTTACTACGTCCTGAGAAAGTGGTTGTTAAGGTTGGTGTGTCTCCGGCAGGGTTCTGGGAGTCTTTCATGCCTGAAATTCTGAGAATAGCTGAGGAGGGTAGATACTCTCTTGTCTTAGTTGATGAGAGCAGTACTACTGACACGTGTCCTACGACATATATAGGAAGGAAGGATATTAAGAACCCTGACTTAAGAGCGTGTATTAACATAGCTTTCAGAGAGGGTTTGCTACGACTCACTTACTAGTCATCAATTTATAGATAGTGTTTATGGTTAAGGCGCTTAATTCGTAGACTCTCTTCTCGCCGATTAAGTTTCTTAACTTGCTTTCTTCCAATTTACTTGGTGAGAGTTTGTCCACGCATTCTTTAACTATCTTAAGAGCTTTCTTTCTTCTTTGATTAAACAAGCATTTAATGAGTTTTTCAAGTGTCTCATCCTCTTCACGCCACATCCTATGCCTCCTCAGTAAGAGTAGCGCCGACCAAACTTTCGGTGGTGGGTAGAAAGAGGTTGGGCTTACGTAATCTATTATTTCAGGCTTCATGAAGTTTTGAACGAACACTGTCACGCGTCCGTAGGATTTACTGCCTGGCTTGGCGACAAGTCTTTCACCAACTTCTTTCTGCAGTGTTAGCAGTGCGTAAGGGATGTTTGACTTCACTATCGACGCTATCAGGGGTCCTGTGAGCGAGTACGGCGTATTCGATACTACGGCATCCACTCTTAAGATTTTATTGTCTAGTAGTTTGAGGCCGTCGCTCATTAAATATTCTACGTTAGGTTCTTCGCTGATTAGTTTGCTGCCGAACTTCAAGAACTTTATGTCTAGCTCCACAGCTATCAAGTACTTGACCGAGTCTTTAATGAATTTCGTTAGGAGTCCTGGACCAGCCCCTATCTCCACCGCTGACCTCACATTAAGTCTTGAGAGGTTTTCCCTGAATAAGTAACCTAGCTTGCAGTCCACCATTACGTGCTGGCTATACCTCTTAGTCAGGGGTAATTCTTTGATAACCTCTGCTGACACTTTCTTAAGCCAGGAGCATGGGTCGTCTCTTAAACACGTCATCTATCTAGACCATGTTAAGAAGTCTTTAAAACGCTAAATAATAGTTGAGAATGGTTTAGGTAGGGTGGTTTATGAGCTTAGTTACGTACACTCTGAAAGCTGGTGAGGTGGCGAGGGTCTCAGGTCCTGCCAGGATCGAGGTGGTTAATGGTAAGATCCTGCTGGTAGGCAGTGTTTATGGCGAGAAGAGTAGTCTAGTAATTCATGAGTTGAGGAGTTACTCGCTTAAAGCTCTCGCCGAGACTGAGCTTAAGGTCTTCTTAGGTTCCGGAGGTTTTTTCAGTGTTGTCGACCCCTCTACTGAGGTTGTTGATGACTGGTTACGTGTAGCTGAAGTAATCGTCGATGATTTCACTCTATTTAAGAGTCTTAAGGTGGTCGTGATAGGGCCTCCTGAGTCTGGTAAAACTACCTTAGCCGCATTCATAGCTAACTACCTCAGGGACAGAGGGCTTAGTTGCTGTATCTTGGAGGGCGATGTTGGTCAGGAAGATTTAGCGATACCCGCGACCATAGCTTTAGCCGTGGTTAACAAGCCTTTCATATGGCAGAGAGAGCTAAGCTTTAGTGAGTTTAGGTTTATCGGCTGTATTAGCCCGAGAAACTGCGGTTCTAGAATAATAGCTTCAATGGTAGACTTAGTTAATCAGGCCTTGAGTAAGGGATGCGATGTTGTGGTGGTGAACACTGACGGGTGGGTTAGTGGGAGGGACGGGATTTCGTATAAGCTGGAATTACTTAGGTGGGTTAAGCCTACACACCTCGTAGTGCTTGACCAAGGCTTAAGCGATTTAATGAGTAACGCGTTTCGCGGGGCTGTTAAAGTGATTAGAGCTAGGCCACCTGCTCAACCCAGGGTTAGGAGTAGGGAGGAGAGACAGAGATTAAGAACTGAGGCGTATAAGAGGTACTTCAATAACTCTTCAGTAAGGACTTTGCGAGCTAGTGAGATAGGCTTGATCGGCGTGTCCCCGTTAAACTGTATGGGGGTGCCGGTAAACAAGCTGTTAGAGGTGTTTCCAGAGCTCTCCACCATCGTGTCACACATAGTGAGAGCTTGTAAAGACGATAGGGAACTTATCTTGCTGGTTAATGAGTACCCACATACAGGCTTGCTGGACACTCTAAGAAACGAGATATACTCCAAATACTCAGCTAGGTTAGTTATCTCAAGCGTGGAAGACATGAAGAGATGCTTGGTGGGTGTCGTAGGAGAGAACATGAGTGAGGTTGCTGTAGGTTTAGTGGAAGACGTGAGGCTTGAGGAAAACGATATCATAATAAAATTAAGAACACCGTATAACGGCCCCATAAAAAGCTTGATTAGCGGTAATATTAGGTTAGACGAGGAATACAGGGAGGTTAGGAAGGGTGAGTAGTTTGTGGGGTTTGAAGGAGGTGGTTGATGAGGTAAGTGATCACGGAGAGTTAATGGTGATTGAGGAGCGGTTAAGGAGTGAGTACGAGCCTACCAGGGCCTTGATTAAGGCTGAGGAACTCAATAAGACAGTGCTTTTTCAGGTTGCCGGCAAGCGTCCTGCGTGTGTGGGTAATTTAGTGGGATCGCGTCGGAGACTCTACCAGTTCCTGAGGGTGGGTGATGATGTGGAAGCTTATAAAAAGTTAATTAACGCTATGAGCGTTGAGAGAGAGTTTAGTGACTGGTTTACTGAGTACTCTTTCACCGAGTTCTACAGAATGTATGATGGGGATTACCGTGAGTTACCAGCGATAAAGTTTTTCGAGAGAGACGGGGGTTATTATATAGATACCGCGGTATTAGTTGCTAAAACTCCGGAAATGGATTCCTACAACGCCTCGGTTCACAGGCTTATGCTGGTTGACGGAGGGTTCGCGGTTAGGATAGTTCCGAGACATCTCTTCAGAATTTACGAGCAGAATAGGTTGAGGGGTGTTGAGACGCCTATCGCGATAACTATCGGTGTTCACCCGATAGTCTTCATGGCCTCATCTATTTCACCGCCTTACGGCGTTTTCGAGTTCTCGCTTGCTGCTGCTTTAAACGGGGCTAAAGTACCTATTGTTAGGACGCCTAAGTATGGGTTGCCTGTTGTGGCGGGAACTTCAGTCGTTATAGAGGGGAGGATTACGTTAAACTTAGTTGATGAAGGGCCTTTTGTAGATCTCCTCAACCTGTATGACGCTGTCAGGAAACAACCTCTAATCAAGGTTGAGTCAATATATTTGCTTAAAGAGAGCCCCTTATTCCACGTGCTGCTTCCCGGCGGTAAAGAACACAAGATTTTTATGGGTTTCCCTAGGGAAGCTCTGATATGGGATTCTGTGAGAAGGGTTGTTCCTAAAGTAGTTAAGGTCAGGCTTACTGAGGGTGGGGGTCAGTGGTTACACGCCGTGATATCTGTTGAGAGGAATCATGAGGGGGATGGGAAGAATGCGGCCTTAGCTGCTTTCGCTGGGCATCCAAGCTTGAAGCACGTCGTAATAGTTGATTCAGATATAGATCCTGATAATCTGGGTGACGTTGAGTGGGCGATAGCGACCAGATTCCAAGCCTCTAGAGGACTCATAGTAATTAAGGGTAGTAGGGGTTCTACACTAGATCCAAGCTCTGAAGACGGCTTAACGGATAAGGTAGCTATAATAGCTACCTACCCACTCACTCAAAAAAGCGTTTTTGAGAAGCCTAAGATACCTGAAGGCTGATAGCGATGTATTTAACTAAGGAGGAGGAAGCAATACTTAACGGTGAGTTGGGTTACCCGTACGCATTAGCTATGAAGGTTGTTGTCGCTGTTGGGGATTCCTTAAAAGCTGAGAGGCTGATCCCCGTAGTGCACGCTCACGTTTCAGGCGTCTCATACTTCAACATAGGTGATGCAGGGCTTGAATTCATAGAATCTCTCGCAGGCAGTAATGCCGTATTCCGGGTTTTCACGACAGCTAATCCTTACGCAGCTATGATGAGTTCTTCGTACGGTAGCTTACCTGACGATGTTGTGAGGAAGCAGTTGAGGATAATCAACTACTTAAGAAGTATGGGTGCTCGCGCGTTTACGTGTGCTCCCTACTATGTTAGAAGACCTTCTTACGGGGAGCACCTGGCATGGGCTGAGTCTAACGCCGTTCTCTATACTAACTCACTTATCGGTGCTTGGAGTAATAGGGAGGGGGGACCTCTAGCCCTACTCGAAGGTCTTTTAGGAAAGACTTATGCTGCCGGCATTCACTTGCGTGAGGGGCGCGAACCTAAATGCTTTGTGTCAGTTAAAAACTATGAAAGCAGTTTTCTTTATTCGTCAATGCTTGGTCTCAGGGTAGGCGAGTTATGTCCTGACTCGATACCCTTCGTGGAAGGACTTGAGGGAATGCTTGAGGAGCATGCGCGTGCTTTCCTCGCATCATTCGGCTCCGTATCTAACGCTCCAATGGTTGTCTTCAATAAATTAACCCCTCACAGTCGGGAATTCTTGAAAAACTTGGATATGGTGGAGAGGTTCTCCATAGACTTAAGTGATTTAAGGAGTGCTCTATCGGATTTGAGGGATGCTCGTGAGGACGGGAGGGTTCTCTACTTCGTCGGTTGCCCACACCTTTCATTAGAAGAACTTACGAATATGTTGAGATACTTGCTGAGAGAGGGTAAGAAGAGCCCGGGTGGAGGGGAACTCTGGTTAGGCGTTAGCGATACGGTGAGTCTAGATGATGAGACTCTCAAGCAGTTAAGTGAGAGGGGTGTTAAAATAGTTAAAGGTATGTGTCCTGTCACCACCAAGCTAAATTTGATGGGTATCAAGTATGTCGTCACCGATTCAGGGAAGGCTCTCCACTACATGCCGAAATTGGCTGGTGTTAAGGTAATAATAAAGGATAGGGAGGAGGTACTTAAAGAATTTCTTCAGGATTGAAGATCACCCGCCCTGATCTCCTCCCCGTCCTGAAGGGCGAGGATTTCAGTTGTAATGGATAGCGTGTAGTGACCTCTAGGGTTACATCTAAAGCCTCGCTCTCTCAGGAGAAGGTCTGCGGAAACATTTATTACGTTTCTGTTTTCTTGGTTGTTTGGTGATAGGGTTTGGGGTGTTATGATGCTTAGAGTCTCCGACGACTTAGGAAGCGGATCAAGAACAACCCGTTATGCGGTAGCACATATGTTAGCGCTTAATGCCTCCCGAGTAAGAACGATAACCTTAAGTCCTCATGACCTGGCTAGCGGAGGGCTCCGGACGGTGAGGGGTAGGGGTAATGAGCCGGAGGCCCGACTCAGGATCGAACCGGCTAGAAGCTGGGATGTAATCCTTAAGTCAATGAAGCACCCCGAGGAGAACCTTCATCTCTAGGGGGAGTCAGGTGAGTCAGGTAAAGATATATGAGGTATCTAGGGTTTACGGGTCTGACAGTGTGTGTGGTGTGTTGAGGGTATCTGTTCGTCCTTTTTCATTCTTGGGTGATGTTGTGGTTGAGAGTGGGGAGGTTAGGGGGGTTGGAAGCGTTGCTCGTTCTGTGTTGGTTGTTCCTGCATTGGTGGGTAGTACGGTAGGTCCTTACGTTCTTTACGCTCTAGGGAAGAGGGGCTTAGCTCCTAAAGCATTGATAACCAGGTCTATAGACCCTACCCTAGTTGCTGGTTGTGTGTTAGCTAACGTATCTCTTTACAGGCTCGTAAGTAATGCTGTAGACTTTAACGAATTAAAGGCTTTGGAAGGGCTTGACGCGTGTGTTGAAGAAGATAAACTCAGGATAGGTTTACTTAGGTGAGTTATTTTGGGTTACTTCATAGTTTTCGAAGGTCTTGATGGTTCCGGCAAGACCACCGTCTCTATGAGGATTGTTGAGGGCCTGACTAAGGAGGGTTTTAAGGCGTTGTATACGTATGAGCCGTATAGCGAGGACTTCATCAAATTAATTAATATGTATGGTAAGAGGTTGGGCGGGGTTATGGAAGCCTACCTTATGGCTGCTGACAGGTACAACCACGTTACATCCGTTATTATCCCTGCTCTGAGAGAGGGGGTGGTGGTTGTTAGTGATAGGTATTATTACTCCTCTATCGCTTATCAGGGAGCAAAGGGTGTGGAGATTGAGTGGATTAAGGTTTTAAATAAGTTCGCTCCGGAGCCTGACCTAACCATATACTTGGATGTTGAGCCTAGCATAGGGTTGCAGAGAAAGCAGTCCTCCACCACCAAAATAAAGTACTTAGAAGAAAGCGAGAGCTTCTTACACAGGGTTAGAGCGATCTACAAAGAACTCGTAGCTAAGGGCTTAATGATTGAAGTAGACGCTTCAAACGATTTAGAAAACGTTGTGGGCTGGTGTGCTAGAATAATATGTGAGAAACTTAAGATGCTCTGCACTCACGTAAGTCTATGATTCAGTGTCTGAGGACTCAGTCTCATAGCTTATTGGAGAGTATGTCTTACTGCAAACTTCTTGGAATATCTTATCGAATTCTGCGAGGAGTTTTTCTAACACGTCTTGGGTTAGTATTCCTTCAGTTAGTAGCTCACGGAAAGCTCTAGTATCTATTAATCTACATCCTGAGTCTCCTACCCTCACTAAGTCTACCTCGAGATCCACGTAGCGAATTCTGCCAGTATACAATATCTCGACGGGAGTGTTGAAACTTACGTAAGCGCCCTTAAACGCGCCCTTCTTATCGAAGTACTCGTGTTTAACGTGCCACGCCCCGGTCTTCACGGAAGTTAAGACCGCGTCACCTATTTCTTTAGGTATGTTCAACCCGTCGTAAATTCCCTGAGTTTTTATTACGCGCCTGATTATTAGCGACGGTTCTTCGCTATCAGGTACCCTGCATATAGGTCCCTTCATGTAAATTACTCTACCTGATAGTTTCTTATGTTCTATTACCGCTTCTTTCTTCTCCCTCAACTCGTTTGAAAACCACTTAAAGACTAGCTCGTTTTCTTCTTCTCTAGGGACTTTAGCTGATAAGACGTCTAGGAGTCCTACGAGTATGTTATCCCTCGCGTCAAAGCTTTTGAAGAAGTGGTGTAGGAATATGGTGGGACACACGCTTTTCCTCACGTAATCTAGGTATATTTTAGAGTTGTACGTGAGCTCGTAGAACCTAGCTGACTCACCCTCATACACTATCTCCAGTAAAGGCGCTTTCTGAACCTTCCTTACCAGGTCTTCGTATTTTTTGGTGAGTTCCTCTAACTCACTCATTATGTCTACCAGGCTTGCCTCATCAGCGTTGCTTCTCCACCTTATGCTGAAGCCTTCCCGCAGGTATTTTGCTGATACATCAATCAATTCCGTGATTCTCTTCCTGTTCCTTATGAAGTGACTGAAGGTGATGTTAGAGCCTCTCCCTATTATAGCGTACTTACCCACCAACCTTATGTTCTCCGAGATTACTATCTTGCTATCTTTATTCGTGATTAGTTTTATTGTTGTGGCGGGGATCTCCCTATCCTGCGTGCACTCCTTATAATCTACTAAAACCGCCTTACCCCACGGACTCAGAGCCACACACTCCCTACCCTCATACCCAGTGATGCGGGTCTTAAACGTGGTGTAGAGACCTGTTAAAGGCTTAAACACTAGCATGTCAGGAATATTCATCTCCAGTATCTCCGAAACCTTACTCACCGCGTCAGGGAACCCTATCAACATCACTTGCGATAAGTTATCATTTTCTGTCTTGACTGTCACGTCAGCAGGCACTCCTCTATTCTCACTTATCTTGAGTCTAGATGCTATAGACGGCGTTACGTCCACTAACTCTACTCCGTTCTCACTCAGTATCTTAGAGATCGCTGTTGAGTATATTCCTCTAACACGAGCTCTCAAAAACATCGAGTTAACTACCTCGATACTAGTTTTTCACGTCATTTTCTTACAGTGCTTTAGTCTTTTACTGTTGAAAGTACTGCTATGACGTTCCATATAGCTGTTCTAGCGTGCATTGGCATGTTAGGGTCTTGAGTCACCTCATCTAAAATGCTCACAGCGTTCGCGGCTCTAACGCCAGGTGTTAGTGAAGAATCCCTTAACATGTTTAGTGAGTTTATCGCGGCTCTCCTAATATTCCTCGGTATACTTGAGTCATTAACTATCTTCTCAAGCATTAGCATAGCTTGCCTTATCCTAGCTTCATTTAAGGTTTGTTTCTCGGTCGTGCTCGACATACACGTCACCTCAGCCTAATAATCAAGAATCCTGAAACTAAATAAATGTGTTCAGTGCGAGAGGATAACGCATCCCTAACCAGCGTTTCCTGGTATAGTGGGGGTTTAAGTGAAATTTAGGAAGACGTGAGATTCTTAGTAGTTGTTTCTTGAAGTTCTTTAATCAGATGATTTAAGATTGGTCTTTGTTTTAGTATTGGGGTTAATAAGCTTTAATGGTTTTCAGGAACCGAAAAGCTTAAATAGAACCGTTTAATGATGAGTTAATGGGATCAAACATGTCGGCTCTTTACGGTATACCCGTAGTTATCCTTAAGGAGGGTACGCAGAGGACCTACGGTCGTGAGGCTTTAAGAAATAACATAATAGCTGCTAGGGCATTAGCTGAAATACTTAAGACTAGCTTAGGTCCTAGAGGCATGGATAAAATGTTGGTTGATTCTTTCGGTGACGTAACCGTAACCAACGACGGTGCGGCTATAGTTAAGGAGATGGAGATTCAACACCCTGCCGCTAAGTTACTTGTTGAGGTAGCTAAAGCTACTGACGCCGAAGTAGGTGACGGCACTACGTCAGCGGTTGTTCTTGCCGGTGAGTTACTGAGTAAGGCCGAGACATTGCTCGACCAGAACATACATCCAACGATAATAATTGAGGGTTATAAGAAAGCGGCTAACATGGCCCTTGAAATGCTTGACGAGCTTGGCGTGAAGATTCATGTGCACGACCTAGAAACACCGGAAGGTTTGGAAGCTTCTAAGCGTGAGTTAAGGAATGTGGTTTACTCGGTACTAGCTTCTAAGTATATAGCAACCCCGGACATCATAGACTACATGATAGACTTAAGTATTGAAGCCGCTTTGAGAGTTGCTGAGAAGAGGCCTGACGGGACTTACGACGTGAAGCTAGACAACGTTAAGATAGAGAAGAAGAAAGGTGCTTCATTAGCTGAGACGAAACTAATTAGCGGTATAGTGTTAGATAAGGAGGTTGTCCACCCGGGCATGCCTAGGAGAGTTGAGAAAGCTAGGATCGCCTTAATTGACGCGCCGCTAGAGATCGAGAAG
>CAYZXH010000030.1:0-19867 GCA_964482405.1 uncultured Desulfurococcaceae archaeon | reverse complement strand
GTGATTGGTACTCGCTAGTCGTTGATGGTCGGGTTACGAGCGTCTTGAGGATTACGTAAGAGTGTCTTATAAAGACTTCTAGGTAGGTGGTGGGGGTTCCGTGAGTAAGTCGAGGTTTGGTGAGGTAGGTGTTTACGCGTCGGTAATCATGACCATAATCCTGGCAACCCACCTCTCAATCTACGCTTACTTCCTGAGTGAGGTAAGGCAACAGCAACACTACTTCTCGGAGACTCAGCAAATTGATGCTTTGAGGAGAGCTGAGGACATACACCTCAGATATGAGGCTGGGGAGAACGCCGTCTACGCGAGACCCACCGTGAAGACCTCGATAAAGTCTTTAGTGGTGTACGGGGTTGCGAACGTAGCGTACAGCAACGCCGTAGACATAGAGTTAAGCCCCCTCACGTGGACTAAAGTAGCTGAGGGAGACCTAGTCAGACTCTTAGTTGAAGGTAACTACGTTCTAGGCTTAATCACGGAGAACGGAAACCTAGTAACTTGGGCTCCGCAGCAGGCGGTCTCCAGCAACTCAATCACTACGTTACTACCGGCAGTGAGGTATCAGAGCTTCTTGAACGGTTACCCGGAGTACGTAGGGTTGGTGACGAGCGCCTCACCAAGTGAATACGTTTGCGACGCGGCACTAAGCACTGAATGTGTTGGCGTGCTGAACGCGTCATTCCCTAACGAGCGTAAGGTAATTATTAACGCGCCAGCACTGTACGCCGACCTAGTAGGTGTTTACGCGTGGGTCGAGGGACCCGTGAACATGTCTCTGAAGATAGTGTTCGCTGAGAATAACTTCAATAACCCGGTCAACCTAACTCTCTACTACCTACTACTACCCCCTAACTCCCGAGTAGAGGATGTCGTGACTTACAGGTATCACGTGAATAGCTCGAAAACCGTCACACAACCACTCAAGAAGGTCGTTGTTAAGGAATACGTTAGGAAAACGGTCTTGGTTGACTCAGTGAGTTTCGTGATCAGTGACTCAGTAACTCGTGCTGGAGTCTTAATAATACTTGCGTTCACGCTGAGTCTGCCGTCAGGTCAATACCCGCAGAACCCGACGATAATGCTTGACATCGAGTTGTTAGGGGTGCGAGCGCCTTGAGCTTCGAAGCAAGATATCATAGGTTCGTCGTAATCAGCGATGTATCATTAATTAACGAGAGGGTCTTCGGCCCTCTCAGGCTTAAGCACCTGATATACGTATTCCTCGCGCTAATCACTCTCTGGAGAGCTATCTGGTCCGGGACGTCCCAACTACTCGGGTTCTCTGTCCTAGTCACCTCCCTAGCACTCGCTTCAGCTACCTACCCGAAGAAATCACTCTCTCTAGAATCCCTCGCGTTAGCCACTATGTTATCGTTGATTGAGTCACTAACACTTAAGTTGAGGTTGGTTAAGTCTTGAGGCTCGTCATCCCCTACACCCTGAGGAGATTTGCGGACTTCACTAAGTTCGGTGGTGGTAGGGTGGTCCTCTCTCCGTACGACCTAGAGAGCTTAGTTATTGAAGGCTTGAGAGTACAGCCAAAAATAACGATAAATTCTTGGAGTGATCTCAGCGAGTCCTCCGAGGCCGGCGACACCTGCAGGAACCCGGTATACGTTTCTAGAGAGCTTATCGAGTGTTCGGCGATGGCTGGATTCTCGCACCTCGAGCACGGGGTCGCTGTGGTGAGGGTCTCCGGGAACTACAGGGTAATCACAAGAGACGAGGTATTCGCTGGCGCGACGCTCGCCACGGATTCGAGACCGGGGGCTTTCGTGGTCGCGGTGTATGACGGGAGTAGAACACACGTGGTTCTAGCTAGCTACGAAGACTACGCGGTCTACCGAGACGCTTACGAAGCTAAGCCAGTTAAGTGCTCGCTAGGCTTCAGGATAGCTACGTGCGTCTTCAGTGATGGTAGGTCCCTAATTATTCGTGGGGGTGACGCGTTCGAGGCCGGTTTCCCGGCTGAGGCTGTTGCGAACACTCCTAGAGGACCCCTGCTCAGGTCTGGTGAGTGGCTCCTCTACGCTGATGAAGAAGATCTGAAGCCCTTACTCAAGTCTAGAGCTCGGTTCGCTGGATTCATTCACGGACTCCCGGCATTCAGGGAGGGTGGTAAGCTAAAGATTCTTGAGTCAGGAGCTCTAGTAGATTACGCGGACGTGGAAGGGGACGCGAGCGCTTGGGATCTAGTAGTCGAGGATTCCGGGGAAACACTCAGAGTGATTGATTTAAGACGTGAGGAAATCCTGCGAGTACCTAAGGACCCGGAAGCCTCCTGCTGGGCCACCAAGCACGGAGTACTCTGCTGCAGAAAGCTTTGGTGCGGCTTAGTAGATTCGGGGGAGGCCGCGGTAGACCTGGAGATCTCGTCGGGGAACACCTACTCACTAATCATTCACGCAAGCACCCCACTTAAGGTAAGACATGAGGGGGGAGAGGTGGTGTGCTCCAACGACTGCGAAATCACTGAGGATGAAGCCTCAACACTCAGAGAACGTGGATTCAGTATAGCGTTAGAGCACCTGCTAAGCACTATGGAGGCTGAAGTAGTCTTAAAGCCGCCACGAATCGAGGTATTTTCGTATTACCGAAATGATGTGAGGGAGTGAGATCATTGCGTGAGGAGAGGGTGCGCAACGATTACGAAAGAATTAAGGTCCAGATCATATATAGACCTACATAAAGCTCAAACAGTTTTCACGAAAATAATGTATTTATATGGGTTTCAAGTAATGTTTTTTGGGTGACTTAATTGAGTAAGAGAATCATCGCATTACTTCTAGCCCTCCTCTTCCTAGCACCTGCAATAACCCTCACAACACAGCTAGTCAGAGCTTCCGGCGGGGTAGGGATACACGACGACTTCCCGCACGCAAGAGTAGCGGTGACCGAGGTTATCGACGGGGATACGATACGTATATCCCCGCCCGTTTACGTAGCGAATGAATATAGGACAGTTGTTAGGTTCGCGGATATCGATGCGCCGGAACTTGATCCTCCAGGAGGCGCAGAAGCTAGAGAGACGCTGGAAAACCTGCTCGCCCAGCATGGAGGAGTAGTCTATTTGGACATAGACAAGACTTACGGGGTAGACGACTACGGGAGAGTAATTGCTGTAGTCTACGTGAGAACAAATGATACTACATTACTAAACGTAAATAAGTGGATGGTCGAGAACGGGTACGCGGTAATAGACGACAGAGACAACGATTTCGACCCAAGCAAGTGGAGCCTCCACATAACGTACGAGAAAGAGAAAGAAAAACTACCCACAATAACTAGAGTAGTTCTTTATAGTGGGTTCATAAACTATGGAACTTCATGGGGTGTTAAAGTCGCTACCACGCCAGACAAAAACTACTTAGGGATCGCTTTCTCAGAAGGCTCTGCAGGGAACTACTCACTAAATGTAGTTATCCTAGATGCGTCCGGCAACGTAGTTAGGACTTACAGGTACGGTCCAGACAAATACAACTCAGACCCAACACAAAGCAGGTACGCGTACGTATTTAGAGGAATGCTAGATATAGCAGCAAACGAGTCCGGATTCCTAGTAGTCTGGAGCAATCATAGTAGAAGAGTAGGCACTACTACTAGATCTTACACGACTCTATATAGCTACGTACCCATAAACCCTGATCTAGAGCCTACAACACCTACACACATATATCATGCGAGCTACCAGTACCACCCAACAGCTACTTACTACGTACATCAAGACGGTAGTAAGTGGTGGATAGTGGGCTACAGCTCCCAGTCATCAACAGCGGGGAGATATACTATCAACTTACTTAACTCAGTGCCTTCATATACGGGGAGGTACGTTCTTGTAGGAATCTATAGCGGGTCCCCTGGACCCAGAATAGGTGTTGACGTATTAGGTGGCTTGATGTTTGATGAAGTCATGGGAAGATTTTACATAATCGCGAGAGGCTACAATCTTGGCGGGACAACAGCTCATGACATGGCCGGGATTTACGGCATCGTTAACGCGACCTACCACTTAGTCATACCCAGCCCTCACTGCGTTGATTGCAGACCCGGTGATCAGGGTCCTAGCACAACGACATATGGTGACGGTTACTCGTACTACAATGCTTACCCCATGTATACTAAGCTCTTAACTAGCGGTCAATACTTGTTAACTGTTTACAACGAGACCGAGACCTCGTTAGCCTACGGCGTGATAGACCTCGCACAAACGACGCCGGGAGTTACTGGAGATACTTTGGTTAGTGTTAGTACTCCCACTACTTTCTATCCTTGGGTCGCGAGTAATGTGACTCACTGGCTTGTTGCTTGGAACGCTCTTGGCTGGGCTAACTTAAGTGTTGTTGGTACGAACGGCTCTAAGTCAGGCATCTTAACGCTTGCTGATAGGAGCGCTACCTTCGTTAAGATTGCTTACGATCCTGGTTCCAGGAAGTTCATCATTCCTTACGGGGTCTACGAAGTTAACGTCACGAAGAGGAATCTCTTCGTAGCTTTCTATAATTCGGTTGGGGATGTTCTTGAGCCTTGGGTGCTTCCTGTGGGTATGGACGTAGGTATCGATAACACACCGCTCCACGTCCAGGTCTTGGGAGGCGGTCGGGATACCCCGGGTAACATAGTTATCATAGCTTTAGACGGGGATGAGTTGGTTGCGTATGTGGTGAGTAGTGATTATCCGGAGCTCCAGAACCCTATCCCCATACCGGAGCCTGTGTGGGTCGTTATCCCAATACTCTTAATTACTGCGTTCTTCGTCTTACGTAGCGTGAGACCTAGGAGAGCATAACCTCATAACCTTTTTCAAGACTTAAGACTGCTTAACCCGCTTCTTACCCTCGCTTACGTGAGTTCCTTATAAAGACTTTTTTCTTCTTAGTGAGGTGATTAAGTGGTTAGGTCTCGTGGTTTCTGGGTTAGGGGTGTTAGTGAGGTTGTTGTTGCTCTGATACTGATATTGATTGCGGTGGTGGCTGCTTTCGGTATTAAGGCTTGGCTGGATAGCACTATGGCTAAGATGCCTACTACTGAGGTAGCTATCGCTAGATATAGTAGTGCTGTAGCCGGCAATACCTTAGTCTTATACTTGACTGTCCAGAACCTGCTGCCGAGGGATCTCAGGCTGGAGGGTGTTGACATAACGCTCACCGACGGCGCCAGGGTTGCCGGGGTAGCGACAGCCACGAACTCTCTCGGCACGATAACCGGGGTCGGCGGGGTCACGGCTATCCTGAACCCAGCGCTCTCAGTAATCATCCCGGGCAAGTCTGAGGTCATGATCTACCTAACCGTGAATAGACCTGCCTCAGTCCCGGTCGCCGTACACGTCAGAGTTTCAGACGTAGCTACCGGCACTACCCAAGTAATTAAGGCTAGTGGCGGGTAATCAAGACCTAGGGAGTAGGTCCCCCAGCTCAGTAGGTGTTTTTATGAGGAAATACGTGATTCTCTCACTACTCTTCTTACTGGTCTTAGCTACCTTAGCGAGTAACCCACTAAGCAACTTCACCACACCTCAGCAAACCTACTTAGTAGTAGGTGTTGTTACCCTGGAATGCTTCTTGAGGGAGGGGGAGGTCACGCTAGTTTTAAGAAACTCACACGATAGAGGGTTCCTGGTATGGGGTTTGGGGGTCTTGCCGAGTCAGGTTTTGAGGGTGGACCCGCCTCAATTCTTGAGGCCGGGAAACACGACGTACTTAACGCTGGGAGTATTTGATGGGTTGAGTGAGGTGTTCGTGTTTTTAGTAGACCCTGAAACCAACGCTTCCGTAATTCTCTCCTGCGTTCCGTGAGATAATCTTTTAAGCACCTCATGATTTCTCGCGGGTCCTGCGGTGTTCCGCGAACGCTTTCGTATCCTCAAGAAACTCGTGTTGAGTGACGTTAAGACTGGTTTTGAGGGGCGTGGAAGGGTTTCCTTAAGTGATGTGGCTGAGCTAGTCGCTGGTAGGGTTATTGCTGAGTATCGGGTCGGTGCTTACGTCGTTAGGTTGGTGAGTGATGAATCAAGTATTCTCTATCAAGCAAGCTTGGAAGGCGTTTCAAGAGGTCTACTCACCTTAATCGAGTCAAAACTTGAGGAACTGATACTCCTCATTAAGAAGGGGAATGACTTGGGCGACGTCCTCGCCTTAGTTCTGGGTGTCCCTCGTGAGGAGGTTCCGGCGGCTGCCTACGTCTTCAAGACTTTGACTGGTTATGGGAAGCTACAGTTATTGCTTGACGATCCTTACGTTACTGACGTGAGTGTTGAGGGCCCGGGTCCTGTGTGGGTTAGGCATAAGTTAGTTGAGGATCTTAACCCGCGGCTAGATTTCATACGAACAAACATTTACTTAAGCACCTTAGAGGAGGTGGTTGAGTTGCAGCAAGTCATAGCTTCTAAGTGCTACACGTACGTATCAACGAGCAACCCGATAGTAGATACTCAAATGCCCTTGAGTGACGGCGGTCACAGGGTACACCTAGTATCACACATAGTCTCGGTTAGGAGACCTGAGATAATCGTTAGGAAGAGGTCTTCAACACCCCCGCACGCGGACGTCTTGGTGAGGCAGGGCGTCATGCCTAAGGCTGTGGCTGAGCTACTCAAGTTCTTAATCCTCTCAAGAGGCTCGTTGATAGTTGCGGGTCCTCCGGGCTCCGGCAAGACAACACTGATTAAGTCTCTCCTATACTCGTACGTCCCGACGGACTGGAAGGTGGTGGTTATCGAGGATACTGGCGAGATAGACCCTCCACCCAACAGTAGCTGGAGTAGGTACGTCGTGTTCGAGCTAGGTTCTGTGAGGGTGGATTTATTTGACTTAGCTAAGGCCGCTCTAAGATCCTCAACAACTAAGCTCCTCGTAGTGGGGGAGACTAGAGGGTCTGAAGCTCAAGTCCTCGCGCAATCCCTGTTAGCTGGTTTAGGAGGGCTTACCTCATTCCACGGCGGGAGTTCTGAGGAGGTCGTTGCCAGGCTCAGGAGTCACCCCATAAACCTGAATAACTCTCAGATAGGCATGTTCAACTTCGTGGCGATCATGAGCTTCTCCGAGAGACCTAGGAGAGTCTTGAGAGAGTTGAGTGAGTTAGTATACGACCCCTCAAGAGATGAGGTCATCATTAATAAGGTCTGGGATAGGGGTAGGGACGGCGCGGAGATCACCCCGCGGGAACTCTTCTCCAGAGTCAGGAGGCTGAGTGAGTTGAGGAGTAAGTCTGAGGTAGGACTCAACACCGGAGTGCTTGAAGATGCTCGATAAGATACTCAGGAAATATCGGAGGTACGTGGCATTAGTTGATCCAAGAATCGAGAAATACGCTAACGCTGAGAGGGAGCTGAAACAAGCCCTCATACTAGCCCCGATATCCTTAGTACCGGCAGTACTCCACTACGTCGGGGTGTTGGGGGCTGACCCCGCGTTAACCACCTCATTAAGTGCTCTAATCTTCGTTCTCCTAACGTACAGGGTTCTGGAAACACTCACGTCAATAACCACGATTAATAAGAGACTCGACGATGAATTACCGTTCGCCACGCTGGTTGCGGCGGCAGCGAGCAAGACAGGTCTTGAGTTCGCGGAATTCCTGAGGTTCGCGAGTTCCTCGAAGACATTCAAGTCTTTCAAATTCCTTAGTGAGAGATTCGTTAAGCTAGCCGAAGTCTTAGGTATTGTGGGGGCGCTGACCACGCTCTCTAAGATAACCTCAGGTAAGACTAAGTATTTCCTCCTCGAGTACTCGCTAGCACTTAATTCCGGTACCGCGTTAACTCAGCTCAGGGATGCGGCGGCTGACTACGTTAAAACAATATATTCTCAAGTAGCTAAATCAATTAATTTCAGGATTAACGCCGGGTTAATTACCTGCGTGGCGCTAACCATGGGACCTCTCGTCTCGGTCAGCATGACTTTCTTGATTGGTGATGAGCTGACTGGTTTCGTAGTGCCTGCCTTAGTCTTAGCAGGGTTCCTAACGAGTTCACTATTCCCGGACTACCCGGTAGGTCTTCAGGTAGTGATTGATGAGGGGACACTCAGGGTTTTCAGGGCTTCTTACGTGGCGGGGACTCTCCTACTCATCCTCCCACTACACTACCTAGTCAGCGAGGACCTGAGAGGATTCGTTAAGCTTCTTCAAACCACTTCGACGGCTTCCTTAGTTATCGGGGTGTTCCCAATGATCCTGCAGTTAATGGCTGTGAGCACCGCCGTCGGGGGTAGGGTGGTTAGCAGAGCTTCTAATCACGTAAGGGTTTTCAGGTCCTTCTATCTCTACGAAGATGAGGAGTTGAGGGAGGTCGTGAGGAAGCGTGTGAGGTCTTGGCTAGCACTATACTTGAGTGACGCGCTAGCGTTTCTTAAAAAACTGGGTGACTGCGAGCCGGAAGTCTTCGACTTATTCGTTAATTTCTTCTACGAGGTTAGGAGGACTTTAAGATACTACGTTAGTGCTTTAACGATAATGTGCTTCATAGTAGTCTTAACTCCTTTCTTGATGGCCTCAACGATATCCTTAAGCTATGAGGCAACCCCGTCGACGAGCGTCTTACTAATCTCCTACGTCTCGGTACTCGCTCTAGGATACACTGTTTCCAAGATCTCGTTAGGTAAGAATACCTCGACTGCGTGCCCAGCGCTCGCCGCACTAATTTTCGCGGCGTCACTACCTATTAAGTGAGTCCCTGCGTGGTTGTTTGGTTGAGTTAAGTGTTTTTAAATCCAAAGACGTATCATGAGAACCCTAATCAACACTAAATGAGTTTTAGTGTTTCACGCGCGGTGGTTGAGTCTCACGCGCTGGTTTTCTTAAGTGTTTTTATTTTCGTTTTACGTCTTACATATGACGTAAGATGCCGGAGTACGACTCAGGCTTCTGGCTCAAGGATCACGAGCTCGTGAGCTTAGGTAACGTGGAGGGTGTTGAGAGGCTTTTCTCTAAGCTCCACATGTATGGGGCAGTGAGCCTACTTAGGTTCGTGGTTGGTGAGTGTGATTTATGCTCTCTCGGCAGGTCAGAGGAGTCGGCTCTAGCAGTCCTCTTAGTCAGGGGTTACAGGACTTTTGATTTGGTTAGGGAGGTATTCCGTGATAAGGTCTCGCTAGGGAGATTTCACGGCGCTTTCAGGCAGTACGTTAAGTGTGCTGACGCTCTCTCAGGACTCATGACGTACGTCTTATGCCCGTTCTGCTTCTCTGAGAGGGTCGTTGGGTGGGGTTCTGCTAGGGGTAAGAAACTCTTTAGGTGTTCTTCCTGCGGGAAGTACTTCACTAGAGCCCCTACCTGGGAGCCCTCACCACAGTCTTTCTACGTGCCCGAAGTCCTCAGGACCTACATGAATCACTACTCGGGTGGCGGGAGGTTCAGTAAGGTGGAGAGGTTGAGTAGGCTTGTCGCTAGGAGGAAGGCGATCACGTACGCTGAGAAGGTAGCCACGCTCTTCAGACTAGAAGCATCTAAAGACTCCGCGAGGATCTCCTCCCTAGATCCAAGTACGGGCAGACTCACTATAGACCTAGACTTGAGCGTCCCCCTGAAAGACTCCGTAACCTCAGTAGCTCTCTACGAGTACAGGCATCACTTCAAGCCTGAGGAAGCCGTCTTGATCGGGAGGAGCGCGTTACTGGACGTACCGATCACAACCTCTAAGACTAGGGTGGGGAGGAGCGCTAGGTTCGCAGGGAAATTAAGGGTGTTCGTGGATGGGGTGGGTAGGTTAAGTAACGAAAAAAGTGTTTTGGTCTTGACTTTCAGGGTTAGGAGGCCCTTAATAACTGTTGCCTCATTAACTCCCGAGAAGCCCTCCTATGAGGGCCCATAAGAACGCCAATATTATGGCGCCAGCTATGGCGCCGCCTAAGTATTTCTTACCGCCCTCGTAGTCCCCAGTAGCTATCTTGAAGCCTCCGAAGAGCCCCGCACCAACTACGGCAACCCAAGCTATCCAGTAAAGCCATGAGAGCATAGTGCTCACAGCACCCCCTATCCCTGGCGGGGGAGTAGGTGTTACGGTAATCGGTATTGTCTGCATCGAGAGAGTTCCCGGCACGTGACCCACGCTTACGTCACCAACATATCTATCCACCTCTTTTTAACGACTTAAGGACGTTTCCTCAGGGTTTGCGAGGGCTTAATTTAAGGGTGTCGCTCTTTATGTGTGGGTCTCAACACGCTCGTCGAGTTAATTCCGAGGATAGGTACTCGTGAGCTCGAGTTAAGGTTTCTCGGCCACTCCCACACCTACTGCTTAGTGAATAGGGGGGATAGACTCCTCGTTTTTCTTGAAACACCTGTCCACCCGACCACGCTGAGAGTGTTTTTCGGTGTTCGTGAGAAGAGTTACGACGATTTCCTCAAGCTCTTCGGCGGTGTTGTGCGGGTTGCTGAGTTCAGGCTTAAGCGAGGTGATGATATCTGGTTCTCGGACCTGATTATCTCGGATCTGCCGGGATTAGTTAACTCCCTCGGTTTTCCCGGGGGTGTATGTGTTTCAGTTAGTAAGGATCCTGGGTTAGCCCCCCTCCTCTTAAGGAGGGTCGCGACTACCTACAAGAAAGCGCTGGAGCGGGATGACCCGGTGTTGAGGTTGCGTGCGTCCGCGATGCAGAAAAAGATACCTAAGCTACTCTTAGGTAAGGTTCTCGCGTTAGCGAGTGATAAAGAAGAGTTGAGGAAGCTGTGTGGGTTGGTGAGGGAGTCATCAACGCTTAATCTCAGGTGGGTTACTCGCGAGGTCGCGGATCCTGAGGAGTTGATGGTCTTGCTAAGACCTCCGCACGTGGGTTTCTGGGATAAGCTTCTCGGTCTTAGGGGTAGGGTGTTGCTTAATGAGGAACTAATTGATGAGATCGTTAGATTGCCTGACCCCTCACTACATAAGGTAGGGTTTACCAGGGAGTTCCCGCTACCTCCCATCCCCCCTAGGCGGGGTAGTTCCAGGAGTTTCAGGATTGGTTCTCTGGAGGACGGGTCTGAATTCAGGCTTGATGTCGAGGATCTCTACAGGCACGCGTACATAATCGGTCAGACAGGCTCCGGTAAGACCACCCTGCTGAAATTACTCACTCATAAGCTAGCTGAGTTAGGTGATGTTGCTTTAGTCGTTATTGACCCGCACGGCGATATGGCTAGGGAGTTAGCTGAGGAGATTCCTGAGAGCACGTACCTCCACCCAATTAAGTCTCCTTTCGGTATTAACCCGCTGGATCTGCCTAAAGCGGAGGATAGGAGTCACGCAGTGACTATAGCTGTCGACATATTGCTGGGGGTTTTCAGGGAGGTTCTGAAGCTCATGGAGACTGCCGTGAACGTTAAGTACTTGCTTCAGGTAGTTCTCAGAGCACTCTATTCTAGGTCTGACTCACCGACCATGGGTAACCTACATGACGTTATCTTAGCTCTCTATGAGGGGGAGCTGGACCTAGACGTGAGTGATCCTGAGTGGGGTAAGCAGTTATCAGCTCTTAGGAGGATGCATGACCAAACATTCATAAGTGCTTTAAGCAGGTTGGAGCCCTACGCTAGAGACAAGCTACTCTTGAAACTGACTTCGAAGACGACGATCAGGTTTGATGATGTCATGAAGCCCGGGAGCGTCACGCTGTTCGCGACCCCTAAATCAGACCTTGGTGAGAGTCTGGCTAGGCTGATCGCCTCAACGGTCGTCATGAAGTCATGGTTTGAGGTCTTGGCGCGTGCTAGGCTAGGCGCTGAGAGAACCCCTGTCTTCCTAATAATTGATGAGTTTCAGTTCGTGTCCGACTTACCGATAATGGACACAATACTTAGTGAGGCGCGCAAGTACGGCCTCCACCTGATCATAGCACATCAGCACACGGGTCAATTACCGCGCAACCTACTTCAGTCAGTTTTAACGAATTGTGCTGTGAAGATAGTCTTCATGTTGGGGGGTCACGACGTTAAGAAGCTGTCCTTGATGGACGCCGGGTTCACGAAGTCTCTCTCCCAAGCCTTAACTAGCTTGACCGTCGGTAGGGCTGTGGTGAAGGTGGTTGCTGGGACGGGTGAGCAACAACCTCCCCCGACGACAGTGTTGATAGATTACTCCCCCCACGTGCCTAGGAGGAGGGATGTGTGCACGAACGCTTACGATCCCGGGGAGCCCGGCGTGTCAGATCTTAAGAGCATGCTTAACCCGATCCTCAAGTATGTTGAGGTTCCGAGACCCCTACGTCTTCAAGCACTGTACGAGGTCTATAAGACTGGTGAGACTTCCGTGATTGACTTAGCTACGAGGCTTGGCGCGCCTAGGAAAGAAGTTGAGGATGTGGTTGGTGAGCTCGCTGCTCTGGGGTTCGTGGTGGTTGAGAGGAGGGGTAATAAGCGTGTCGTTAAGTACGTTAAGGGACTCTTCAACGGCTTAGAAGCGGTGGCTCCCAGTGATGAGGGGTTGAGGCTGGCTAAGAAGGTTCTACTAAAGTATTTGTCGGAGGGTTACTACGTGTCGCTGGTGAGGAACGAGCCAGGCGGCGAGAAGCCTGACCTAGTGGTGATGCCTGTTGATAGAGGTTCTTGGAGACCGCTGTACGCGGAGGCCGTGGCTGTCGAGATCGAGTCATGTAATGAGTTAGAGACTCATAGAGAGCAGGTAGTGAGGAACTGGGTTAAGTCAAGCACTAAGGATTTTAAGGAGGTGCACAGCTGGACCCGAGAAGAATGCTTTGAGAAACTCCACACACTCTACCAGAAACAACCGAGTTATGTGAGGGAGAGGGTGAGGATTTTTAAGGTGGGGGATGAGATAGAGGTTAATCAAGCTACTTAATGAGGGGCGTCCTCGCTCCCCACCGACGTTGTTAGCTTAGGTCTCGGCACGCGGGTTCTTAACGCTTGACTAGCTAGTACTTCGGGGCCGTGCGGGGTTCGCGTCACGTTCTGGACTGACTGCATTAACTGTCTTGACGTGGTGGTTTGGTCTAGCCTGCGCGTAAGTCTAGCGCTGAGAACCCAGGTAAGACTGGTTAACGCGTGTCCTACACTCGCTGAGGCACCGGCTCCTAAAACCCCTAACACGTTAGGTATTATGCCTACCAAGATAGGGAATACTAGGGAGAACGTTATCTCTTTAGCTGGGGTCATCACGTAGATTATCCTTATGAAGACCGCCGCTATAGGACCTGCTAGAACGAGTCCTGCCAGGAGGTTTAGGGCGTGCGTAGCGGTCTTCCTGAGAGCTGGGTGGATCCAGGAAATAGCTATTAGGGGTGATGTCGTCACTAACGTGAGTATTAGCCAGTACCTGACGTACACGACTGCTGAAGTCGTTATCAAGACTATTATTATGAAGGCACCCACAATCGCGAGTGTCGGCACGAAATACCCGAGGACCACACCTATCAGCGGGTACGTGAACACTAGCGCTAGCACGGGGCCTACGTCGAGACCCGCTATCATAGTGAGCGACACGTGATTCAGTACGTGTATCGCGGCGTTGTAGACGTGTGGTGCCAGGAATGAGAGAGCGAGCACTACCACAGCTTCCTTAATAGATTCTATTAATTCCCTCCCTAAACCACCCCACACGAAGCCCCAGACAACCCTGAAAGCTAGGAAGAGGCTTAAGAGACTTGCGGAGACCCCGAGAATCCATTGGTAAAGCTGGTATAACTCGTTATCGGGGCTGGTGGGGAATGTGGGGGCTGACGTAAGCTTCCCTAAGTCTAGGCCGGGGATTACCACCTTCACCGCCGAGACCAGCCCGCAGAGGAAGTCGAAGGGCCAAGGTATGCTGCACGTAGCTCCTAAGTTAACTACGGCTATCGAGACGGTATTATAGCCTTCAAGCCCGTTAGGGTCGGTCGCTCTAACGCTTAACGGGAAAGTGGTGGAGGTGTTGCTCGTTACGTATGTGTGGTTGTATGTGTGTATCGTTTCAGGGGTTACCACGTGCTGTTCCGTTACCCCGTCACCCCAATCAATTTCTATGGTGACTGGAGAGCCCGTAGCTCCAGAGACACTCACCCCTAGCGTCAGGGTCTCGCCTGACTGAAGGTAGGTTGACGAAGGGTATAGACTGACGGATAAGGACCCTGTAGGTCCTAACTCAATACCGCTAGCGACGGAAGCGGCGAAGAATCCCAAACCTACTATTAGGAGAGCCCCCATTAAGTATTGAGACCCTTCCTCAAACCTGCCTACAGATAAGTATATAGTAGCCATGAATAGTGCGAGACCGCTTAAAGCGTAGAGAACCCAAGAGTGAGGTACTGGTGGTGGTACGGGGTATAGAGCGGTTATTAAACCCCAGCCGAAAAAGAAAACCAGCATGCCGAGTAAGCCGCCGCTGATTAAGGTCTTGCCTCTCTCAAGGTTACCTAGAGTGAGTAACGCCACCCCCAACAAGAAGCTACTTAAGGCAACCACCCCGGAAACCCACGAAACCCACGAGAGCAAGTCCCAGACACTCATGTTAACCCTATAATAGGCGGTCTTCTTTATAAGACTTATTAAGTCCAAACTACAGAGGTATGTAGTAACTACAGAGGTATGTAGTTATGGGATTCTCTGAGAGACCTGTGGAGAGACCTGAGGAACTCTTTGATAGGGAGAAGGAGCTGGAAAACCTTAGGAGAGCTATCTCCTCACGTGCGATGATCGCCGTACTCGGCGCTAGAAGGGTCGGGAAGACGTCACTTATTAAGGTCGCTACCCACGACATACCGAGAATATACCTAGATATTAGGAAATTTGAGTCGGCCAGCTACATCACGTACGACATGTTCTTGGAAGAGCTGAGAGGAGACTTAAGTAATTTTATGTCGCTCCATGAGAAGGTTAAGGAATATCTTAGGAGGGTCCGGGGCGTGAGGCTATTCGGGGTTGGTGTCGAGTTTTCTGTGGGTGAGTCAAGACCCTCATTCTCATCCGTGTTGGAAGCGCTGAATGAGTGGGCTGAGGGAGAGAACGCTAGGGTGGTTGTGGTCATGGATGAGGTTCAAGAGTTGGTGAAGATGCGGGGACACAGTATCCTCCCCTCTCTCGCATACGCTTACGATAACTTAAGGAACGTGTCTTTCGTTTTCGCAGGATCTAAGGTGGGCTTGCTCTACAGGTTCTTAAGAATAGATGACGCTTCCTCCCCTCTCTACGGGAGGTACCTGGAGAGAGTCGTCTTAAACCCGCTCAGCAAGGATCTAGCTATAGAGTTCCTTAGGAAAGGATTTGAGGAACACGGCGTGCGAGTGAGCGAGGATTTCCTTGCGATGGCTGTGGAAAAGCTCGACGGCATCATAGGGTGGCTCTCGTTCCTAGGTCTAAGAGTTTTGAGTAGGGGGGTTGATGAATCCGTGATAGGTGAGGTGGTTGAGGAAGCTTCCAGAATAGCTGTTAACGAGTTCTGTAACTTCGTTGAGGTCATGGGTACTAAGCGGTACGTAGAGATACTTAAGGTGATTGGTAGTGAGGGAGCTACGTGGTCCCAGATAAGGAGGTATCTAGAGTTAAGACTTGGTACTAGGATATATGACTCCGAGCTTTCTAGACTATTAAAGAACCTCATGGATTACGGGTTCGTCGAGAAGAAGGAGGAGGTCTACGTCATTTCAGACCCTATCCTAAGACACGCTTCAAAACACGTTAGGTGCTGACGTAGATCGCCGGCGAGGTTTCACGGCGTCGCCTTACGCTAACGCTTAAACGTGGTTTGAGGTATATTCTTGGGGTGATGCAGTGAGTGAGGTTAGGCTAGGACTAAACGTTATTCAGGGCGTGAGTAGCTCGACCGCGATGATTATGAAGATCAGTAACGTGTACGTATCTACTAAGACCAAGTATCAGGAGGTTCAGATAGTGGACTTGGAGGAGTTTGGGAGAGCGCTGATTCTAGACGGGTATGTGCAGTCTACGGAGGCTGACGAGTTCCTCTATCATGAGTCTCTAGTACAGCCAGCCATGACTACACACCCTAACCCGGCTAGAGTCTTAATAATAGGTGGTGGTGAGGGCGCCACGCTGAGGGAGGTTTTAAAGCATAGTACGGTTGTCGAAGCCGTCATGGTAGACATAGACGGTGAGTTAGTGGAGCTCGCTAAGAAGTATTTGGGGGTCATGCATAGGGGGTCCTTCAACGACCCGAGAGCTAAGATCTTGATAATGGATGGACTCAAGTACGTTGAGGAAGCTCCCCAAGACTACTACGACGTGGTAATCAGTGACCTCACAGACCCTTACGGGCCTGAGATAAGTAGGTTGCTGTACACTGCTGAGTTCTACTCTAGGGTGAGGAGGCTCATGAGGAGTGACGGGATATTAGTTACTCAGGCAGGCAACTCATTCTTCTTCCCGAAAGTATATGAGGAAATAGTGAGTAACTTGAGGGAAGTCTTCAGGATCGTGAGAGAGTACTGGACGTGGATACCCTCATTCGGTTACGCGTGCAACTACGTCATAGCTTCAGACAAGCACGACCCACTACTTCTAACACCTGAGGATGTGGAGAGGGTTCTAAGGAGTCGCGGTGTCGTGAACAAGTATTATGACGGAAACCAACACTACGTGATGTTCAGGAATAAAGTGCTTACCGGACGTAAAGAAACCTAACTAGTTTTTTCTTTAGAGTTACTCTCAGGCGTTTTAAGAATCTCCGCAATCTTCCTAGCCATTTCCTCGAATGATTTAGTAACCGGTGTTTCAGGGTATGCTAGTATGTAGGGCCTGCCCTCATCGTTAGCTTCACTTATTCTTGGGTCGAGAGGTATTTCAGCTAGTAGTGGTATGCCGTACTTCTCTGAGAGTGTCCTCCCCGAACCCTTACCGAATATCTTGTAAGTCTTCCCCGTGTCGGGGCAGTAGAACGCCGACATGTTCTCCACGACCCCGATAGGTCTCTTACCCAAGCGCTTGTAGAACATTATAGACCTGCCGACGACTAGTACGGAGACTTCTGAAGGTATTGTGACGAAAACGACGCCGTCTATCTTCGGTATTTCCTGAGCTACCGTTATGGCTTCGTCGCCCGTCCCGGGAGGCATGTCGATGACTAGGAAGTCTAGGTCACCCCACGAAACGTCTGTTATGAATTGAAATATGGCCGTGGTCTTTATGGGTCCTCTCCAAATAACCGGTGTGTCATCGTCTTCTAATAGGAAGTCTAGTGACATCACCTTAAGTCCTAGGGGTCCTTGAGCCGGCTGTATACCGCCGGATAACGCTATCAGTCTCTGACCCCTGATACCGAGCATCTTAGGTGCTGAGGGTCCGTGGAAGTCTATATCCATTAAACCAACCTCGTAGCCAAGGATTCTCAGAGTTAGTGCGAGGTTTGAAGCTATGAAGGACTTGCCTACACCGCCCTTACCGGAAGTAATCGCTACCACGTACTTAACGTTCTTAAGCTTCTCTAACGCCGCCTGCCTACGCGGATCCGTGATCTTCGGAGGCATCCTTATGCTAGGACCTCTTCCCTCCACTCAATACACCCCTCTACTCAACGTTAACGACGTTAAAAATAAGCTGCAGAAATTATGTGTACGCTACGTCAGTTAGTGTGAGAGTGAGCTCGCCACTACTTGAGGAAAGAACAGCCTTCAACGGCACTCTCGTTTCCTTATCTACCCATAAGGTTAGGGTTATCGTCTCGCTCCCGTAACTTATCACGTACTCATAGACCTGAGTTAGTCTCGAGCTAGTTGTCGTCTTAAGTTTCTCTAGGGTTGGTGAAGTTATGTTCAGAGTTGATAGTGTGACGGTGATCTCTTCCTCACCCACGTAGGAGGACGTGTAGGAAGCGTTCTTCCTGTTTAGACCCTCAATATTAACTAATATCTCCTTTGGCTCACTTATCCTCGGCGGTAGGAGGGTGCCGTTCTCCTCGAAAGACTGAATGCCCAGCTTACTCAAGATGACTGAGATGTAGGGGGTTGCGTCGTAGTACGCGCGCCACTTACTGGTGTTCTTATCGTAAGCAACGGTCACGTAAGCTGTGTCAGATATTGTGAGTGGGGTGCCTAAAGCGTAGGTGCCTCTCACACGGTATCTGATGAGTAGTGTAGCGTTAGTTAAGTTCTTAGTGAAGAGTGATTCCGTGTTCTTCTTAAGTATTTCGAAGGGGTCTGGGACCTCCTTCACGGCCGGACCCCCCATCGTGGGGATCCCGTAGAAAGTTATGTAGACTCCCGCGATGATCAGAGCTATTATGACGCTGATTATTATTATGTCGAGCCTCCTCATCTTAAGTACCACTGCCTTGGCTCTCTTCTTCTTAATTACCTTACCTACCTCTTTCTTACGTTTCTCAGGCATTTACCTCAACTCGTGAGCTAAGTTATTAACGTATTAGATTTTAAAGCTTCATTCCACAACCCTGACCTTAATCACTTGCTCTCTATCTCTTAAACCGTAAGTTAAGACTACTAAATCTCCTTTCTTCAAGTCGCCACTACTTAGCAGGCTTGAGTATAGTTTCTCAAGACCTTCCATGTAGTTGCTTGCTTCGATTACTCTGACATCAACTCCCCAGACTATGGAGAGTTTCCTAGCTACCTCCTTAGCGGGGACTCCGGCGTAGCAACGTATTCTTGGACGTAGTGAGGCTATCGTGAACACTGTCGTTCCCTTGATAGAGTATATCGCTAGAACCCCGTCAAGGTCCTCAGCGAGTTCCGTGACTCCCTTAGCGTACCTCCTCTTCAGCGATTTCCTCACGTACTCGGTATCTCTCCGGGTTGTTGGCTTATACATAGACTCAGTTCTCTCAGCGATTTTCCTCAACCACCTCACTGCCTCGACCGGGTATTTACCTATCGCTGTTTCTCCGGTAAGCATTAACGCGTCAACGCCTTCCAGCACGGCGTTCGCCACGTCCGATACCTCAGCTCTCGTAGGTACTGGGTTGTTGATCATGGATTCCAGGAGTTGCGTGGCTACTATGACGGGCTTCCCCATCTTGTGAGATTCCTCAATTATCTTCTTCTGTAGTATGGGGACTTCCTCGAGACCGAAATTCATTCCTAGGTCCCCCCTAGCTACTAAGACAGCGTCTGAAGCCTCGATAACCTCGCTTAGGTTTCTCACGGCTTTCTTCGTTTCTATCTTAGCTATCACCAGCGCGTCACACCCGATGCTTGATAGGTAATTCCTCAACTCCTTAACGTCTCCCGCACCCCTCACGAGACTTGCGTCAACGTAGTCTACACCCTCCGCACAGAGATTCTTCAAAGCCTCCACGTCTTCAACACTCATGTAGCTTCCTTCAAATTCTTTATCAGGGAAGCTCACGTTCTTCCTCTGCCTTAGCTCGCAGGGAGTTAAGGCTCTCGCCTTAAAGCACTCACCGGAAACCTCAACCACGCTGAATCTCGCCCTACCGTCATCCATGACCAGCAAGTCACCGACGGAAACCTTCTTGAAGACCCCCTCATGCGGGAAAGGGATTCTCGGGACCTCCCCCCTAGAATACCCTGAAACACAGAACTCAACTAAAGACCCCGCAGGAACGCTGACCACGTCAGGAAACTCACCCAACCTAAGTGAAGGACCCTTAATATCCACGATGATCGAGGCAAGCCTCCCAACAAGAGACTCAGCCTCCCTAACAGACCTAACCATCCCAACCCAATCACTCAAAACACCGTGAGCTAAGTTAATCCTAAAACCAGAAACCCCCTCACGCAACATAGAAACAATAACATCAGCAGAACTAGAAGAAGGACCTAACGAAACAACCAACTTAACCCTCAAACACACCACCAAATAAACATTATAAAACCCTATAAGAAAACATTAAGAGGAGAGCCGCCGTAGCTCAGCCGGGTAGAGCACCGGCCTTGTAAGCCGGGGGTCGCGGGTTCGAATCCCGCCGGCGGCTCCAGAGGGTTGCTACCTTCCCAGAGTTATCGGTGAAGAGGTGGGTTGCCTCCTCTCT
>CAYZXH010000029.1:0-20222 GCA_964482405.1 uncultured Desulfurococcaceae archaeon | reverse complement strand
CCGCCCTTCAGGGCGGGGGTTCCCTCGCCTCCTGAAGCGGGGAGGTTTGGGATTACATCTCCTCCGCTCTGGGGGATTTAATCCCTGGCCGGGTCTCCGACCCATTACCCCTATCCCTTCTCCGAGGGACTCGGGGTTATGGGTGTTCCAGCTATCATAGTCTCGGGAGCATAATTCTAACCTAGTATGTCTAGCACACATACCGAGTATCGCTAGAGAGTAGCTCCCGAGACTCACGAGCAACGACATTATCATCATAAAGAACGTTACCGAATACAGAGCTTATAAACTTTTCCAACCATCCCCGCCCTAAAGGATGAGGCTTTCAGTTGTAAGCCTGCATATTAGTATCTAAATAGTTCTACTTAAGATTAGGATAGACGTTTTATTTTATGTTAAAAAGGTAGTCTGTACTGACTCGTGACTATGTTATCTATTCTTAGCCTCTCTAAGATTCTTATCGGGACTTGAAGAGTTACTTGCGCTATGCCTGGTAATCTGCCTATTTCTACTGCGCCACTAATGGTTACCCTGTTTCTTACTTCCTCCACGCTCATCCCGAAGAGTTTAGAAGCTCTCATAAAACCTTTCATAACTGCTTCGTTTATCGTTGGTCCGGAGCCTATTATCTGTACGGGAGCCACGGGCTCTACCTCTATCTTTAATCTCCTAGCCAGACTCAATACGTGGTCCCACTCGTCCTTTCTCCACGGCTTGGCTAAGGGCGGTAAGTCTTCCTCAGGTGGGAGTAATATGGGGCCTTCTAAATTCAGGTTCTTAATAACCGAGACTTCAACTATGCTCTTGGCTGAGACGTCCGCGGTGTGCCCGGCTACCTCACCGTCCCCCTGCATTGCGTGAGCGTCACCGGCGTAGATTCCCCCACCATCTACTTTAACAGGAACTATCAAGGCAGCACCTTCCCTGACAGAGTCTATGTCTAAGTGTCCGTCAGTGAGTTTAGTCTCGTAATCTTCCTTAGTGATAGCGTAGGGATGTGGGGCGTTAACGAGGAACCAGCCGAAATCGCCCGCGTTGTGTGAGTCAGGTATGTCAACCGCTGGAGTACTACCTAGCTGACCTAAGAAGGGTCTTATCCTCGCTGCTAACCCGATAATATCACTCTTACCCAGTATCAAGACCGGAACCTGCTTAGAATTCCTTGGCAAAATACTCCATTCTGACGCGTTCTTAGCTATATCCTCCGCAATCCTCTTATTAACCGTGATGCCAACACCTAGACTCAAGTCAAAAACCATCGTGTAACCGTTAACCATTATGAAGGGTGATGCAGGGGCCCCACACTTCCTACACTTAACGGCGTCATCCCCTATGCCGTCTACGTAGAAGTCCGGCCACGGCTCATTACATGAGGGACACTTCTTCATTACGTATGGATCGCCGACGTAGCTGCCTGGACGCGTCGTGTCAACACCTGAAGACGAAGCCTTAGAAAGCACCTCAACACTTAAAACACGTATGACCACCGCGTCACCTACTCTCGCCCCCTCCACAGCCACAGGAACATTGACCTCATGCCCTCCCCTAATATTAGGGGTTATCATAGGACCCCAACAACCCGGGGAAGTGACGAAAGTTATTCTACCACCGTCTGCGACAGGCCCTATCATCTTAGTATGTGGTCCTATTATGCCGTTAGTCTGAATATCGTTGTATACTTCCCTCTCAACACTCAATACAATACCCCCAAGTATGATTCCATCAAGGGGTATTTATCTATGACGATACTAAACGTCTAACTAAGTTCCATCACGTTAGATGCGGCAAACCCACTCAAGCTAGGTGAGGGATTAACCGAGGAAAACAGCTCGAGTTTTATGTTGGTTTATTCGGGGAGAGTTGCTACTTAAGCGCTGTCTTAGCTACAGCCTCTATTATTTTGACGTAACCAGTACACCTGCATAGGTTGCCTTCTAGACTCTTTCTTACATCTTCTAGAGTCTTTATTTTCTGCTTGATCATAGCGGCGTAAGCTGTGAGTAGGAAGCCTGGCGTGCAGAAACCACATTGAATCGCTCCTTCGTTAACGAAGCTTTCAACGAGCTCCCTGAATTTCGGGTCATTCTCTAAACCCTCAACAGTAGTTACTTCGGCCCTATCGACCTGAGGCGTTAAGATCAAGCAAGAAGTTACTGGGTCGCCGTTGAGGAGAACCGTACACGTCCCGCACTCCCCCCTCTCACAGCCTCTCTTAACACTCCGCACACCTAATTTCAGTCGTAGAGTATCGAGGAGGATCTCGTTAGGACTCACATCGACCTCAACTTCTTTCCCGTTCAACCTAAACTTTACCAACATTTAATCACTCACCTCCTTCAAACCCGCTCTTTCCAGAGCCTTCAGTAAAGTATCTTTAACTAAAACTTTGGAGACGTGCTTCCTGTATTCCGCGGAAGCCCTAACATCACTTATTGGTGAGATATCGTTTAACACAAGCTCTGAGGCTTTCTCAATAGCCTCGCTCTTCACCTCCCTCCCCTTCAAGAACAACTCAACACTTCTAGCCCTCACAGGCGTTGGCGCGACCGCGTTCAAAGCTATCCTCACGTCCTCAAACACCCCGTTCCTTACCTTAAGAACTGTCGCGACAGCTACTACTGAGAGGGTGAAGGAGTTCCTCCTACCCAACTTCACGTAAGAATAAGACTTAGCGAAATCAGTGTCGTAAGGCACTACTACCTCCTGCAACAACTCAGTCTTATACATGACAGTCTTCCTAGGCCCTACGAAGAATTCTGTTATTGGTATTTCTCTCGTTCCTTCTATGCTTGTTAGTTTTATTCTTGCTTCGTGTACTAGGAGTGGGGGTGCTGAGTCAGCCGCGGGAGAAGCATTACACAAATTACCACCAACAGTAGCCATATTCCTAATCTGCCATGAACCCAGCATCGAGACAGCTTCAGCAAGAACAGGTAACTTCTCCCTGATAACGGGAGACTCAACAATATCTTGCATTCTAGTCAACGCGCCTATCCTGATCTTATCGCCTTCATCCACTATGTACCGTAAGCTCTTAATCCCTGAAATATCTATCACCGTCTTCGGTCTGTACCTACCTATCTTCATATCGACTACTAGGTCAGTCCCTCCCGCCAGCACCCTAACGTCCTCCTTTCTACTTAAGAGCCTCAGAGCTTCCTCAAGTTCTGAAACACGTATGTACTCTATCTCAGGTAGCTTATAGAACACGTGGCCTCACCCCCTCACCTTACCCAGCAACTTAAGGACATTCTCGGGTGTTAGAGGTAGTCTGGTTACGTTAACCCCTAACGCGTTAGCTACGGCGTTAGAGAGCGTGGCAGGCATAGGTATTAAAGCCATCTCACCAACTCCCTTAGCTCCGAACGGACCGTACTTAAAGACGTCTTCCACGTAGACAGGCTTAGCTATCTCAGGAATATCTTTTATCGTTGGTATAACGTAGTCTGTTAGGTCCGGATTCATTATCCTGCCCTTCTCATCAAATACTAACTGCTCCATCAAGACGTAGCCCATTCCTTGAACGACGGCTCCCTCCACCTGGCCCTCAACTTGCTGCGGGTTTATTATCCTCCCAGCAGCTAAAGCAGGCCATACCTTAAGCACCCTGACCTGCCCGGTCCACGTATCTACCTCAACCTCGCTAACCACGGCGATGTAGCTGTAGGCGGGGTACGCGAAACCCTGACCCACCGTATCATCAAACCTGCCCTTAGGTAGGAAGAAGTACCCGGTCGCGCTTAATTCAACACCCCTAGACATAGCCTCCTTAACCAGATCCTTCCAGCTCACATATCTTGTAGGGTCGTTCCTAACCTGAGCTTTCTCACCCCTTAAAACCACGTCCTCGGGACTCACGTCAAGCATGCTGGCAGCCAGGGAAATCAGTCTCTCCCTAAGCTTCGCCGCCGCTACTAAAACACCTATGCCACCGATGCTGGTCCCTCTTGAAGCGTGTGTGGCCCCCGCATCGGGAGCGTCAGTATCCCCGAAAACAACCTTAACGTGATTAGGTGAAACACCTAGTAACTCACAGACTATCTGTATGTGTGATGAGGTGGGGGATCCCTGACCTATCTCGGTAATTCCCGTGAACACGGTCACTGACCCGTCCTTCTCTATCTTAACATATGAGTTAGACCAGTCTGGAACCCCTCTGGAGGTGCTTATGCCGTGCCAAGCAACGCCTATACCTATGCCTTTCTTAAATCTGTCACTCGCTTCGTTAAACTTCTTGTACTCTTCGTATTTCCTCCTCCACTCTGAAGCCTCGGCGAGCCTCCTTACGGCGTCGCCAACCCCTACGGAGTGGTCGAGGAGCTGGCCCGTAACGGTGTACTTGCCTGGCTCTAAAATATTCTTAAGCCTAAACTCTATTGGGTCCATACCCAGCTTATCAGCTAGTTGATCCATCTGCCTCTCGACCGCGAACTGAATTGACGCGTTACCGAAAGCTCTGAAAGAACCCTCGTACACTTTATTAGTGTAGACAGCGTACCCGTCTACCTTAGCGTTCGGGACCTCGTAAGGACCCGAGGAATGCATTGTGGCTCTCCATAGTATGAAGGGCGATCTATTAGCGTAAGCGCCTGTGTCGTGAATTATCGTTACCTCAATAGCTTGTAGTCTGCCGTCGTTGCTAGCACCACTCTTATACCTTATAATTGCTGCCTCCCTCTTCGGGTGAATAATTATTGACTCCTCCCTACTATATAAGATGAACGCTGGTTTCTTAGTCAAGTAAGCTACTAAGCCGGCTTTAGCGGCCGCTAGGGGGCCTTCATCATCCTTGCCCCCGAAACCCCCTCCCACGTAAGGAACAACAACCTTAACGAAGCTTGAAGGAATCCCGAGAACCTTAGCGGTTATGTCTCTGGCTAGGTGCGGGTACTGAATACCTCCTATGATCGTTACCCTGCCCTCCATATCAGGTATGGCTAGCGCTGCTTCAGTCTCCAGGTATATGTGGTCTTGATGATGTGTTCTATACTCGTTCTCCACTATGACGTCTGACTTGCTGAAACCCTCGATAATATCGCCTTTCCTAACTCTAGTCCTGAAAGCTATGTTAGATCCTGCTTCCTCATGTATTAAGACGTCAGACCTCTCCATCGCCTCTAAGGGATCCAGAATATGCGGTAACGGCTCGTAACCCACTCTAACCTCCTCAGCAGCTCTCAAAGCTTTATCGTAATCTGACGCCGCAACAAGAGCTACTACCTCGCCAACATACCTGACTTTCCTCTCAGCAAGTAGTGGTTGATCAGGTAACGCATAACCAACCTGATTAATTCCGGGAATATCGCTCGCAGTGAATACTCGAGTAACTCCAGGAATTCTCAAAGCACCGGATACGTCAACGCTTTTTATGAGCGCGTGAGGCTCCGAGCTGAGGACCTGCTTAATGAAGAGTGCCTCACTCATCAAATAATCCTCAGTATACTTAGCCGTACCTAAAGCCTTACTCAACGCGTCGATCCTGGAAACACTCTTTCCAACCACTAAGAACTCCTTAGCCTCAAGCCACTTACTAATAAGATGTTCTGGCCCCGCACTAGTGTCTGACATAGCACTCAACCACAATAAACTAAAACAATCTATGGATTAATAAGTCTTACTTAATTTAAAGACTTTAAACCTAGAAACCCTTGAGGGTAACGTGACGAATGTGGTAGCATCCTCAGGAAGAACCTTTCTTGATCCACATGCCTTTAGGTTCTGTAGCCACTAACTTACCGTTTCTAACTATTACGTGACCTCTTAGCACGACATACTTTATCTCTCCCCGTAATTCCCAGCCTAGGTAGGGGGTAACCTTGTGTTTGTAGTGTAGCCATTCCTCACTCACTAAGGTTTTCCCGTTAGGGTCTACTATAACTAGATCGCCGTCGCTACCTACCCTTACGGAACCCTTACGTGGCCAAAGCCCGAAGTATTTAGCAGGGTTTTCCGACGCTAGCTTAGGTATCGCGGTTAGTCGTATTAAGCCTCTTAAAGCCATGTCAAGGATTACTGGTAAGAAGGTCTGAACATTGGGGAAGCCTGCTGCAGCATCCCACACAGACCTCGTTTTCTCTTCTTTCGTGTGCGGCGCGTGATCAGAACCTAAAGCACTTATTACGCCGTCATTAACCGCTTTAAGCAATGCTTCCCTGTGTGGGTTACTCCTTATTGGAGGGTTAACCTTAATTAAGGTCCCGTACTTCGGGTAATCGTCACTGCTGAAGGTTAAATAGTGAGGGCATGTCTCGCCAGTCACGTTCACGCCATCTCTCAACGCTTCTCTGAGTAGTTCAACACCCTCTCTCGAAGACATATGAAGTATGTGTACCCTGCCGCCAGTCCTCCTAGACATAAGTATTAGCTTCATAACAGCTAATTCCTCAGCTATGGGGGGTCTTGCGTCCTCATGCGCTTGCGGGTCAAGCCTGCCGGAACTCTTAACTAAGTTAGTGAAGTAACTCACGAGTTGATGGTCTTCCGCGTGAAAAGCTACGGTGACCCCCAGTCTCGAGGACTTACTGAGTATCTCGTAGAGAGAGCCCTCACTAGGCGGCGGTATATTCCCTGTAGTAGGACCTAGAAATACCTTGAACCCTACAGCGCCAGCACTCATCAAATCCTCCATTAAGTGCGTGTTCGTATCGTGTAACACCCCGTACAACGCGAAATCTACGTACGCCTTATCCTTAAGTAAGCCAGCCTTACTAACCAACTTATGCGGCTCGTCCACTGGCGGTAAAGTGTTTGGTTGCTCTATGACTGTCGTAACACCGCCTGCGGCGGCGGCCATAGTCCCGTGCGTGAAATCGTCCTTATACTCTAACCCAGGCTCCCTCATGTGGACGTGCTCGTCAACAAGACCTGGAAAAACAAGTAAACCACTAGCGTCAAGAACCTCGTCGACATCCACGGGACTCAAGTCCTCACCTAAAGCAACTATCCTACCATCAACCACCCTCACATCAGCTCTGAAAATACCTTCGGGGGTGACTATCGAACCTCTCTTCACTAACAAACTACCTGAACTCACGCGAGACATTAAATCACCACACTAATAAATAATCATCCTCTTTAAAAACGTTGACTCAGCTAGACCTAACTGCCTTAAGGAAGTGTATTCAGTATATAAAATATCACGACGCTATGATCCTATGCTCTCTAGGCCTCCTCACATACACCTTCGTTCTAATCAACCACAAACCAATTATGACAGCTATTAAGGAGAGAGCGCTGATTAACAAATCAACAGTGGTTTTCGAGATAACTGATATGTATATTTCTCGAATAGCTATCACCACAGCAGTCTCCATTAAAACAATCAAGTACTCCTCACCCCTAACAGCCAACACACTCCTCAGGAGCTCGGAGAATATGAAGAGGAGTAGTATATAATCAACTATTAGTTTCAGCTCGTTAATCGTTGAAGTAAAAGATACTAAAGTTCCTAAATCTCTTATTAGATAATATGTTGTTATAGCTATCATAACTCCTAAGGCTATTAAGATCACTACATCAATGACATACATTATCATATTGATGAGTTTTCTAGCCTTCACATGCGTAGCTGAGATACCCATCAAATCACCTCAAAAATACTTCTTAAAAACAAATAAGTCTTATAGAGATCTCCACTACTTAGTTTTAGAAATCTTTAACTCACTTGCCTTCTTGATTGCTTTAATTATGTTTACGTATCCCGTGCACCTACAGAGATTCCCTCTCAAATACTCCTTAATCTCATCCTCAGTGGGTTTTTGTTTAATCCTTAGTAGGTACTCACCCATTATTATGAAGCCCGGTATACAGTAACCGCATTGAATAGCGCCCTCCTCAACGAAAGCTTCCTGAACCTCGCTTAACTCATCACCTTTAGAAATCCCCTCAACAGTCGTTATTTCCCTACCGTTAACGTCTACCGCTAGGGTTAAACATGAGAGTATCGGCTCCCCATCAAGCAACACGGTGCAAGCACCACATTCACCTATGCCGCAAACATACTTAGTACCTGTTAATTTCAGCTTATCTCTCAGAACGTTTATCAACAACTCATTAGGTTTAACGTCCAGGGTGACTGGCTCGCCGTTAACCTTGAACGTGATTTTCATGCTTATCACCCCCTCAACTTCTTCAAGGACTTAACGAGTGAGTCATAAACTAAAACCTTCGATACTTCCCTCCTATACCACGCAGTACCTCTCACATCATCTATAGGGCTTATCTCGTTGACCACTAAGCTAGCTACCTCCCTCAATACCTTCTCATCAACCCTCCTACCAATCAACGCCGCCTCACACTTAACAGCCCTGATAGGTCGGGGAGCTACGGAACCTAAAGCGATCTTGACATCCTTGATCATATTATCCTCTACCTCTACGTAAGTTGCTGCACTAGCTATCGCTAAATCCATAGCTACTCTGCCCACCTTAATAAACGATGACTTCCCTTTCTTCCTAGGAATTATTATCTCCTGCAATAACTCGTGGGGTCTCATGGCGGTCATTCCCGGGCCAGTGAAGAATTCTGTTATTGGTATTTCTCTCGTTCCTTCTATGCTTGTTAGTTTTATTCTTGCTTCGTGTACTAGGAGTGGGGGTGCTGAGTCAGCCGCGGGAGAAGCATTACACAAATTACCACCAACAGTAGCCATATTCCTAATCTGAACACTACCCATAGACTTGACAGCATCGTATAACGCGGGCACCTCCTCCCTCACCAAATCAGATCTCTCAAGATCGCGCCACGTCGTTAAAGTTCCTAAACGTATTGCGTCCTTATCCACCCTTATGTACCTCAACTCCTTAATACGCTTGACGTTAATCACGTACTTGGGTTCGATAGCGCGAACCTTCATCTTAACTATCAGGTCAGTCCCCCCGGCGAGGACCCTCGCTTCACTCCCGTACTTACTCAATAGCTGAAGAACTTCCTCAAGACTTTCAGGCTCGAAGTACTGGAACTCGAAAGGTATTATCTTGGTATTCCTCAAGTTTATTGGGACAGGTCTTACCTCACGACCCATGACTCACCACCCCTCCCTCTCCTTAATAGCTCTCAGTAACTTGTCAGGGGTCATAGGTAACTCGTAGATCCTCACGCCAACCGCGTTATAGACGGCGTTCGCTATAGCTCCTACGGCAGGGTTCATCGCTGCCTCACCCAAGCCCTTAGCACCGAAGGGGCCTGTAGGCTCGTAAGTATTAGCTATTATCACCTTAAAGTCCTCGATGTCCGGAATATCCTGAGCCGTAGGAATCTTATAATCCGTTATGAGACCCCTGCTAAGCAACTCACCTGTCTCAGGGTTGTAGGGTGTGTCTTCAATGAAAGCCATACCCCAAGCCATGGCGAAGCCACCGTGTAACTGACCCTCAACAAGATCCCTGTTAATAGGTGTGCCCACGTCCGCTCCTGCAACCACTCTGACAGGTCTTACCTTACCAGTCCACGTATCAACCTCGACCTCAACATAGTAGACCGTAAAGCTTGGAGGGGCTGACGTCGCCCTATAAGAAACTACAGCAGCTATAGTCCCCCAATTCCTCTGCCATGCCGTCCTAGCTAAGTCTCTGAGACTTATCTTAACGTCCGGCGAGCCCTCCACGTAGATAAGGGTCTGCTTGGTTTCCTCGTCATACTTAATCTTTAAGGCCTCCGGATTAACGACCTTACCCAATATTCGGGTAGCGTACTCGAATATTTTTTGCTTGACTACCTGAGCCGCTCTCCTAGCGGCCTCGCCGCCAACGTAAGTGCCTCTCGACGCGTGCGTGCACACATCGTAAGGAGTGTTCTCTGTAGTGGCTGTGGCAAGACTTATCGATTCCGGGGGAACCCCTAGTTCCTCAGCTATTATCTTAACGTGCGCGTCGAGAGTTCCACCACCATGGTCTTGAAGCGCTGTTATGTACTCCAGGGTCCCATCCTCATTTAATCTTAAGACAGCACCTGAATAATCGATTACCTCACCGGATATAGGACCTCCGGCACCGGAGGTGTGGAAGCCTCTGCCGACCCCTATTCCTCTCCTAAACCTCCCTTTTTTGTCTTCAGGCCTCCCCCTCCTCTCCCACCCTATCAACTCCTTACCCTTAGCTAGCAGTTCTGGAACTCCGTCAGACTTGATCACGGACCTAACCGTAGGTCCTTGACCCCAGAAGACGTCGCCTAACCCCACGTAATTCTTTAATCTCAAGTCTACGGGGTCAATACCTAATTTCTCGGCTAGCTCGTCCATGATGATCTCAACAGCCCAAGTCACTTCAGGAGCTCCATAACCTCTTAGAGCGCAGCCAGGCACCTTATTCGTGTAGACAGCCTTACCTATATATCTTATATTCCTCCACTTATAGAGGGAGACAAACCAACCTAATGAGGTCCCTAACAAGGGGTATGGCTGGATCTGGTGAGCGCCCACATCAAGTATATTCTCAAACTCAGCACCAACTAACGTCCCGTCTTTCTTAGCCCCAACCTTTATCCTGAAGTGGAAGGTGAAGTTGGAGTGATCAAGCATATCTTCCTCCCTAGTGTACGCGAGCTTCACGGGCTTTCCAGCCTTAAGGCATAACGCTACAGCTATCGGGACCAGAATATTTGTCTGAATACTTGACCCGAAGCTACCCCCTATCGGGACCTTAACGACGTTTATCTTATTCAGCGGGATATCGAATATTTGGTGGATAAGTATCCTGGTGTTATGTATTGTCTGAGTTGTGGTATATATGGTTATCTTGCCGTCGGCTTCAGGAACACATAAGACTGCCTTCGGCTCTAACTGCATGTGGTACCTCTTACCTGTATTAAAGAATCTCTCTATAACGATATCAGCTTCCTTAAAAGCCTTATCGACATCCCCCTCAACGTAATTCAAGGTAGCAGCTACGTTATTCTTTACCTCAATCCACTCATCACCCTTCATTATCTTCTCGTGGATCGGCGGGCTCTCAGCGCTCATAGCCTTGAACGGGTCTAGCACCGCTTCGTAAACTCTCTCAACCTCAAACCTTATTGACTCAGCGGCTCTCTGAGCTAATTCCTCGGTGGGGGCCGCGACAGCTGCTATGGGGTCGCCGACGTATCTAGGCTTCCTAGTAAGAACGTAGTGGTCTTTAAATGTTACTTCATTCACGCTAACAAGCCTCGGGTTGAAGGGTCTTTGAGGCACGTCATCAGGTGTTATGACTACAGCACCCAACCTCACAGCCCCGCTGATGTCGAAACTCTTAATATCCGCGAAGGCGTAGGGGCTCCTAACAATTCTGCCCACAAGCATTCCGGGAACTTCTAAATCGTTAGTGAACTTGAGAAGACCCCTAACCTTAACGAAAGCATCCTTCCTTAAAGTCCTTGAGTTGATGAAGGACGTCCTACTACTCAACCCAAACGCCCTCATGCTTTATCACTAACATGATTAAATAAGCTTTTCTAGCCCTCAAGATACTTCGACAACAGTAAATGGTGAGAACCGTAATAACGAGGAAGTCTTAAAACCGCTATACAGGTTTTGAGGACTTTATGTTAGGTTTTTATTTTAGTTCTAGTCACATAATAATTCGGTGATTTAATTGATAGACCTGCCGACACTCATAGTTCTCGGCTTGTTTGCGGTGATAGTTCTAGCAATCGTGTTAACGCATTTGAAGATAGTGCCTGAATATAAGAGGCTTGTTGTGTTCAGGTTAGGTAAGATAATAGGGATTAAGGGGCCTGGACTCGTGTTCTTAGTGCCTATAATAGACTCGGGAACTTGGATAGATCTAAGAGAGATGGTTTTAGACATACCTCCCCAGACATGCATAACTAAAGATAACGCGCCCGTAAACATAGACTTACTCATATACATGAAGGTCTTCGACCCAGAGCTCGCGGTTAAGTCTGTTCAAAACTTCGTCATGGCGTCCACAGGCATAGCCGTAACCACCCTTAGAGCGATAGTAGGTGACTTGCTGCTAGACGACGTCTTAGCGCGCAGAGACTACATAAATCAAACGCTGAGAGCTAAACTTGATGAAGTAACTGATAGGTGGGGAATAAAGATAACTTCCGTGGAAATCAAGGAAATAAAACCGCCTAGCGAAGTTCAGGAAGCGATGATTAAGCAAATGGCTGCTGAAAGAAGTAAGAGAGCGATGATACTTGAGGCTGAAGGAAAGAAGCAGGCAGCGATACTTGAAGCTGAGGGTTATAGGGAGGCGAGAATAAAGAAAGCTGAGGGCGACATGCAGGCAGCAATACTTGAAGCCGAAGGAAAGAGAAAAGCTCTATTAGAGATTGAGGAAGCCGCTAGACAACTAACCTCTAACACGCTACTCCTCAAGTATTACGAGACACTTGAGAAAATAGCTGTAGCTCCATCATCGAAGATACTGATACCACTAGAGGTAAGTAAGTTCCTGACCAGAATCAGCGAGTTCTTAGGCAAGGAATAAAAACCTTAAACTTCATTAAGAACACGTAAGTAATTTTTCTATTTAATAAATTCCGGTCTTAAGTAAAGCTTTAAAGACGAGTTACTCAGGTCAGGGTGTTTAACCGCAAGACACGCTAAAGCACCCGGACTTAAGTAGATCCTAAAACCACCTAACAATTCTTGAATAACTTCCTCAAGACTTGGTGAATGACCAACTAATAAGACGGTATCCCCATCCTCAAGACCTACTGAGCTTAGCAAGTTCCTGAGATTATCTAAATCAAAATACTCAGGCAATAACTCACGCCTCTGAAGGATCTCGTTAACTCCTAGAATTTCAGCAACTATCTCAGCCGTTTCCAGAGCTCTCTTAAGCGGGCTGGAGACTACGTACTTAGGTCTCAAATCAAGAATCTTAGCTACCTTAATCGCTTGGACACGTCCCTCTTGAGTAAGGCGTCTCTCGACATCTGAAATACCGGGTTTCTTAGGCTCGGCTTCGCCATGACGCATGAAGAGGAGAAACATGAATACCTACCTCGGGACGTTGGTTTCCTCCTCTTCGTTCACACTATTACTTTCTTATTTTCTTCTGTAACTCTCAAGATACCTCATTATTTCCTCGTATATAGCCCCGTTAAGTAATCCGTCATTCTTCAGGGTGTTGAAGAGTTGGCGCGCGGTCATCACGTAATGATACCTCATCCCCAGAGACCTCACCCTCTCCTCAGCTCCCTGCTCTCTATCTACTACGACTAAAGCTCCTGTGGGAACAGCTCCCGCATTCTTAAGTATCTCATAGGTTTTTATTATAGAGTCGCCTGTCGTGGCTACGTCATCGACTATAAGCGAGGTCCTACCCTCCACCTCGCCCTCAACCTGACTGAGCATTCCATGATCTTTCCTCTCAAGTCTGACATAAGCCATGGGCTTATTAGTAACGGCTGCTACGAAGGCTGCGAGAGCCACTCCCGACGTCGCCACACCTACTAGAACATCGTATTGCGTTAAGTCAACCCTCTTACTCACCTCATCTATTATTAACCTCATTATCTTCGGGTAGCTATAGATCCTTCTCATGTCTATGTAGAACGGCGAGGTTATCCCGGAACTTAAGACGAAGGACCCTATCTTGACGACACCAACCCTATATAGCTCGTGAATCAGCTCCTGCATTCCCTAACCCTCCTCTCCTGCTCGTAAATAATTCTCTCAAGAGCTTCCCTAGGATTCGGGGAATTAGTTACAGCACGTCCAACTATCTCGTAGTCAGCCCCGCAACATATCGCACTACCCGGCTCAGCACCCTGAGCCCCAACACCAGGCGAGAATATCCTTAACTCGTTACCCGCTAGCTCCCTAACCCTACGGATTATCTCTCTCCTAGTAGCTGGCGCTACAACACCCCAAACACGTAGTTCTAGAGCTAGGTTAACAAACTCACTCAAATGCTTATCGATGAATTCCGTTGAGCCGGGATGACTCATAGAGACCACTAGTATAGACTTAATCCCCAACTCCTCAGATTTTCTGACGAGAACGTCTAGCGCTCCCCGCCTACCTACGAAAGCGTGGGATATTACCGCGCTCGCTCCCGCGTCAGCCAAGGCTTCAACCACGTACGTCATGATATCCCCTATGTCAGCTAGCTTGAGATCAGCTATCAAAGGCTTGCTGCTCACGCTGAGTAAGTCTCTTAATCTATGCACTCCTGTTCTCAATATTAGTGGTAGTCCTACCTTAAACGATGAAGCTAACTCGTCTAAGTAATCAACACGTTCTCTAACCCACTTCTCGATCTCCGCCCTCGGCGGAGGGTCTAACGCTATCACTACTTTACTCAAATGCCCACTCAGAAAACTACAAAGAAGTTAATAAGCTTTTAGCTACGGGCTCGGGTCTTCGTTGAAAGCAATATATATTACATTAAAGCTATTTTTCTGGGGAGCTACGACGAGCGTTTTAAGGAGTGGTTTAGGGTTTTCGTTGATTCTCCTCGCACTCATCTTAGTGGTCTCCGCGGTATCTCCTGCGGCGTCCTCACAGGGTAGGGTAGGCGTTGTAGCCGAGCTAACGTCAATCATTGACGGTGGCGCGGTCGAGATAGTTTCTCGCGCGGTGAATGAGGCTGCCAGCAGGTCGTCCGTGTTAATACTGTACATAGATAGTTACGGGGGGTATCTGGCCGCGGCTGACTCAATAATAAGGATTGTTGCGGAGTCAGGAATTACCACATACGTTTACATACCTCCGGGAGGTAAGGCGGCTTCCGCAGGTGCTTTAATAGCTTTACTAGGTAAGAAGATATTCATGGGTGACGCCTCAACCATAGGCGCTGCTCAACCAAGCCCCTCAGACGAGAAAACAGTTAACTACGTTGTTGGCAGGTTCAGATCCTTAGCTATCATAGCTTTCAATAACAACGAAACTTTGGTTAGGATTGCTGAGGAATTCGTAACCAAGAACAGGGTTTTGAGCGCGGCTGAGGCAGTCACGCTAGGTTTCGCCGAGTCCGCGAATAGCCTGGAGGAGGTGAAGCAGCGGCTAGGTCTCGACGAGCTCGTGATAGTTGGTTATACCGTATGGGATCGCATAATATCCGTGTTCTCAGCGCCTATAGTAAGCTCTATAGCCCTTATAATAGGTATTGCGTTAATATTTGTTGAGTTTGTTCAAGCAGGTTTTCAAGGCTACGCGATTGCTGGCCTCGTCCTGATACTGATCTCCCTATACGCTATGTCTATAGTGCCCGTAAGTGTCTTCGCCATCTCCCTACTCATAATAGGGCTTATACTCCTCCTCATAGAGATACTGACACCCGGATTCGGAGCTTTCGGAGTGACCGGCCTAATACTCATGTTGGTCGGGGTTTATGAGACAATAATTAGTGAGTCCTTCGGGACCCCCTCAGCGCTGACGCTTGCTGTATCAGCGGGTTTCGCGATGTTAGGCGGGTTAATAATCTACGTTGGTTATGAAGCCGGGAAAGCGAGAAGACTTAAATCAAAGACCCTACGCGAGAAATTAATCGACGAGGTCGGGATCTGCAAGACTAGACTAACGCGTGAGACGCCGGGCGTTGTTTACGTACTCGGCGAAGACTGGACAGCGTACTCTACTGACGAAGCGATAGAGCCTGGAACTAAAGTCAGGGTAGTCGAGGTTAAGGGTCTAACGCTTTACGTCACTAAAGCCGGTGAGTCTATCGATGAGTCAGGAAAACCTAAGCTACAGGAGAGTTAGGGAGGAACTAAGGAGAAGAATCTGGGATTTAATGGAGAAAACGAATATAGCAAGGTTTCCTAGACCAGTACACGGCAGGATACCTAACTTCGTCGGTGCTGAGCAGTCAGCGCTAAACCTACTTAAGCACGACGTCCTCAAAACAGTTAAAACAGTTAAGGTGAATCCCGACGCCCCTCAGAGAATGGTGCGTGAGTTAATGCTCCGAACCCACAGGAAAGTCGTGATGCCCACGCCCAGGATCTCCGAGGGCTTCCTATTACTGGACCCAGCTAAAATACCTGATAAAGCGTTCAGTGTAGCGTCAACGATATGGGGAGCCTTCAGGTACGGCGAGCACGTTGACCCGCAAAACCTCCCGAAAATAGATTTAATCGTTGCGGGATCCGTCGTTGTCGACGTGTTCGGTGGGAGACTAGGTAAGGGGGAGGGCTACTCAGAACTCGAGTACGGCATCCTCATCGAGTGCAAGAAGATTTCTCCCGATGCCCCTATAATGACTACGGTTCATGACATCCAGGTAGTGACGGAGAGGATACCTCTGGAACCCTGGGACTTCACGGTCGACTGGATAATAACGCCGACGAAGACCCTGCAAGCCGAGGGACCTAGAGTAAGACCTAAAGGGATACTCTGGGAATACGTGGAAAGAGAGAAACTGCTGAAAATACCTGTTCTGAATTCTTTATTAAAGCGTGGTGGTTGTTGAATCGAACTCCCATTCTTTAAAGACTACTGGCTTTGAGAAAGATTGCCATAATGGTTAAGTGGTCTCTGAAGCGCGAACCTTAGGAGAGCTATGATTCCTCCAAACCCTTTTAGCTTAACGGCTAGTGGGGATTCCACGGGGATTATCCTGACCCTACCCCCCTTTTCCTCAACTTGATTAAGGATTCTCTCTACACGCTCGTATTCGTTGGAAGTAAGTAGGTCTTCAGTCACTAGAAGAGTGTCTACGGCGTTGCTGAGTACCGCGAACTCAACGTCTTTTAAGCCGTAAGCAACTCGTTCAGGGTTTGTCGTAAGTAGCTTTAAGAATTTATCAAGTATCTCCTCACCTTCGACGATCACGAACTCCTTAAGTAGGCCCTTAACGGAGTCTCTCCTAATTAACTCATGTATTCCGGCCCTACCACCTACGGAGACCGAGTCCGCAAATACTCTTAGCTTGCTCCCAGTATGTGCTTTAAGTTCTTTAATTATAGCTTCCCTAAGGACTGTAGGGGAACCTACTACTATGAAATCCACGTCCTCGGACTTCACATACCTGAGTATTTCCTCAACAACACGCTTAGCTACCTCCTCGACAGAGGATTCATCCTCTCTTCCTATGCTCGGGAGCGTTAAATCATTTAAGAACCTCAATCCTTGGTCGTAGAGAATAGCTAGGGAAGCCTCATCAAAATCAGCAGCTACTAACAACGTCTTAAACCTCCTCTTATTCGTGAGTGACTCTAACTTCCTTAGCAGTGATTGATTTAATGATTCCTTAAACAGTGTTATTTCACTCCCTACGTCGACGTTTAGTGTGTGATGTGAACCCCTCAAGCCGTACTCCTCAGGACCCTCGACTATGACCCCATGCACTCTTAACCTGCTCGCGAAGGGCTGGAAATAGATTTTCTCGACCTTGATAGCTAGGGTTACCGGCAACCTCCTCTTTCCCTCGCCCTCCATCTTCACATCTCTTAAGGTCTTAGCCACCACGATATCCCCAACTTTAATTATGTTTTTCAGTATCCAGAGGTCGTCCACGTCCTCTACCCTAATCTTGACCCAACCCTTCCTCAAGTCTTTATCAATTATCTTCAATTACTACACGTCCCAAGTCTAATAGACTTAAGGTAGTATTAAGCGAGATGCTTCTAATAGCGGTTTTAGTCGTAATTACTTATAAGGTGATTCATGTAGTGGATATGGGGTGTGTAATGAGTAGCGATCTAGATTATTTCTTCTTCCCTGAAAGTGTTGCGGTGGTAGGCGCGTCTAAGACTCCGGGTAAGGTAGGTTACGAGCTCCTCAAGAATTTAGCTGAGTTTTACAAGGGTAGGATTTACCCAGTAAACCCGACGGCTGACGAGATTCTCGGTTTTAAGGCTTACCCGTCGGTTAGAGCAATACCTGACAAGGTTGATGTGGCAGTCATATCGGTTCCTGCGGAGAAGGTTCCTGAGGCAGCTGTTGACGCTGGTGAGGCAGGTGTTAAGGGGCTTATAGTTATCTCAGGAGGTTTCAAGGAGGTCGGGCATGAGGGTGCTGCGAGGGAGGAGAGGCTGGTTGAGGTTGTGAGGAGGTATGGGATGAGGTTAATCGGTCCTAACTGTGTCGGGGTTTACGTCCCTAAGTCTGGGATGAATACGTTATTCCTGCCTAAGACTAGGCAGGGCTTCCCGCCACACGGGCATATAGCTTTCGTCTCGCAGTCAGGGGCTTTCGGGTCGGCGGTACTGGATTGGGCAGCCTTAAGAGGTCTCGGAATAAGCAAGTTTGTTAGTTACGGGAATAAAGCGGATGTGGATGATGACGACCTCCTAGAATACCTTAAGAGAGACCCCGATACTAGAGTGATAACCATGTATATTGAGGGTGTTGAGGACGGCAAGTCTTTCTTCAAAGCTTTAAGAGACACTACCCCGGTCAAGCCTGTAGTCGTTCTTAAGTCGGGCAGGACCGAGGCAGGCGCGAGAGCTGCGTCATCACATACGGGAGCTCTAGCAGGTCAGGACAAGGTATACGCTGCGGCCTTCAAGCAAGCAGGAGTCTTAAGAGCTTACGGAATGGAAGAACTCTTCGACATGGCCCTAGCCTTAGCTCTCCAACCACCATCATACGGGCCTAGAATCGCGGTCTTAACCGTAGGCGGTGGTTCCGGGGTAATGGCTACCGACGCCTTATCCGACCTAGGTCTTCAAGTACCAAGACTTAGAGACGAGACAGTAGAGAAATTGAGGAGGGTCTTACTACCTATAGCCTCCCCATACAACCCCGTAGACGTGACCGGCTCAGCTAGAGACGAGCACCTAATTCAGGCGGCAGAGATATTGATGAGATCCGGAGAGGTAGACGCGATACTCTGGCTACCCTACTACATCGTGCCAGGCGTCACGGACAAGCTGAACCAGGAATTCGTAAAGTTAGTTAACGAAATCAATAACACGTTACAGCACCCAATACCCGTAGTAGGGGTAGCTACGGGAGGTTCCTACACGGCAAAATACTCCGCTGAAGCGGAGTCCATGGGCATACCAATGTATCTCTCACCGGAAAGAGCAGCTAAAGCAGTTAAAGCCTTAGTAGACTACGGTAGCTGGCTAAGAACCGCTGGGGCATTTAACGAGTACATAGAAAGCTTTAGGAAAAAACCATCATGAGCCAAACCGAGGTCGCGCGATCAGGACGTCCTATTCTCTGGTAGCAAGCAGTCGGGGAAGTTTGGTGGGCAGGGTGATGGACCACTTAACTGACCTATCGTTACCACGTACTGAGCTACGAGGGGTACTCTCTCGAGCTGGTTGTAGGACGCGTCCACATTAGCGCTAGTAATCTTCACTACCCTGACAGGAGTTTCCTGAGGCGCTCCAGGTCTACTCCATTGAAGCAAGAGTTGCGCAGCAGAACCATAAAACGTTGTGTCAGCATACCCTACGAAGTTACTTAAGAACGAGAGTAGCTTAGCTACCGGATTCCCGGTCGACGCCTCGAGCAATGTACTCACAATATTCATGAAAATCCCGAAAATTACTGACGCTAAGGATTCAGAATAATAGGTCATATTACCCCGCGAGTTATCTATGATCACTCTATTCGGAGGTATTTGATAATGCATGACATCCCTTACTACCTTCTCACTTGATCGAAGAGCTCCTGTCACGTTATATAGTAGTGCGTAAATATTGCTGACGTACTCGTAGGTTCCCCAAACGCGATTCCCTGACATGTCATAATAATCAAGACTCCACCACTCCGAGGATAGCCACACGACCTCCTCATAGTATGGGGTGAGTATGGGGACCGGAGTCGCTATCCAGTAGTCTTGATTATAACTCCCTATGATCCACTTAAAGAGGAGTGCGTCATGAATATACTGCATTGAGGTAGGAACTATCAATGCAACATTACGTATTCCTTGCTGCCAATGAGAGCTGAGGAAGCCGATGCTGTTCACGTTCTGTGTTATGTAGTATGAGAGGCTGCCAGAAATTAGTATTCCTAAGAACGTGAATCCTCGTTTTGTGTAGCCTGCTTCAGCCGCTCCATACACTAGGTTTAATTCTAGTGGTGGTATGTTTTGATCGTTTGAGACCACGGTTATTACGTATGGTTTGTAGAACCAGAAGAATGATCCCGGTATTTTCGTGTGATTCCATACGACGCTGTGTGTTGGTGATGGGTTTAGGCACGTGCTCAGTATTGACTCGAAATTCACGAAGTATTTCTCTCTAGCACACCACCCCCAGGAAGGACCGCTTAAGTAATCTCTTACTTCTTCTGGGGTTGTGAATGCTGTTTTTTTGAATAGGTATGCTGACGCGTAGAGTCTTATGAAGTTTTGCCAAGCTTCGTTCTC
>CAYZXH010000028.1:0-20756 GCA_964482405.1 uncultured Desulfurococcaceae archaeon | reverse complement strand
CGAGAGACTCGGGGTTATGGATGTAAAAATACTTAAATTAATTACCTGTTAATATCTCTTGTTGAGGGCGTCCTGAATTGACAGAAGCATTAACTATTGAGAGAGCTAAGTCAGGACTGCTAGCTAAGCTCATACTAATTCTGGGGATTGTGTTCGCTCTATACGAGCTATTTTTCGTGATGGGACTTAACTTCTCGCTCTACACTATACTAAGAAAGGTGGGACTAGACATCAAGCTACTACTATATGCTCCAGACATACAGCAAAGCATGGCCTTCTTACTGGGCTTACTGATGTTGGCAGCCTACATAGTATACCCATCAACAAAAAAGACTAAAACAGATAAGGTACCTGCTTACGACTACGTGCTCGGCACAGTAGCTCTGATCTCGATGCTTTACCTAGTAGTTATTTACCCTATAGTGGTTCAGTACGGGTATGTGGAGGCAACACTCCCTAACGTATTAATGCCTCTAATAGCTATAGTGCTCCTCTTAGAAGCGTCTAGAAGGTCTTTAGGGATAGCGCTACCCGCGATAGCTTCGGTAGTGATGTTCTTAGGCATTACGTATGAGGGGTTTAATATAAGGAGGTTCATTAACCACATGTTCTACGCTAGGGAGGGGATATTCGCTATTCCACTGTACGTGATGGTCTCATACGTTTTCGCGTTCGTCTTCTTCGGCTCAATACTAGAAAAAATAGGGATTGGAGACTACATAACAAAATTCGTGATGTCTTTTGTAGGGCATAGATGGGGAGGTCCCGCGAAAACCGCTGTAGTAGCTAGCGCATTCATGGGGACCGTCTCAGGTAGCTCAGTAGCGAACGTCTTAACGACGGGGACCTTTACAATACCTCTAATGAAGAGAGCTGGTTACCCGCCTGAGGTAGCGGGAGCTGTCGAGCCAGCGGCATCAACGGGGGGTCAGCTAATGCCTCCAGTTATGGGGGCTGCCGCGTTCGTCATGGCACAATTCCTTGGGAGGCCTTACAGAGACATAATAATAGCTGCCGCAATACCCGCTATCCTCTACTTCACCTCAGTATATATCTTCATAGACAGAGTAACTAAGAAGCTTGGGGTAAGACCTATTTCCAGAGAACTACTACCTAGTTTTAAGGAATTAGCTCGAGGAATCTACCTACTTAGCCCAATACCCATAGTCACGTATCTTCTACTTTCAGGACTTGAACCACAGTACTGTGCTTTAGGTGCTATAGGAGCCGCGATAATTTCAGCCTGGATCTATCAGAGAACAATAGGGATTATACCCAAGCTACTCATCACAAGCTCAATAATCTTGATTGGTGTAGTCTCTCATTTTCTCGGATTACCCGTAAGCGCGGCAATATTTTTCGCGGGGGTAATCTCTGTTTTCGTAGCGATATTAATAGGTTACACAATAAGGGGAGGTCATGAGATGACGTTAGCGTTGCTTAAAGCGTTTGACTCAAGTTTCAGAAGTGCTATGACGATATTCTTTGCGGCGTCGTGCGCGGGACTAATACAGGGAGTACTCACGATGACTGGATGGGCCACGACCATAGGGTACCAGTTAGTAGAAATATCTGGTGGCAACATATTTGTTTTAATGGTTACTGCGATGTCCATAAGTCTGGTTCTGGGTATGGGGGTCCCTACGACAGCTAACTATATAATAACCTCGACGATAGTGGGTGCACCAATGGCTAGAGCAATAACCGCCATAACAGGAATAGAGCTAGAAATGGCTAAGCTAGTAGCACACATGTTCGTCTTCTACTTCGGCATACTAGCTGACTTAACACCTCCGGTAGCGCTAGCTTCGTATGCCGGCACACTACTAGCTAAGTCAGAATTCTGGAAAACAGCGTTTAACGCTACTAAGTATGCGTTAGCTGGCTACTTAGTACCATACATATTTGTTCTAGACCCTGCGTTACTCATACTTCCGGCAGGTGAGGTAACGCCTCACGTGATTTATAGAATCGTTTACGGGATGACGAATATCACGCTCTCAATACTGATGCTTAGTGCCGGTATAGTTGGTTGGCATGGCACACACATAGGTAAACTACAGAGGACGTTACTCATAGTGCTTGGAGTAGCTAATTTAACACCTTACGAGTATACAACCCCCATCTTAGTAGCTATTTACGTAGGACTTTACATTTACAACACAAGAAAAGCTAGGAGAGAACTTAAGCAGTTAGCTTAACGCATTCCTCTCTATTAACGACTGTATAGGGCAACTTACCTTCCTTAAGGAACCTCACGATCTCTTTAGCGACGAACTCGCTGGTTCCTTTGAGGGCTTCGTAAGCGAAGCCGGCGATGTGTGGTGTGAGAACGACGTTCTCAAGCTTCGTTAACTCGGAGTCTCTTGGTAGGGGTTCGACCGTGTAGACGTCTAGTCCTGCACGTACCCTGCCCTCGCTTAACGCCTTAATTAGGGCCTCCTCATCTATTACAGGACCTCTTGAAACGTTAACTATGATTGCTCCCGGCTTAATTAGTGAGAGCTCTCTATGACTTATGAGTCCCTTGGTCTCGGGTGTGAGAGCGATGGTGACTAAGACCACGTCTGACGTCTTCAGAAGCTCCTCGAAATCCACGTACTTTACGTCAAGAGAGTGCTCAACCTCAGTCTTCCTAGACCTACTCCAGTAAACAACCTCAGCTCCAAGAGCTCTGAAAAGCTTAGCAACCTCGGAACCAACCCTGCCTAACCCGACGACACCAACCCTCTTACCTCTTAAAGTAGTAGTGATAAGGTTTTTCTGGGTGTCAGGACCCCAACCACCAGACCTCACAACCCTATCCCCCCTCACCACGTTCTTCATGACTGCTAGGACTAGCGCGAGAGCGTGCTCGGCAACGGCTTGAGCTATGGCGTCCGGCGCGTTAGCAACGCACACACCCCTCCTACTAGCTTCCGCAACATCAACCTTGTCAAGTCCCGAGCCATGAACAAACAATAACTTAAGGTTAGGAGCTAAATCCATCAACTCCTTACCAAACGGCTGCCACGGAGGTACCACAACAACCACAGCACTCCCTAAGTGCTCCTCAAACCACTCCCTAGGAGGTGTCTGACCGTCGAAATACACGAACTCAACACCCTCACTATTCAGGGTATCGAAAGCTATTCTGTTAGGCTTGAAGGTGAAGACCACTGAACCCATTTTACACGCCCGGAAAAGTAATGACGGAAGCTAAATAAATATAAGTGAATGAAAGACGTGAGTACCGCACGTGAGTCAACGTTAAGACGCAGGATAAGATTGATTACGTTAAGTGGACGTGAAATAAATAAAAATCTTAGGGAACACTAACTGAGGTGGTTAGGGTGGGTAGCGTTAAAGCATACGTGCTGGTAACTACTAGCATAGGGTTAGAGTATGACGTAGCTGAGGAAATAAAGAAGCTTGAAGACGAGAACATCAAGGTATCAGTGGACGTGGTGTTCGGAGAATACGACCTAGTAGTGACTGCAGAAGGTAAGGACCTTAAAGACATAGACAGACTAGTCACGAATATCAGGAGAATAAGTGGTGTCACAAAAACGGTAACGCTGATATCATCAAGAGGTTAAGAAGCTAGATGAGCACCGAATTAGAAAACCTAATAAGGAAATTACTAACAAGAAGAGAAGTATTCTTTGATAAAACAAACGTCCTGAACTCAGACGGTAGACGCCTCCTAAACAAGATAATAAGAATGGTCTTGCGTGAGTACCCTGAGTTACGTAAGCTAGTGAGCAAGACTAGGAAGAACCCAACACTAGAGAACGTAATTAAATTAGCTGAAGAGATAACGCACATGCGTGAATTAAAAAGTCATACACAACGATAAACTCAACATAAACACTTCGTGGCCTAGAGAAGACTCGGCTGACCTCCTCCCCGCCCTAAAGGGCGAGGCTTTCAGTTGAAGACTCGGTAAAGCCCGGTACTCTCCTGCAGGGAGCTAGGTACTGAAGGCCGGCACACATACCACGTTCCTCTCCCTACAGATTCTTTGAAGTCTCTCCTCAACAGACTTACGCCATAAAGCGAAGTCACGACCTCTAACATATTTTTCAGGAGATAACTCAAGAGTTTTAAAGAAATTGCTTATCTCCTTCTTATATCTGAGCCAGTCATAGTAGAGTGTTGAGTTGGTCTCGCGTGCTACTTCAACAACCCCTTCGATGGTGCTTGAGTCATCGTTAAGTCTTGGAATGACGGGACCAAAGAAAACCCATGTCTTAATACCTGACTCACTAACTTTTGCCAAAGCTCTCGCCCTCGCTGTGGGTGGGGGAGCTCTAACCTCAACATCCCTTAACGTGGAGCTGTCTACCGAGGTTATCGTGAACCCGACCTCAACTAAGTTGCTATGCTGGGTCAGGATATCTAGGTCTCTTAAGACTAGGGGAGACTTAGTCTGTATAACGACCTTGAAGCCGGCTCTAAGAAGGACTTCAAGAGACGCTCTAGTCAACTTAGTTAAGGCTTCGATAGGTTGGTAAGGGTCCGTGGTGGTTGAGAGACCTACAGAGCCTGGGCGAACCCTCCTGACCTCAGCCCTCAGCAAGTCTACCACGTTCTTCTTAACGTAGATTACGTCACCCCAACGAGTCCTGGGTTCTTCAAACCTGCAGTAACTCCTCGCGTAGCAGTAACTACATTTATGGTAGCACCCGATGTAGGGGTTTAAAGCGTAATCTAGATCCGGTAGTCCGGACTTGCTGAGGGCTGTGGATGCGTGAATGAAGACGTACTCTACCCAGCCTTTACGCACCCTTCCTACAGAAAGAATCAAGTTTCCTCACCCTCCCGTAATTTCCTAGAATGTAAGAGTTCCTCACGATCTCCTCTACGCTGACGCGTGTACGACCCTTCAGGAAACCCAGTACTTCACTTAAGTCGCTAAACCTAACCGGCTTAGACTCAAATAATTTCCTAATGTTCTCTCTGACGAACCAAACCCCGATAGGTATGTTGAACCCCTCGTAGATCTCTCTGTACAAGAAGACCGTAGCTTGCCTTCCCAATCTGTGGAGGAGATGCTCGGCGACTCCTAAGCGTGCGGCGTAGTAGCAACCCCCTGTCAACGCGTATTCAGACTTCCCTAAAGGACCTTCATGATCACCCCCGATAGCTACCCTAATTCCTGAGGGGTTCCACGTGCTGCCAGGGAACCAGGCCTCAACCCACTCATAACTCCAAACACCAGGTAGCAGAACCGCCACGAAGAGATTCTTCATGTACTCCCTCACATAGACTAAGATCTCCCCGAGCTCCGGCAAACCCCTCACTTTCTTAACTAAAGACCTAGAGATTATGTCGTCAACCGCCGTTATGGACCACCTGGTAGGGACTAACCTCCTGTCCGCGGACCTACCTAAAGCACCTACGGAGAAGATCCTCTGTATTCTGGAGACGGGGACCCCTTCTTTATACAGCAATAAGACAGCCTCAATAGCTCTTAAGTCCGTGTCACCGAAGACCTTCTCAACAGGTCTCCCGAAGTACGGATTGCTAATTACTCTGACATCCCTTAACAAAGCTCTCGGACCGAATGGCGGGATCTCCTCACCGAAGAGAGGTTTCCTAAAATACTTTTTGTCTAGAAGGACCTCAACATCCACGGGCTTCTCGGAGAGAGCGAGTTCCTGGATCTTGGTCACGTAATTGGTTCCTACGTCCCGAACCTTGACTTGAGTAACTCCGACAACCATGGAGAGTCTCTTAACGAGTATGTCTTCTAAGGATTTACCTATCCATGACTCAGGCAGTTCATATTCTTTAGTGTCGCCTACTTGAGGGGGTAGCGAGGGTCCTACGTTGACTTTGGGGTAGCCTACCCTCCCAACAAAAACGGAGGGTGGTGAGGATCCCTCAATGAGATCGCTAAACTTAACGAGCTTCACGCTGATCTTGCTGTAAAACTCTACCAGTAGTGGGCAGTAAGTGAGTCCGCATAAATACCTAGACCCCCTGCACAGACTGCAGATCTCTCCTTTAATCAATTCCTCGAGCCTAATACTACTTACGTTAACACGAATATTAAGAGTTAATACACACATTACTCAGCTGAAACCTTGCTTAATAACCAGGTCAACTCAGCGATTCCTAGCTTGCTTCTACCGCCACCGCATAAAGTCTTTAGGGCGTCTGGCGCGTCCTCGCTACACGCTAGGTTCCTAACCTTACTTAAGACATAGCCTCTCTGCTTAAGTCTTGGGGTGATTTCCCAGTAAGTCGTTAAGATGCCTTTCCAGGGTAGGAGACGGCCGAGTATCGTGAGCGAGAATATGAGTGAAAGAGTTAAGGAAATTATGCTTAAGCTAACTGCGCCGGTGTTCTCGCTGAACGTGAGTAAATACCTGAAGGGGTTAGACACTGCCGCGGCGAAGTATGTGAGGTTACTACTCATTAATTCCGCGGTCGTTACCGGCTTCAGTCCGTACTTAGAAGAGTCTAGGTAAATCGTCCCGCCAAGACATATAGAGTTGAGGACTTCCTTAACAAGCTTGACGTAGGGGTTGTCCGGAGATAGTTTTGAGAGGGCTGCGTTAGTCATTATAGAACCATCGCCGAACACGTATGCCGGACTCCCGCCAACGCTTACCTTAACCCCTAAGACCGCGTCACCTCTATAAGCTACTGTCACGCCCTTACTTGACAAAACTCTCGACGCGTACGCGAAGTAGACTAGTATGTCAGACCCACTAACGTTCACTATACCATGGAAAACTTGGGAACCCCCGAAACTCACGTACTCCCCTAAAATCCTTGCGTCACTATCTAAGGCTTCTAAGACGGCGTTGCTGTAGGTCCCTTCATCAGCTATGATGAGGCCTGAGCCGCTTTTGACCAACCAAGCGATTGCGCTTGTTTCATCAAGTGTGAACGGTTTCTCAGGTGATACTATGAGTATTACGCGGCAAGATCTGGAACTCGGGTAAAGCAGGGTTAGTGTCCATGAGTCCACTAACCTAACCTCATAACCTAGCTCCTCCAACAATTCCCTCAAGCGTGAGGTACCCTCATAACTAGTGTTGTGGGGCGAGGCACCGCTTAAGACTACCCCCGCTGGGAACGGCTCTGCTAACAGAGCTACTAGAAAAACAATGACTACTAACTTACTCAGGTCTGCGTTCTTCACGCTCGTTCACCAAGCTCTTGACGTAGCTGAGGAGAGCTAAGCCGGCTACGAGGGATGTTAAGGAAGCCACGTATCTTTGAGAGAGAGCTAGCACAACGGAACTCACTAACAGGAAGTAGCTTAAGTATAGTGTAAGAGGTTTTAAGATATCCTTAGCCAAAATACTTCAACACCTCCTCGAACAACTTTACGGATTCTTCGAAGAAACCCAACAACCAGAAAGCCTTTGTAAGGATCAAGAACGCTGTCGAGATAGCTACCAAGATTAGCCTTAAGCTAAGACCACGGACGAGGTACCACAGTATGATAATGAGGAAACCCACAGTCACGGAAGCAAGTAGGGATTGAGCGAGAACTAGCCCGTAATCCAGTAACGTGATGAGGGCGGATGCGGAAAAAGCGAGCGTTACGTAACTGAGAATAAGTAAGTTAAGGAATGTTTTAGCGTTGAGTAATCGAGTTAAGTTGAGTTCAGGTACCTCGAGACTAGTAAACCCGTAGCTAATCAACTCCTCGAAAACTCTTAGGAAATATCCCGTTATGAGGGAAATGCAGCAAACGAGCAGGTAGTGGAGTGGGGGTACCTCGATGATCGGGTGGAACAGTATTGTGTAGATTAAAGCAGGTGTTAAGAAGGGGATGAAAATAAGATGTGGTTTCCTTAAGTAAAGGAAGGATTTCACTATCATGACTAAGGGATAGTAGGCTATTAGGTGAGCCGTGTAAGGTCCTGCAACCAAAATCTGGAAAGGTAGTGAGAGAAATAAGATTATAGAGGCCGATAATACGTGTCCTGCAAGGATCATGTACGTGTACGCAACTAACCCGGCGACGGAGACGAAGGTGTAGTTGCTTAAGTATAGGGATGTAATTAGTGAGAGCAGGAAGATGACCGCGATTAACGCTTCAGGAACCCTGCCCCCACTTAAGTACACGTTCCTCGACTTGTCTAGCGACAGACACCATCACCTCGTCCTCGCCTAAGTTACCGAACCTGACTAGCTCGTAATACTTCGTTAAGTCGTTAAATGATTTGGCGAGGTCCTCTCCCGCGAACGCCCTAATCTTAGGCAATAATTTAACCGCAATCTCCCTATGTGTTTCATGTTTACCTAAAGAAATCTCGAAAAACTTACATAAACTCCCTACGACAGTCCAGAATGTCCTCACCACATAGGAGGTAATGGTTTTAGTCGGTGGTGCTTGTTTAACGTGGGGCACCCTACTTACTAAGTCGCGTCTGCTGATTGAGGAGAACCTCAGGAGAAGTATTATGCTAGCTACCGTAGACGCGAAAATAACGAGTAATAATGGTGTGTAAGACCCCGGTATAACCTCTCTTGCGGAAGGCGGACCCACTCCTTGACTAGGTTCTGGAAAACCAGAGCTACCTAAGAACACTGGCTTTGAGGAAATCAAGTACATGAGGGAGTTTAACTCGCTTGAGAATCTGTAAGTGATTTCCGAACTATCTTTGTTGCTGACTGCCGTGAAAACCCGAACTACTAGTGATGAAGTTCTAGATTCTAAGCCGGTGATTGACGTATTATATCTCTTCTCTCTCACATACTTATTAATTTCTTCTATAAGAATCTCTTCATCAATTTCCTCAAGCCTGTTGAGATCACTTAATAACTTGTTAAGGTCTTCCGGCGGTAGTCTCTTAATAATCTCAATTAACGGGCCGCTGACGTTGACTCTCAAGAGAGTTTCAAGAACCTCACTAATAATCGTTGAATTTACTAGAGTGTTGCCGGACCCGCCGAACAACTTACTTAACGACGCGTACTTAGCGTAGGAGGAAGCTATCAAGTACATGCATGAACCAATCAGCATGGAGGTAGTATAGGAGACGTTGACTCCGAAATCAGAGGCTTTCTTGAAATCTCTCGCCTCAACGTAGTCCAAGAACTTAAGGATCTGAAGCCTTAACTCGTCCCTTAAGTCCTCGCTCACTACCCTAACTTTAGGTTCCCTCATTAAGTAAACCATGAAGTACGATAACTGGTTGTGGTCTCCGTAACTCACGAAACCTGAGAGAATAACTAATAACACGTTAGATAGCGTGGAATAGTCCGACATGTTTAAAGATCTTGTCGCGTGATAAAGTAGCCAACCTAAGTCATTGTTGTTCACTGTTAAATCATCAGATTTATTAAGTATTTTGAGAGCCATGAGGTGCTTGCCGCCGGCGAAGAAAGTAACTGGGTAGTCACTAGCCAGGTACGCGTAAACTTGAGCAACTACCAACTTCATTAAGGTTTGATTATTTGTTGTGATAGCCTCCTCTAGCAAGGCCCTCAAATCATCTCTGCCAACCCTGCTCAACCACTCACTCAGAACTTTCGGGGCTTCTAATAATTCCTGCGACTTACTCTGAAGGTCTGGTGAGTGTCTAGCCTCAGCGACTGGATTGAAAACGCTAAACAACACTAAGAATAGAATTAGCGTAGGGGTCAACGCTTTGAGAAAGCAGGATATTATAGCGAAGCCCATCGCCCTAAAGAGGTTAGTCTTCAGAGAAAATAAGCTTCAGCATAATCAAAACGTGGTGAGCTACTTCGGGAATAACGGCCACAGGTTAGGTCGTTTGGAGTTGATTTCGCTAACATTCGCTGGAGTATCGCTTACCTCGACGCCTATATACCGGTTCCGGGATAGCGTCGCAGTCGACGAGGGTTGGTTTAGTTAGATATTAGGTTATTGAAAGAAATAGTGGAGGAGATAGAGTTGAGGTATGTTGAGGCTATAGTCAGTAAGGTAGTTGAGGCTTCCAGGGAGGTGTTGGTTGAGAGAGAGTGGGATGTGAAGTTATTAGTTTTGTCGGTGATTGCTGGAGGTCATGTCTTGATTGAAGGAATACCCGGCATAGCCAAGACTCTAACAGCTAAGACTGTAGCTAAGTTGCTTAACCTGAGGTTTAGCAGGATCCAGTTAACGCCTGACTTACTACCGGCGGACATAGTAGGTACTAAGGTCTTTAATCAGAAGACAGGGGATTTCGAGGTTGTGGTAGGTCCTGTAAACGCTAACCTAGTCTTAGCCGACGAAATAAACAGAGCGTCTCCGAGAACTCAGTCAGCGTTGCTTGAGGCTATGCAGGAGAGACAGGTAACTATTGAGGGTGTGACGATTAAGTTGCCGGAACCTTTCACGATCATCGCTACCATGAATCCAGTGGAGCTGGAGGGGGTCTTCCCATTACCTGAAGCACAGTTAGACAGGTTCTTCCTGAAAATAAGTATGAAGACTCTGAGTAAGGAAGGCTTAATAGAGTTGTTGAGGAGAGGGACCCTGAAGATAGAGGAAGCATTCGCTGAGTTAAAGCCGGTTGCTAACGCTGACGAGATACTTGAGGGGAGGAGAGAGATAAGTAACGTGTATGTCGATGACTCTGTAACGGATTACATGCTGAGAATATATGAGTCGATAAATAAGCACAGGTATGTTAGGTTAGGTGTCACGCCTAGAGGGCTCATAATGCTTCACACGCTAGCTAAGTGCTTAGCGCTCTCTGAAGGAAGGAATTACGTGATACCTGATGACGTGAAATCCGCGGCGGTACCTGCCTTAAGCCACAGGGTTTTGCTTAAGCCGGAGGTTTTAGCTGAAGGCTTTTCATCGAGAGACGTCATAGAGGAGGTCTTGAGAATCGTGGAGGTGCCGAGGCCATAAGAGTGACGAGAGCCTCAGTAACGTACGTTAGTTTTAGCGGGCTCTACCTACTAACACTTACTTCGGTACTCCTTTCCTCAGTACTGGTGGTTTTAGAGCTACATCACTACTTAGTGATTAGTGTTGCGGGCTTCTTGCTGGCCGGTTATGTCGCTGGAGCACTACACTCACTTAAAAAGCTAGGTAACGTCCTCGCGGATTATCCTACAGACCTAAGGATCCTTGAGGGCGAGACACTTGTTTTGAACTTAGTAGTTAGAGCGCCTCATCTAGAGTTGCTTAAGGTGGTTAATGCAGATCTCGCTTGCGATGCTGGCTTGAAACTCTCTGATTACTCGGTAAGGAAGAACGGCCAGGTTCTGGAAATCAGGATGAGTCTTAATGCCAGGGTAGGAACACACAGGATAAACACGTTGTTTCTTCGATTCGTTATTCTCGGAGGGCTTGCTGAGGGGTTAATGAGCCTTGAGATCTTCACTGAGATTCAGGTGTTGCCCAGCTTCAGCATTGGTGTTGTCCCGTACACGATACCGGGCTTCAGACACCTAGGTATTGGTCCTTCCAGGGTTAGGGGGCCTGGCACAAACATATTTGAGGTAAGGGAGTACATGCCGGGAGACGAGTTCAAGAAGATAGATTGGAAAGCGACGGCAAGGCTTTCAAGACTGGCTGTTAAGGAGTTTGAGAAAGAAATGCATAGGGATGTCGTGATATCGCTTGTGCTTAGTGATAAGTTTTTCTATCCAGGGAGTAAAGCGCTTGAGAACCTGTTACGGGAGGTCTGTAAGCTAGCTTTAGGACTTCTTTCTAACGGTCTTCACGTCAGGTTACTCGTGGTTACGGAGAGGGGGTTCCTACTAAGCAATAAGGTAACGTCGATTAGTAAGATAGGTGAGTTGCTGGGGGTTCTCTCTAAAATTGAATGGCCTGACAGACCCTTAATGACCTACTCAGCGTTGAGGGTTGCTTCATGGCTACTGCTCCCGGTAGTAGTAAATACTTGTTTCGTGCCGTGCGCGGTAGTCAACATAGTGTGTCTTGAGGACGTGAGTGATGTGGAGGCGGCTCACCGCATATTTAAGAAGCTTAGGGCACTCGCTCACGACGTGGTGTTCGTGGTCACCGCCCCAGCACTCATAGACCTAAGACAAGAGGAAATAACCCTGGAAGACTTGAGTAGCGCGTACCAAGAAGTGGAAAACCTGGTTAAGCTGTCTAGGAAGCTGCCTAACAGCGTCGTAGCGCCGGACATAAGTAGCGTTGCTCTTGACAAGGTTTTAAGCATGCGTGCAACCGCATAAGACATTAATTTTACTATTCTCTTAACTGTTAGGTGTTGCGGATGAGTGAGGCTGTTAAGGTTACTAAGTTAGCTAAGAAGTACTTGACTAAAAAAAGGAAGGGGTTGCTGAAGAGTGAGAAGCTAGTTGTTGAAGCGCTGAGAGGAGTTAGCTTCACAGTAAATTACGGCGAGGTTGTGGGACTTCTAGGACCTAACGGTGCTGGCAAGACGACCACAATTAAGATTCTCTCAACCCTCCTCTTACCAGACTCTGGAGAGGCTAGGGTAGGAGGTTTTGACGTGGTTAAGGAGGCTAGTAAAGTCAGGAAGTTGATCGGCGTTATGCTAAGCGTGGAGAAAGGTTTCTATGGTAAGTTAACTGGTAGGGAGAACCTTATTTACTTTGGCTCGCTTTACGGGTTGAGCGGGGCTGATTTAAGGAAGAGGGTTGACGAGGTAATGGAGCTTGTTGGGTTGAGCGAGTTAGAGGCTGAAGATAAGCTTTACGAGGAGTACTCGACCGGTATGAAGGCTAGGCTCTCGCTAGCTAGAGCTCTCTTGAAAGACCCACCGATACTCTTGCTTGATGAGCCGACACTAGGTCTTGACCCGATGAGTGCTAGGAAAGTGAGGGACTTAGTTAAGTCTCTGGCGTTGAGGGATGGTAAAGCAGTAATATACACTACGCACAACATGTTTGAGGCTGAGCTAGTTTGTGATAGGATTTTATTAATTGATAAAGGGTCTATAGTCACTTCAGGAACTCCGGAAGAACTGAAGAATAGGATAAGCGACATAAGGACAGTGGTGCTTCAGGTTAGGAGAGGGTCCGGCGACCTAAATACTTTCTTGAATAAGCTGGCTGAGGTTGCCGTAGGTGGTGTGATGACGGAGGAACTCGGCGTAGACTACTTAGAAATAAAGTTTAACGTGAGATCCGTGGAAGAATCCCTCAATAAAGTGATGAGGTTGCTGACTGGGGGAGGGTTAACGGCGAATTCATTTAAGGTGGTTGAGCCCACGCTTGAAGACGTATTCATATACTTTACTGGAGGTAAACATAAGTGAACGTGCTACCGTTAATTAAGTCCGAGATGCTTTTGGTTTACGGGGAATTAGTGAGGAGAAGACAGGTTTTATTCACTTACGTTGCTTACCCATACATAATGACCTTCTTCATAATATTTGTCGGTTCCTCTGTGGGATCACTAGAAAATTTTGAGGTTAGGGTTGGTGTAAACCCCTTCCTCTTCTTCATAACCGCGTCATTCAACTTCCTAGCCATACTTGGCATAGTAGATGATGTTTTATGGAGTCCCATATATGACGACAACATAGGCACGTTGCCTTACGTGCTCTCAAGCACTACGCCGTGGTTCTTGAGGCTCCTCATAATACCTATACCGCGTTTAGTCTTAACGATAATACTTGGCTTCACAAGCTTAGTTCCCCTCTTAACGTATTTCGAAGGTATTAATGGATTCCTTACCTCGCTCCTCTTGATGGGTTTAGCTTGCCTTGCGGGCTTGCTCTTATCGACGTTCGCTATTCTTTTGGCATGTGGTGTGTCAATGTTGATGGGTGAGTCTTGGAGACTGCTAAACATTGTCAGGCCTCTCATGATGATACTGCTAGGTATTTACTACCCTAGAGTTTTAATGCCTTTCACGGTCCGCGTAATATCTTACCTCTTGCCGTCATCACACGTTGTTGACTTAACGCTCTACACGTTAGTAGGTGGGGGGACGCCTGAAGTCTTGACGGTCCTCACGATGCTTGGCTTAGGTATCGCTTTAGCGATAGCTTACGGGCCTCTCTCATACGGTAGCACTAAGTCTCTGGAGATGAAGAAGTTGAGGGAGGGGGTTAAGACGTGAGCTTGTTTAGTAGAGTACGTTTATTCATGAATTCAGCTAAGACAGTGTTCGTGAGTTACGTTAAGGCTGAACTACTGAGGAGTAAGGGGTTTTTCCTAGGCTTAGTATCGATGTCTGCTTGGCTAGCCATACTCATGCTCCCGATGACGCTCTTCAGGGATCCAAGAACACCTGCCGACATCATCTCCACCTATATGTTCATCGGCATAGCGATTTTCCAAGCGTACTCGGTGAGTACCTGGGATTGGGGCTGGGAGTTAAGAGACTCCCTCTTCAGAGGTGTTTTGGAGAACGTGATAGTTAGTGGGTCAAGCATCTTCGTCATGTACGTCGGCATAATACCGATAACTATTAGCTGGCTGATTCTTTCGCTAGGCATAACCTACTCGATGCTCTCAGTCCTCGTAGCCCCGCCATCACTTCAGGTCGTTAACCCAGCCCTATTCTCCCTAGGCCTAATATCCTTGGCGGTAGTTCTCTTTGCTTACGCGATGATCCTAGGGTCGACCCTCATATCCTCCGGGACCTCCGGCGCTGTGGTAGAGTTTATTTCATGGATACTCCCTATAGCTACAGGCGGCATAACCCCCCTAGCCAACCTACCGCCCTCGATGAGGTTCATAGCCTTATTAACTCCTTTTAGTTACCCGGCAGAACTTCTCAGGCACTCACTAGGTCTCGCAAGCCTCGTGCTACCTGAGGAGGTTATGGTGTCAACCTCCGTACTATACCCAACTGCTTTCTTGGCTTTCAGCTACTTCTATTTCAAGATTCAGCTACGTAAGCTACTTAAAGAAGGGGTTAAGACAGTCTCGCTTTGGTAGGTACTCCCTCAACATATTATTAGGATAGTAAGGACTTACCTGATTCTGGAGCGTGAAATATAAAAGCTTCTTAATAAATATTTTTCAGTATGCTTGAAATGTGAGGTGCTTCGGCAGATGAATCTAGGGTTGCACTTAGAGAGTTTATTACCTGCGAACACCGTTGCGGAGGCCGCGATCGCTACCGTGCTCTTTATCTACGTCTTAGGAGTGGTTTACGGGACTAAGTACACGTACAATTTAATGGTTAAAAAGGGGCTCACACGCAACGTAGCCGTGTACTTTAACAGGAAGCTAATACATGTGCTGGCGGGGGGTGTGGTAGCTCTTATAGTGCCGTTCGTGTTCACGTCACCTACAATACCTTTTGTTCTAGCGTTAGTGTTAGCTCTCATAACCTGGATACCGCATAAGAGAGGGAAACTCCTGACCTGGTTTCAGGTACCGGATAACGCTTATGAAGTAAACTTCTGCATAGCTTGGGGAACTATACTATTAGCTTCATGGCTTATTTTCAACACACCCATATACGGCTTAATACCCGTGCTCTTCATGTCTTTCGGCGATGCCGCCACGGGAGTGGTCAGGAACTTGATATATAGGAGGAGAACAAAGTCTTGGTGGGGTAACTTCGCGATGTTCCTGGTTTGTCTACCTATAGCGTACTACTTCATAGGAGTTTGGGGGGTTCCGGTGGCCGCGCTGTCTTCATATATAGAACATTACGAGTTCAACCCAATAGACGATAACCTGTTAATCAGCGCTACCTCCTTCTTATCACTTCTTCTACTCTCATACGTAGGATTGATAAACATCTAAACCAGAGTTTTTATGTTTAAATCCCCTCACCATAAAAACAGAGGTTCAGCCTTAAGCACGTTACTCCAAACACTTAACGTCTAGGATCTCACTCAACTTGTTAAGGACTCTCAAAGCCTCAAGAACTACCTCATCTTTTCTCCCAACACTTCCTCTCAGGCTACCCACATACTTTTTCATCAATAAGCATACCATAGCTCTAGTCCTCCATAGATTTCTGGCAGCTGAAGCGCTCATGAAATCTTTCAACACAGAAACGCTTTTCTCAGCGTTCTCTAAGACACTCAAGTTATTCAAGTCCTTAACAAGCGAACGTAATTGATTAGAGATCCCGATATCTAACTCACTCAACAAGTTAGGTAACTCAACACCGAACTCTTTAATCATCGTGAGAACGTCACTTAAGTTGGAGGAGTCTAGCAACCGCTTGTTAAGTAACTCACGTAACTCGTAAGTCACGTACAACTTAATAAACTCCTTGAAGTAATCGAGAAAAGGTGCTCTAGAGAGGACGGCGCTCCTAGCTATTGAGTAATTAGTGGTTAGTATTTCCTTAACCTTCTCATGAACCCTATCGAGTAAGTTGCTGAAGTAACTGCTTATGATGACGTTCTGAAAATCTCTACGTAACTCACTAAAACTCATAACCTTACTAAAGCTTCGTAAAATAAATTTCTCGAGCCCGGTGAAGTCGTTGTTGCTGACGTAATCTCTCAAGGTGTTATGCATAGCCCCCAAATCAAGCCCCTCAGGAGGTGTTGAAGCCCCGATTAAGACACGACCACTTATTGAGTGAGAATAATGAACACACTCACGACTCTCCAAGGTCGCTAGGAACGTGACTCGCGCCTTACCAAAGGAATACTTAAGACTCCCTAGGACGTGGGACTCGCTACCCAGGTCTTCAATCAAGTAGCCGAAGACTCTTCTAACGCGTTCTGAGGAGTTGTTATTTAGGTTCAACATAGAGTATAGTATGCATACATCGTGAAAGTCTACGAAGGCTTTCTTCACGTAACGCTCATATATTTCCGCGCCGTTCCCTAGATCCTGTATATTGCTCCTAGCACCCTCAAGGAACTTCAAGTACGTAGATTCTAAATCCACGCCGGCTAACTCCTTAGCGAGTTGCATGGATCTAGCGGCGTGTTTCATGACTTGAATAGACTCGATATTAGATATGTCGTCGAAGAACCAACCATCGCTGGAGAGGGCTAGGTAAGCGTGTCTCATCATCTCCAGGAGCTTAAGCGCTCTTATCATGACATCCTTGGTGGCAGAGATTTTAATTAACTTACTTAGGTAATTAGTTACTGATTCTTCAGGCTTATCCATAAATGATGCGTAATTAAGTAGGGCGTTGAGAGGATCTGCGAAGACTTCACGAGCTTCCCTAAGGAAGATTCCCTTAACCTCATTGAGTAACCAATCCATAGAACTCCTGAGAGGTTTCCTCCACTCCTGGCTCCAAGCCCTGTTGATGTCTATCCTGCACCCACAGTTACTCCTCCACCTCTCAATTCCGTGCGCACAACTCCAAGAAGTCTTCTCGAATATCTTGACTTCCTGTCTGGGCGGGTTAAGCTCCAGAAATTCACCGAAGTTAGTAATTCTAGCTAGTTTCTTAGCGTTAAGATCTCTTAACGCGTAAGCGAGCGCTAAGTGACCGTACTTCTTGTGGTGACCGTACGTCTCCCCGTCAGTAGCTATAGTGACTAGCTCTACGTTGCCTGAGTTGCTGAAAGCCTTAAGAATGTTCTTGGCGAGAGTGTCGCCATTACTTAGTAAGTCACCGAACGCGACACCGTGCGAGAGTCTTGCGTCATAGAAGAACAAAACAATGCTTCTCCCGGAAGAGGTTTTGTAGGTGTATGGTTGCCTGGTGTCTATCCTGCCACCACTCACATCTACCCACACACCGTCAGGTCCCCTCACCTCACGTGCTTGGTGCGGTGCTAACACAGTGAATTTAATGCCTAACTCCGCTAACACGTCAAGAGTTTCGTCATCTACGGCGGTCTCAGGGAGCCACATACCCTCAGGCGATCTACCGAAAGCCTCTTTAAAAACCTCTATCCCCCAATAAGTAGCCACGTACTTGTCCTCCCTGCTAGCGAGAGGCATTATCATGTGGTTGTAGACTTGCGCGATAGCAGATCCATGGCCTGAGAACCTACTCCTGCTGATGTGATCGGCTTCCACAATCGCTTCGTAGACGTCAGGGGCTTTCTCCTGAAACCACTTGAGCAGTGTAGGACCTACGTTAAAACTAATCCAGGAGTAGTTGTTGATTACGTCAATCACTCGGCCCTCACTATCAATTATGGGGATTAGGGCGTTAAGCCTATAACATTCCTCGGTAATTCTCTCGTTCCAGTCGTGGTAGGGGTAAGCACCCTCTTCTTGAGGTATCTGGAAGAGCCACGGATCCTCTCTCGATGGCTGATAGAAATGTGCGTGAATTACCACATACTTATTCGAGCTCGACATCTCAAGCACCAGATAAACCTCACGGAACTCCTTTTAATTCTTAGCTAGGTATCGTTAAGACTGGAATTGCCATGACTGAACCCAGTGACGGTCCTTAACCCCTATACTTAAGGAATAGGGCGGCTAACGGGGGGAGTGTTAATACTATCGAGTGTGGTCTTTCATGGTATGGAATATTCTCAGTCTTCACGCCGGGCGCGTTGCCGATTCCTGAACCCCCGTAGACTCTTGAATCACTATTCAATATCTCTTCCCAAAAACCTTCTTCCGGGACGCCAACCCTGTACCCACCCCTCACTACTGGGGTAAAGTTAAGTACTACTAGTATCATGTCACCTCCGGAACTCTTCCTGAGGAACGATATAACGCTCTGATCCCTGTCTCTGAAGTCAACCCATTCGAAACCTTCAGGTTTGAAATCGAGTTCGTGTAGCGCTGGTTCTCTCTTATATGTGTTGTTGAGATCCCTCACCCATGTCTGAAGTCCTGCGTGCTCAGGATATTTGAGGATGTGCCAGTCGATGCTCCTCTCGTGGCTCCACTCATCCCATTGAGCGATCTCACCCCCCATGAACAGCAACTTCTTGCCTGGGTGAGCGTACATGTAGCCGTAAAGAAGTCTTAAATTCGCGAATTTTTGCCAGTCATCACCCGGCATCTTATTTATAAAGGACTTCTTACCGTGCACTACCTCGTCGTGAGATAAGGAATTAACGAAATTCTCGTAAAACACGTACCAGACATTAAACGTCAGTATGTCGTGATGGTACTTACGGTATATCGGGTCCTTAGACATATAGTAGAGTGTGTCGTGCATCCACCCCATATTCCATTTCATGTCAAACCCTAACCCGCCCTCTCTGACGGGTCTCGATACCTTAGGCCACGCGCTAGATTCCTCTGCTATGGTCAGAACCCCTGGGTAGTACTTGTGAATAGCTTCATTGAATTCTTTAATGAACTCTATAGCTTCTAAATTCTCCCTACCACCGTACACGTTGGGTACCCACTCACCCGGTTTTCTAGAATAGTCTAAGTAGAGCATTGAAGCAACGGCGTCAACTCGTAGCCCGTCAACATGGTATTTCTCTATCCAGAAGAGAGCGTTACTTATTAGGAAAGACCTAACCTCACCCTTACTGTAGTCGAATATGTAGCTACCCCAATCAGGGTGTACCCTCTTCCTCCAGTCCTCATATTCGTATAAGTGTGTGCCGTCGTAGGACGCCAGCCCGTGTTCGTCGGTAGCGAAGTGTGAGGGTACCCAATCAACTATCACCCCGATACCGCATTCATGAAGTCTCTCAACTAAGTACATGAAGTCTTGAGGCTTCCCATACCTGCTGGTAGGAGCGTAGTACCCCACTACTTGATAGCCCCAGGAACCGTAGAACGGGTGCTCCATCACCGGTAAGAACTCGACGTGCGTAAAGCCCATGTAGCTCACGTAATCACATAACTTCACCGCAAGCTCGCGGTAAGTCAAGAACCTATTACCTTCTTCTGGAACCCTCATCCACGAACCTAAGTGAACCTCGTATATGGATATGGGGGCTTCATAAGAATTCCTCAACACCCTAGCACGCAACCACTCATCATCCCTCCACTCATAACTTAAGTCCCAAACAACGGACGCTGTTTTAGGAGGTACTTCCCACAAGAACGCGTATGGGTCGCCCTTAAAAGCTCTGTAATTCCCGAACCTAGAGACTACGTAATATTTATACCTATCACCTACCCTAACACCCCCCACGAAACCCTCCCAAATGCCGGAAGCGTCCTTACGCGGGATTAACTTATGGGTCCCCGGTTTCCAATTATTGAAGTCCCCGACTACGTGTACTTCAGACGCGTTAGGAGCCCATACAGCGAAGTAAACGCCTGAAACCCCGTCAACAACTAACGGGTGAGCACCTAACTTCTCGTAAATCCGGTAGTGTTTTCCTTCCTTAAACAAGTACACGTCGTAGTCAGTAATTAAACTATACTCAACCACACCATCACTCATAGGTCTTTACGCTCTAAGCAAGTTTGAGTTTGTTAGTTATTGTCTAAGAAATCCTTACTCAGTTAACCCAATCAGCTCTTCAAGCGTTTTAATGACCTCGCTTAACTCCTCAGTACTTAATTTCTTAGCTAACTCCTCATCCCCTAAGACGTTCTTAACCCACTCAGAAACATACCCTCTTCTCAGGTGCTCTCTTAATATCCCTTCAGGCACCAAACCGTATTTGATAACTACGTATAAGTGTTTTAAGCTCTTGATCTTGAGAGGAACAGGAGCTCCCGTGCTAGGGTCCGTTAACACGTAAGCTTTCTCCTCACTAACCTCGGCTAAAGCGCTCTTAAGAGATTCCTTAACTCTCTTACCCTTATCAGTCAACGCGTAAACGCATCTGGAAACCTCGATCACGAACCCCTCCTCAATCAACTCCCTCACATACCTCCTTAAAGTACTCTTGCTAAGACCAACCAACCCACTCAATTCGTCGAAACCAACCTCTCCCTCAATCTTCATGAGAACCCTGAGTAATGACTCCCTCACCAACTCACATCACTTAATAATTACTACTAAAGACACAGTTAAAAACTTAACACGTAGCACCAACATGAAACTACTGTACGACAAACCAGTCATTAACTCTTGATTG
>CAYZXH010000027.1:0-22145 GCA_964482405.1 uncultured Desulfurococcaceae archaeon | reverse complement strand
CAAACCACCCCGCCCTAGAAGGAACCCTCGCCCTTTAGGGCGGGGAGGAGGTCAGATAACCACCAAACGAGTAACTCACAGACTCCGTGAGTGCGAGTAGATTAAATAACTTGCTGAAGTAATCCCTAATCAACCACATGACCACACCTACTAAACACCCAAGAAAAATTGCTGAAGCAAAGGTATGTAGATACCCGTGGCGAGGGTAATCGCTCAAATTTAGTAGAATGACTGCTAGAGGTTCTAAATCAATTATGACTGAGGCTATTATCAGAGTAGGCCAGTGGACACGGAATCTAAGCAAATAACCAAGAATTAATGCAGGACCTAGGTGCAACAGCGTGAACGGCATAACTCACCCACTAGGGAACTTCGTTTCTCTTCCAAGTAGCTCTTTCGATTCCTTCTTCTCTGCTCTCATGTGTTTCAGGTGATCGCATAAGTCCTTGAGTAGAGCGTTCTCGTCACGGTACTTCATCACCGGAGCTAATTTCCTATAATCTAAGTATTCAGGCATTCCCTCAATCACGTCTGTGGGCATCCCAGTACCAATTAAGACGTAGGATGGCTTATTCTCAGTATAAGCAGTGATTAGTTCTTGAATACATCCAGCTCCACCGCCGAGAACTACTAAAACATCTGAAGTTCTGACCAAGAATACCGACCTAACCCTGTAGGAAGTCCCTGTCTTAACTACTATAGCTCCTTCAGGGAATTGCACGTCTTCCTGTTCTATGGGTGGTATTATGATGACCTTAAACCCTAACTCAAGAGCTAAGTTAACAACCTCCTTCATCAAACCCCAGTAACCACCAACAACAAAAACCAAGTCGTTAGAGTCGTAACATTCACGCAGCCCTCTAACGATTCTTGAAGCTCTTGAAACTAACTCATCACTAACGCTCCCTGAATGCGCCGCGAAACCAATATATCTAAACCCTCACCACCCCTGAAGAATACTTGAGAATATTCTTTAAATTATTGAGTCTTACCTAACAAGCTAAAACTCCCGGGTTTGGACTCCTTGACCCAGGAAGACTTAACCCACTTGAAGACTTAACTCACTTAAGGTTTTCTTAAGCCCGTCCTTAAGAGGAGTTGGCAAGACCTTAATGAATTTCCTCAACTTACTCACTTCCGCAGCACTGTGCTTTATATCCCCAGGTCTCGGAGACACGTGTATTATCGGCAACTCCTTACCAACTAGTTTTATGATAGTTTTAGCAAGATCCTTAATTGTTACCGGCTCTCCTGAACCGACATTATATACCTCATTATCGAACATGTCTTCCTCAATAAGGAACTCAATAACTCTGGCGACGTCGTCGACGTATATGAAATCCCTCGTCTGTTCGCCGTCCCCGTAGATGATTAGCGGCTCACCATCCAAGGCTCTCTTAAGAAAACTCGTTATGACTCCAGCATATGAGGGGTTTTGGCCGGGCCCGTAAACATTGAAGAGCCTTAAGATCACGTGCTTCAAGCCGTAAACAACCGTGAAATTCCTTAGTATCTCCTCCCCCTGAAGCTTGCTTAACCCGTAAGGTGATCGAGGTCTTGTCGGGTGTTCCTCACTTATAGGTAGCTTCACAGGATCGCCGTAGACAGCTGCTGAACTCAGGTAAATCAGCTTAAGACCTCTCTTAGCACACTCATAACCAACCCTAGCGGTCCCTAAAACATTATTCTCGAAATACTTGAGAGGATCTCTAACAGACTCTTCAACGCTTACATACGCTGCGGTATGGATCACCACGTCAAAACCGTCGTAATCAGTAAAGAACCTCACGTCAGCTTTAATGATAGGAACCCTAAGTCCCTCGAGCCTAGCTAAAGCGTAACTACTCGATCTCTCCATAGAATCAACCACCACAACATCATACCCTCTCTTAATCAAGTAAAGAACTAAATTATGACCAATAAACCCCGCACCACCAGTAATTAAGACCCTCACCCGAACACCCACCCAAATAGGATCGGAGTTTATTAAAAATAATCGATATTGTTACAATCTGAAGGCCTCGCCCTTCAGGGCGGGGAGGAGGTCAGCGCCCTTAAATAGAGTTAGCTCTCTACTTGAGAGCTTAGATAATCTTAGTAAATCGACGCTAGATGAGTGGATTAGAATATGTGTTAAACGTCTATTTTTAACTCACTTCAAGTATAGTGTTTTGGTGGTGTTTGTGTGATGATTGCTGAGGATTATGCATTACTGGGTAATGGTTTCAGGGTGTTCTATAGGTGTTGGCTTCCTGAAAGAGACTTCAAGACCTTAATTATAGGTTCCCATGGCTTTACTGCAAATAGCGGTATTTACTTTAACGTAGGTCTTGAGTTCGCGTCGCTGGGTTATGGTTTCTGCATGCATGATCAGAGAGGTCATGGAAGAACTCCATCCGACATGGATAGAGGGTATGTTAACTCATTCAATGAGTTCTTAGAAGACTTAGAGGCTTTCACCTTGTTCGCTAGAGGGAGATACGGTGGTGAGAAGGTAGTGCTACTTGGTCACAGCATGGGCGGGTTAATAGTACTGCTTTACGCTGGGAAGATTGGCAGGATCGGTGACGCTGTGGTTAGCTGCTCGCCCGCAGTTAAGATACCTATTAAGAAGATTTACAGATTTTTACTAGCTATTTTATCAGCCATAACTCCTAGAAAGAAGATAAGAGTCTCTTCAAGTTCAGGAACCTCAGAAGAGATAGATAAGAATATTATCAAAGACTCCGATCTAGCACTTAAGGAGGTCTCCGCGAGACTGCTCCACGAACTCTTTAAAGCTCAAGAAGAGTTCTGGAGGTACGTCGACAAGATAAGGACGCCAGTGCTGCTAGTACACGGAAAGAAAGACAACCTAATACCTGTGGAGGCCAGTGTGAGAACCTACGAGTCGCTGAGAACGGAGATCAAGGAACTCAAGACCTACGAGAACGTAGGCCATAACATATTTCACGAACCGGGATGGAGGGGGATAATAAAAGACATCACTAAATGGGTCGAGAATTTGTGAGGACCCCAACCTATCTAATTCCTTAGAAGCAACAGCTTCAAGTAACTCGCCTAGCTCCTATTTCTTCCGCGCTTAGGCTAGGTTGAAGTGACTAAACTCCCGTGATTTTAGATTCTAGGGTCTCTTTCAAATGCTTTAGTGTTTAGCTCTTCTTTATGGTTCGCTATCCACTCAGCTAGTTCGTTCACGCTTACTACATATTCTGTCTCTATCCTTAAGTCGTTGTTATGTTCGTGTCTTACGAGGATTCTTACATCAGCTTCTTGGAATGCCGGTACGTCGCTGTAGCTGTCTCCGAAGTATATCACCTTATCAACCCTTAATAATGTCTTAAGTATTCTGATTGCTTCGTCCTTGCTTCTCCTAGCTACATGTATATCCATGAACTCAGCGTAGTCCCCCCATCTCATCACATCATATACTACTAGTCCCTTACTCCTGGCTTTCTCTATCACGTGCTCTAGCTCTCTAGGTCTTCCGGAATTGAGTGACCAGTAAATACTGATCCCTACGGAGACCCCCTGTAAAGTTTTCCCTACTATCATCCCAACCTTCCCAGAGAATTTCCTAGCGATCTCTGTGGCTAATTCCTCGATGTACTTAGGCTTCGTTCCTAAGTAAGCTTCCTCATCAACCACTACGTAGCCCCCTGCAATTATCTCAAGCCCGTAAATACACGCGTAACCGCTTAACCCAGGTATCCTATCAAGCAAGTACTTACACTCCCTCCCGCTAACGACTGCGACGACATGTTCCGAGCTTAAGCTTCTGATAACGCTTACTAACTTTAGGTCAGGACTCCCACCACTAGGGGTGGAAGTTATCGGCGCTAAAACCCCGTCATAATCAAAGAAGAAACCTATCGCCTTGGACATTCCGTAACCACCTCAAACAATCGATCTTCAAGCATTCCTTAATCAACAACGCGTTGAGCATTGACGAGCATCACCTACTGACGATTAAGTAGTTAAGGAGTTAAAAGTTTTGTCACAGGTGATTAACTACACATAAGTTAAAAACCCGTTTTGCGGAATCATTAAACTGGTGATTGTCTTTTGAGTTTAGGTCCTAGCAGAGGTGTAACCCCCGTGCACTTGAGGGTCCGTGAGGGCAAGGTAGCTGAGAGGGTTTTAATGGCTGGTGATCCTGCAAGAGTTAAGTATCTGTCCGAGCTACTTGATGACGTAAGACTTATTAACGAGAACAGGAGCTTCCTAACCTACACGGGTTACTACAAGAATTTCCCAGTGACTATAGCAACACACGGTGTTGGGATGCCTTCTGCCCTCATAGTGTTAGAAGAACTCATAGCTTATGGGGGTAAGTACTTCGTTAGGTTAGGTACTGCGGGCTCCTTAATCAGTAATTTAAGAATTGGTGACGTAGTCTTAGCTACTGGAGCCGCACACTACCCTGGGGGTCTCTTCAAGCAATACTACGGTGAGGACGTGTGCGGTCTCTCAGTCCCTGACTTCACGCTAACCAGGAAGATAGTTGAGGTAGCTGAGGAAAGAGGACTTAAGTACTTCCTAGGACCTGTTTTTAGCAGTGACGCTTTCTACGCTGAAGACCCTGAATTCGCTAAGAAGTGGTCTTCAAGAGGCTTAATCGCTGTTGAGATGGAGTGTGCGGGATTGTTCGCGATCTCACTAATGCGTGGGGTTAAGACAGCGTGTGTCCTCGTAGTAAGTAATTCTCTCGTCGAAGACTTGGGTCACGCATCAGCAGAGAATCTAAGGGGGAAGGCTACTGAGGTAGCTAAGGTAGTCTTAGAAGCACTCACTAGGGTTTGAGGAGAGCACCTACTTATATAATGGGTTGACGTAGTATTTATTAGGTTAAACGAAAGTATGAATGAACTCCATGAGTTAATCGAAAGTGAGATTAAGAGACCCTCAGTATTTATTGATGAGACCGTCTTATATCCTGAATTCATACCTCCAGTAATTAGGTACAGAGATAAGCAATTGAGACAATTAGTGGAGTTGTTTAAGCCTGTCATACTCAAGCCCGGGTCGAGCAGTGTTAAAGTATTGCTAGCAGGACCTGTAGGAACCGGGAAAACCCTTACTTCAATAGTATTTGGGAGAGAGATTTCTAGGGTTGCTGAGAGTAGAGGTATTAAATTGAGGTATGTCCACGTAAATTGTTCTAGGTCTAAGAACTTAGTAGGTATTATCAGAGAAGCTAAGGATTCTCTAGGTCTTCACATACCTGATAGAGGGCTTTCATCTAGTGAGTCACTATTAGCTTTCCTTAAGTTACTTAGTAGAGACAACACGTACTTAATACTGGCCCTAGATGAGTTCGAGTATTTCCTTAACACCGCACCACCTGAAGACAAGCACGCGATAGTGAGAATGTATGATATCACGCGAGAAGACGTGAAGAGAGTCAACATGATATTCATTGCTAGGGGATCGCCGGCTAACGTGTGGTCGAAGGTTGATAGCGTGACCGGGAGTTACTTAATGAAGAATCTCGTGTCTTTCGAACCTTACAGAGCTTCAGAATTGTACACGATACTGAAGGACAGGGTTGACGCGGCTTTTCATCAGGGAGTAGTAGGGGACGAAGTAATAGACTACATATCCAGGATGAGCGGCTACGATACTGGTGGGGACGGGAACGCTAGAAAAGCTCTCGCAGTACTACACGCTGCGGGTAAGCTAGCTGATAAAGAACTTGCGGAAGGTAAAGCAACTCGAGTAACAATAGATCACGTGAGGCAGGTCATAGCTCAAGAATACCCGGCAATAGTTGACCTACTGGATAGCCTACATTACCTGAGCCTCCACGAAATACTGGTTCTTGAGGCGGTCTTACGCACCCTGAAAGACACGGGATTAGATTATGTTCCTATGAGCACCGTTGAAGCAACCTACAATAAAATATGTGAGGAACTGGGTGAGGAACCTAGAAAACACACACAACTCTACGCGTACTTAATGGACTTAAAACAGAGAGGGATAATACTGACTAAGACTTCATTGAAGGGTAAGAGAGGCAGAAGTACCTACGTAGGCTTCGGGGCAGCCCCCCTAGAAACCGTGTTACAGAAGCTAGACACAATGATAAAGCAGTTGAGGGTTAGATAGTGTGTGCTCAGCTAGACGAACTACTCTCCAGTAAGGCTAGAGTTAAGGTACTTAAAGTTATCTTAGAGAGGGGTGAGGTAAACATTAACCAAATAATTAAGGAGACGAGACTCAACTACAAGACAGTACACAAACACGTCAATTACTTAGTTAACGCAGGCCTCGTCGAGGAAGTTAGGGTAGGTAGGTTAAGACTGTTAAGACCTAACTGGCTCAACCCGAAGACTAGAAAACTCGAAGAATTCTTCAGTATCTTCTAAGACCTTGTTTTCTTGACGAATGAATCTAGCCCGCTCTTAGCCTGCTGTGTTTTCCCAGATCTCTCATCCTTCTTCCCGGTTTTTTGAACGTCTTCCTTCCTCGTCTCCGATTTCCTCGCTTCAGTTCTTATAGTTTTCCTTAACTCCTTAACCCTAGCAATTATCTTATCGCTCTTGTCTTGCGAGAGGTATTTAATCATAGGCTCCGTTAAGTTGAGTGAGATGGCTATTCTAGCTGCTTCCTCAACGTTATTCTCGAAAATTACCTTGATATATGGCAACACATCTTTCAATACCTTAGCTTTAGAAGCGTGTATGCGCGCACCTATTATGCTCGCTATGCTATCTCTTAAAGCTCTAGCTTCCTTAGTTTGAGACATTAACCTTATCTTCTCTGGGAATTGATACTTGACCCACCTAAACTTAGACTTAGGGTCGTTTTTAGGGGCTAGAGCAACACCCGCAGTCATTAACTCCATCACGTAAGTCAGTAAATCCCAGGAACCAGACCTGACTATGCGCCCTCTGTATACGTCAGCTTTAGCTAAGGCCTCGTAAGCTCTCCACAAATCCTCAGGATCTGATATCTGTCTAGGGAGGTTCTCGTTTATCCACTCCATCAGCGTATCCGGGTCCAGATCTGTTTGAGTAGCGTTAAGCTTAGCTTGCCAGACATACTTAGACCAGAAAATCTTACGCACGACCTCAAACGGTTCCAGGATCCTATCCCTAGCTCTGAGAAGTTGCTTAGCGATCTCTTCAGTAACCTTACCACCCCCCTCAGCAACAGCTTCCAGGTCATTAATAGCTGATCTCAGATCCCCTTCAGACTTCTCCGCGATGAAGTCTAGTGCTTTCTCGTCGCACACAAGCTTCTCGGCAGCACATATTCTCCGCAGAACCTCCAACACATTACTCTTGCTAAGCCTCTTAAACTCAATCATTACTGAGAGGTCTCTGAGAGGTCTGAATGCAAGGTCCCAAGGATTATTAGCTGTCATAATCACCGGGTTCTTAGTAGTCTCAATTAATTCCATGATAGCTTCTATAGCACCCGCGTCAGCGCCTCCAGCTAGTGCTAAGCCATCGATCTCGTCAAGCAATATGATCCTCCTACTAGCGAAGAGACCTCTCTGAACACTAGCCAGCTTAGCTATCCTCTCAATATCTTGTTCTCTCCTGTAATCGCTGGCGTTCATCTCGACTAGCTGGAACCCATACTCCCTACATAGAGCCTCAACAATCGATGTTTTGCCAGAGCCTGGCGGACCGTAAAACAGAGCGGCCTTCTTCTCGGGCCTGCCTGAGAGCCACCCCTTAATCCAAGCCTTAATTTTCTCGACTGCCTCATCCTGATTAACGAACTCGCTCAGCTTCCTGGGCCTGTACTTTATTACCCAAGGAACCTTACCTACCGACACGTTTAGGAGCTACCCCCACCACCTTCTTCCCTATAACGGCTAGCCTAGCTAGGAGAGCGTCAAGCTGTATCTCCTCGTCAGCACCCTCAACAAGCCTGAACTGAATCTCCCCTACGTAGTCCGCGAGCTCTACCTTGACATCCTCAGGTAAATCAATATCGGACGACGTTATCTCCTTATGTATCTGCTTTATTATGTCAATCCCTGAAAGCCCGTAAGTAATCATCAGCGACCTCAGAATATTCCTAGCCTTAATGAAGTCACCGCTTAACGCAGTCTTAATCATTTCCTTGATTTCCTTGGGGTGCGCCAAACCAACGACCTTATAGACGTTGGAAACACTTACCTCACCTAAGGCGGCGGCAGTCTGAAGTATGTTTATAGCTTTCCTCATATCACCCTCGCTTAAGTCGTATATGGTGTTAAGCGCGTCTTGGTTACACTTAACACCCTCCTTACCGCAAATCCATGAAAGCCTCCCCACAACATCCTCCCTACTTAAAGGCACGAACCTGAAGACAGCACATCTAGATTGAATGGGCTCTATTATCTTGCTCGGATAATTAGCTATCAAAATAAACCTGGTGGCGGCCACGTACATCTCCATAAGTCTCCTAAGAGCTTGTTGAGCGTCGGCAGTCATATTATCTGACTCGTCTAGAAGTATGAGCTTAAAGGGCACGTTACCCGGCGTCTTAGTCCTAGCAAACTCCTTAACCTTAGTTCTTATTACGTCAATACCTCTCTCGTCGGAAGCGTTTAGCTCCAGTAAATAAAGCCTGTAATCACTCCCGTAGAGGTCGTGAGCGAATGCGTGAGCCACAGTGGTCTTCCCGGTGCCCGGAGGGCCTGCGAAGAGCAAGTGAGGTGTGTTCTTCTCCTTAATGAATTGCTTTAACCTGATCACGACCTCCTCCTGATTCACGACCTCGTCTAATGTCTTAGGCCTGTATTTTTCAGTCCACAGTAACTCTGCCAAAACTTTGCTTGCTTCCTCCTCACTCAAATCAAGCACCCAATAAATAACTACGGGCGCAGAATTTATAACATTTCAATCACCAAGAACTCCTGCAAGTAATGCTTAAGAACCCCATATCAACCCACTACTTTCTTGAGACACCGAATCTCTCAATCACTGAAGCGTGGAGAACCCTACCCTCAACCTTCTTAACCACTACCTTCACTTTCTCCCCTAAGACCGCTCTAGGGATCACGACCTTAAAGTCATTGTAGTACCCGACACCCCTACCCTCCTCATCTACCTCAATTATCTTAACTGTTAGCTCATCACCTACTTGCGGTGTTTTAGACTTGACGTTCTTGTCGTAGTATATGCTGAACCGCTGAACGTTAACTGAGTATGGGTCAGAATAATTCCTGTATTTAGTCATTCATTCCACCATCCTACTTAGACACGCGAACATGTATTTTACACACAATATATCTAGTGTGTTAAGGCTTATAAATAGAAACCGAAATAGAGGAGTGTGAGTCACGCTTATGAGGCCGCCCGTCTAGCTATTTGAAGAATCGTGTACCTCTTAACTATTAGTTTTAGTGAGTCAAATAAACACTTAAGCAATTTCGTCGTCAGCGGGTCACCGCCTTGAGTCACCCTAACCTTAAGCTTCCTGTAGACAGCTCTACAGAGCAATCTGCCGTTAGAGTCAAGTATCAGCACCTCACCACTTACCCTTTTCTTGAGATTGAGCGTGAAGGAAGCCTGAATAATGAAAGAATCTTCCGGAACTAACACTTTATGAACCTCTGCTGAACCGACAGAATACGTTGGTCTTGCGCTAATCCTGTCCACTACCTCATAACTCACTCTCTCGCAGTCCTTGTTGAGGACTAGGTATAGCGTTGTTCTCTTATGTAGGTTACTCTTGCTCCTCGACCTCTCCACCCTCAACTCCAGGAGCTTCCTCAACCTCTTCAGCCTCTAAAACCTTAAATTCCTTAACACCCTTAAGAACTACCATTAAACCCTCCGTGAAGCTGTACGGGGTGATCCTGACCTCCTCAACATTACTAAAATCTAGGGTGATTCTACGTTTACCTGAAAACTCCCTAAAGTTAATCAGCCTACCTAGTGAGTCATAGAAAGAAACCTTGACGCAGTCTTTTTCGTAGTGAACTATCACAGATTCCAGACCACTCACCTATAAGAGTAGTGTGTAATCCTTAATTAACGTGTGTTTTGACTGGTAAGGCTTCACACACTTAGAGTAGCTTAAGGGTCCCTGTTATCTTATCTACTAGGTCTTCGGGGGCGGGACCTATACCTACGGCGGTGATAGTGCCTTCCGGGAGTTCCGTTAATCCCGCGTCAGATATGAGAGATGCTGGAAGACCGGATCTCACAGCTTCTTCGTAGAAGCTCATTAACTCTCTTAAGCTACTCACCTTAAGAACAACCTTCTTCTGCCCCTCCCTAAGCCACTCCTCAACCCACTCCCTCCTATACTTCAACGCCTCCATGAGCGCGGACACTGAAGCATGCGCTACCTGAACCGCTAGCTTACCCTTACTCATCTCTATATCCGTCCGGACTAGTATTACCTGCTTATGCTTGAAGGACACTAAAGACCCCCACTCACTTGAGTCAACTTCTCAATGATTTTATTCAACGCCTCAAAACTCTTACTCTCAACACAACTAACCAAGACATTCATGTTGGTTGCTTCAACCCTCTTAGCCAGATTCCTACATTCAGTTATGAACGTCCTCTTATCAACCTCTAGCAAATAATACTGCGAGCCTGGAACCCTTTTAATAGTCAAGTCTCGGTGAATACCCGCAGAAATAAGTAACTTACTGACAGCCTGATACTCAGCAGAAGTAAAAATACTGAAGCCGTAATTCCTCAAATGACTCACTATCCTATCCCTGAGATCAGCAAGCGTGGACGACCCCATAGCTTAACCTCATTCTTTAATAGAGATGGAGCTAAAAATTCTTACAGTGTTTTATCTGACCTCCTCCCCGCACTAACGGGAACCCTCACCCTTCAGAACGGGAAGGTTTGGGATCACATCTCCCTGTTTCCGGGGATTCAATCCCGGGCCGGGCCTCCGGCCCGTTACCCCTACTCCTCACGAGCTCGAGGCAACGAAACTCTTCATATTCTTTCATGGGTTTAAGAAAGTTTTCCTCAGGTATTTTAAAGTCTTGAAGTTCCTTCATCCTTTAATAGGTTGTCCTCATATAGGAGGGCCTAGTAACTCACGTAAGAAGACTGTAGCGTAGGTTGATGGTTTTAATATGAACTTAAGTAATGCTTTGTTATCGGTTTCTTCATGCGTGTAGTTGCGTAGGGTGAAAACCACCTCACGGTTATTCCTGCTTAAGTGTTTTAAGTAGTTACTCCCAGGGTTGATTGACTTAAGCTCTTCCTCCACTGCTTTGATGGTCTCGCGAGAGCATTCGTCAACTAAGTTAAGGTTGGGTCTAGGTAACGGCATGACCTCACACTTAAGTGCTAAGACGTCAACACCCCCTAATTGAGTGGCGAGCTTACTTAGAGCTAGGTTGAATAAGTACGATTGGTATGCCTCAACATACATCCTAATAAGCCACTTATCGATTAAGTTCAGAACTTCTGAGACGCTCATACCTCTCAACAATCCCTTAATCAAGGACCTCTCTACATCGAAGTTTCTTGGGAAAAGTCTTAAAGCCTCTCTCAAGTCCCCCTCCTCATAAGACTTCCTAGCCTCAATAACTCTTTGAGTTTCCGTAGGGTATGGATTTCCGAGAATAAGATCTAGCGCTTTCTCCACGTTATTTTCGAGAAGTGCTTTGCCGATAAGATGTGTTACGGGTCTCCTAACACCAAATCTTTGATACCCGTAATAATTTAAGAAGGTAATCCTGTCTTGTGAGTTCTTTAACTCCCGAAGTATTTTAAAGTCATCCTCACTTAAGTCTTCAAGTAAGACCTCAAAGTAATTTCCTTCTAAATCTCCCCTCCTCAACATGGAATCAGCTACTCCGTGAAAGAATAGGGTTACCTTACCATCGAGAAACTCATAACACTTCTTGAGTTTCTTACCGGGAGAGCACTTAACGGTGATGAACTGACACGTAAAGCCTTCAGCGTCTTTAATACCTGCGTAAGAAGTTTTAACACCTAAAACTCTTGAAATAGTCTTTAATGCTTCAGACATTGAAACGTCTTCTTTACACATGACATACTTAATAATCTCGAACCCGCTGCAAGCAAGGTCCTCGCAAACCACGCCTACGGGCATTGCTTGAAGGCCGTCTACACCAACCTCATAAACCTTAAAGGATTGACTACTCTTCAAGAACTTAACTCTCTCACTAAGTCTCAGCTCAGGCCTGCTATAGACAAGCATGCCGACCAGCACATCCAGATAATTGTTAGATACTGAAATAACCATATCAAACTACCTTTATGATCAGGGCCTACTCCACACACAGCGTTAAATCTGGTTGCGGAGACGCGGAAGTCTCGAATTCTTCGGGGTTCAAGTTAAAACTCATTCCGGTTCTACTATCACGGCTGTCCCGTAAGCGACCATCTCCGCTGCACCGCTCATTATCGAGGAAGTAGCGAACCTAACTCCCAGAACTGCGTTAGCTCCTAAAGCCTTAGCTTTCTCAATCATCCTAGACAGTGCTTCATTCCTTGATTTAGCTAAGAGTTCAGTGTACTCAACTATCTCTCCCCCAGCTAAATTCCTGAAAGCAGCGACTATATCCCTGCCAATATTTCTCGCTCTAACGGTGCTACCACTAACTATTCCGAGGACTTTCTTAACCTTGTAGCCTGGAAGGAACTCTAGGGTAGTGACTAAGACCTCCTCACTGCTCACCTCACTCACCTAATAGTGAGTTCTACCGTGCTTAATAAATGATGTGATGAGCACAGGTATTAGCTTATCATAATCAAGTAACCTAACCTCACTCAACCCTAACTTAGTGAAGGACTTAACTAACTTATAATACCCTCCAATACTTAAAATAATTTCGTGAATGCGATGTTGCGTCTTTAGAAGACTAGCTAATCTCTCATACTTGCTTAGCATTAAGTCTTGTTTTAGTGATCCCTTACGTAAGGCGTCTCTTAAGGCCTCTGCCTCCTTAGCCAAGGAATAGATACCACCTCTGCTCAAAGGCTTGATTAACGATGCTGCATCACCTACTACCAGATAATTCCTGCCGATAACATTCTCGCAAGGCTCGTCCATAGGTATTATGCCACCGAAAAATTCCTTGAACACGTAATTTGATGTGGTGCTGAAGACTTTCTTAGCTAAATACTTAAGTAGTAGAGCGGCTTTCTTGGATGTCGTTACTAACCCTAGAATTACGTGCTTCTCATCTAATGGGATAACCCACCCAAACCCGTCAGGCTCGAGAAAAGAACTCACAATAACCTCAACATTTTCAGGACTCTTGCTAATCTTTAAGACAGCTTGAGGTCCCAGCACGTATTTTCTCACACGACATAAATCAAGTGATTTAGTGAGTCTCCTGCTAGCACCCTCACTAATAACCACTAAGTCGTAGTGGCGCGTCCCCCTACTAGACCTAAGGAGGTTTCTACCTAGGTCTATGTTGGTGACCACGGTCCTCGTGCTTACCTTCCCTCCCAAGCTAGTGACTACCTCACACAAGCTTTTCTCAATCCCTACCCTATCAACTAAATACACAGGTTTCCTGAAACCGAGTCTCAGAGCTTCACGTACCCCCACATCCTCAACCACCTTAACGACATACTCAGAGAATCTGTTTGTTATATGCTCCTTAACGAGCCCGCCAAGAAAACCCACGACGTAATCGCTGACGAGACCGCTGCAATGTCTTGGCAAACCAATAACGTCATGCTCCTCAAACAACTCTACATCAAAGCCTCTCCCAATCATAACGTAGGAAGTTAACAGACCACCGAGACCCGCACCAACAACTAAGACCTTCCTCAAATCCATGTCGCGCACCATTAATTACCTATCCGATCCTACTTTACTCACACAAGATAATTATTGCTTATTTTTTACTTACATCATTAAGTTGCCCACTTATAAAGAATCACGCAGTGAATTTGAGTATGTTAAACCAGGTCTTACTATACAAACTACCCTCACGTGATTAGTGAGGATCTCGTGTGAGATCCGTTGACTGCGAGCGGGGATGAACGTTGATGATATCTATGTTAGGGACCTGTCTATTACGTCAAACAGGTATCTTCTTGCTTTCAGAGCTTTCGCTATGTGTTCGAACGCTTTAAGAGGGTTTGTGTGCTTACCGCACGAGTAGACGTCTACTGTCGCAAAAGAGTATTCAGGCCATGTATGGATAGATATGTGTGACTCTAGTATTATAGCTACTACGCTGACTCCAGGCCCCATATACCACGCTCTGACGTCTAGGAGCGTCATGTTACCTAGTCGAGCAGCCTCAACAACGGTTTTCTTAAGAAATTCCGGGTCTGAGAGGAGTTCTGGATCACACTCATAAAGATTGCCGTAGACATGCTTACCGTAAACCCTGGCTTCAACATTTTTTCCACCCGTACGCATCACTAACTCGAGCTCCACCCCCCGCACCTCCATATAACATTCTAACGAATGTCTTATAAATTTTACCCCCCATAATCCTCCCCCTAATGTATTAATATAAACATTACATTAAGTGCTTAAATGCTTATTGAGTTTTTATAATAAGATTTTTTAATAATTTTATTCTGTGTAGCTTCTGATGAAGTGAGTATATAAAAACCTATTATTGAATGGTTTGTCGGTGGTTGGGACGCTAATATCGGGTTATGAAATACTTAGGTATGTGAGGGAGGTGTTGGACGTCGATATTCAGTTACAGCCAGCAGGCATTGATTTGAGGGTATCTCAGATATTTAGGTTCAGGAGTGCCGGGGTGTTAGGTTTTAATGAGAGGAGATTGCCTGAGTTTGAGGAAGTATTTCCTGAGAACGGGTATTGGGATCTGAATCCAGGAGTCTATAAAATAAGGTTTGCTGAGGTTGTTGAGTTGCCTCAAGACGTCTTAGCGTTATGTTTCCCTCGCTCATCATTGCTTAGGTCTGGTGTCTTAGTTTCCTGCACTGTATGGGATCCGGGGTATGTAGGTCGTGGCGAGGCTTTAATGCACGTAGTGAATCCTCACGGCGTTAAATTAGGGGTGGGTTCCAGGGTAGTTCAGCTAGTTTTCTTCAAACTTAATAAAGCGGTGGAGAAAGCGTATGAAGGATTCTACAAGGGTGAGAATCTTTGAGTCTGGAAGTAATTAACTACTCGTTCAAGAGGGTGAGCCTACGTGAGCACTCAATAGGATTAATCATCCCCTACCTGAGAGGGGCGGTGAACACGTTTCCTAGGGACGACTTCACGAACCCTGAGTACTACCCACCTAAGAACACAGATCGTGAGAACGCATTAAGGTACTTTATATTTATGGTGGCTATAGATCACAGAACCGGTAGGCATAAACCCTACGAAGCTTACATGAATTCAAGACTCTACCACGGCGCTGACCTACTCTACAAGCTAGGGTCGAGAAAATTCTCGGAAGACCCGAGCTTTTTCTCCCCCAACAGGATGGCTGAGATCAGCGCTGATGAGGTTAGGGAATGGTTAAGTGTTGGGGGAGTTAACGAAGTGACCGTTTGGGATCCTGAAGTACGTACAGAACTCTTAAGAGATTTGGGTAGGGGATTGATTAAGTGGTTTGAGGGATCCGTTACCAAACTCGTCGATAGATCAGGCGGTTACTTAAGGAGCCATCCTCAAGGACTTGTCCAGTTAATGAAGAGATTCAAGGCTTACTCAGACCCCGTGGAGAAGAAGACCTATTTATTCGTTAAGTTCGTGGAGAGAAGGGGGCTGATGAATGTAGTTGATGAGTGGAACAAGGAAGTCCCAGTAGATAACCACTTAACTAGGATCGCTCTCAGACTAGGTCTCGTGAGCCTTGAAGAAGACCTCATCAAGAAAATCAAGGGGAGAGAAGCGTTCACGTGGTCTGAAGACGTGATGCTCAGGCTAGCGGTGAGGTCGGCTTATAAAGTATTGTCTAGGACAGCCTACTTAGACCCGTTTATCCTAGACGATTTCTTATGGTATTTTGGTAGGAGGGTGTGCACTAGGGAGAAGCCGGCTTGCGTTGTTAGGGGGGAATGCCCCCTCCTCAAGGTCTGCCCGAGTAAGGAGAGCCCTGAAGAAATAGTAGAGCACTACTACGTAGACACGTACTATTACTGAGGTGTTCGTTTGTGGGTGAGTGGGGGGATGTGAGAAAGTTGATCAAATCACTTAACGAGGATCAGCGCAAGACCCTCAAATACTTTTGTGTTAATAGGTCTGTGGGCGAGCTACTAGCTTTGAAAGAGCTTCAAGCACTGCATAAGGTTAAAGAACCCGGCAAAGCCATAGCAAAGCTTGTTGAGCTAGGGGTATTAATAAGGGGACAAGGATGTTATAGTATATCTAAGTCTTTCCTCAACGCTCTTAAGGAGGCTGGAGTGAGAATTGAGGAGCTTTAAGGATAAGCTTAAAGCATACTTAGAACTCTTGAGAATACATAACGTAATAACAGCGTTACTGACCACGTTGATAGGTTGGTTAACCGTGAGAGTTGAGATAAGCACGCTCCCAAGCACCTCCTTAATAGTCCCGCTACTTGCCGTAGGCTTGGTATCAAGTGCTGGCTACGTAATCAACGATTACTTCGACGTGGAAGTAGATAAGGTGAACAAGCCTTACAGGCCGATACCCTCAGGCAGGGTCTCGCCTAAGGAAGCTCTATACCTGACCCTCGCATTAATAGTGGTCGGCGTCGCGCCCTCCATAACCGTGGGTATCTTCACCGCGACATTCGTTATAGTTAACACGTTGCTGGTTATCTTATACTCTTACAGAATTAAGGAGTTAGGCTTTATAGGGAACGTCGTTGTGTCCCTTGAAGGCGCTTTCACCATAATATTAGGTGCTCTCACCTCATCGGAACTAATCAAAGACTTAAGCTACGTCAGGTTCTCGGCAATTCCCGCAATCTACGCTTTCACCTTACTCCTAGCTAGGGAGATAATCAAGACCATAGAGGATATGAGAGCTGACGAAGTAAGAAACGTGAAGTCTCTGCCACGCGTTATAGGGGTTTCTAAATCCTCTATCGTCGCTTTCTTGCTTCAGATATTCATAGTGTGTATTTCGCTCGTTCCGTTTTTAGTAGGGTACGGCTACTTATACCTAGCATTAGCTCTAATAACTGATGTCCTACTAATCTACTCAGCAATCAACACACTCAAGCTTAAGAGAATCAACAACCCGGAGTTAATGGCTTCTAGATTAAGGAGTGTTCTCAAGCTAGCTATATTCACGGGAACAACAGCTTTCGCTGCAGACCTCCTCTACAGACTTGCGCTCACTTCCTAAGTCTTGAGTTTAACAGTCTTGACATTTTGACCCCAAGTATCAGCGTACACTAACCTCACGTAAACCTCCTTACCCCTCAGGTCCTCAGGAGAAGTTAGCCTTAATTCCGCTGTCTCCCCAGGTCCTAAATCCCTTAACTCATTCCTAGATAGCGTTCTACCTTCACACAAAGCTATTATCAAAGCTTTATCAAGCCTTAACACCCCCTCATTTCTCACCGAGACCAGAATCTCCTTGCTGTCGGTCAAGAAAGCGTCGAAAGAGGCTTGAGGTGATGGCGTGAGTGGTCTGTAAACAAGTAAGTCACTCAAGATCAGCGGTTTAGGAACGTCGCTTCTCCTCAACGTTATAGAACACCTACACTCTTGAGATGCTTTAAGCTTCTTTAAGGAAATCTCGGAAACACCGATTAACTGAGTAATTGGTGATTCATTACCGCAGGTTAAGAGTACCTCAGAAGTTCTTGAAGGAAACTCGGCAACTATCTCAACACCTAATTCATGCCCCACACACGGGTGCGTGATGACGTATTCCTCACCTTTCTTGAGGATCAGCACCCCTGAGTAGTAATCCACTAACACCTCAGTATCGTGAGACTCCGCAACACCAACCAAGCTAACGGAAAGTACCTCAATCGCTTTAGAGGTCTCCGTAGAAAGCTTAAGTAAATACTTTCCCGGCTCCTTAATAATCTGCGAGACGTCAAAGATTTGAAGAGCGTACATTACTTTCTCTAAACCCACTAATACTTGAGGCTTGAATTCCCTAGTAATATTAACTGAGTTAACCGAGACTCTCCACGGGAAGGACTTAGGCTTTAAGTCTTCACCCCTAAGTAAGATAGAGATGTAAGACATGCTTAGCTTACTATCAACTGAAACACTCAACTGAATACTCCTCGGATTACCGTAACCTCCAATAATGCCTGGCATCAAGTGAGTCACTCTGTAAGGCAAACCCCTATACGCGCCTGAAACACACTTTATTAACTCTCCTAGAGCCAACGACTACACCCTAAATATCATATATACTATGCGGGACGCATAAAAACTTAATACTTCAACCACCTTCGAATACTACCATACTTAAGAATCCTTCACTAGGTATCGTCAACCTTTTTAGGAGCTAACTTCTTGAGAGCTCTTAGAGCGGCTAGCCTCTCCCTCCCCTCAAGCCTTGCTTCATTCACTAACCTGATGAGTTCCTTAATAACAGTCTCAGCTACCCCTCTCTTGACAGGGTACGGCACTCCGTCCTTACCCCCTATAGCGTAAGCATATTTAAATGGTGAGAAACTATGTGTTACTACATCTCTCAAAGACGGGGGCTCTCTGTAAATCAACTCTGAGATGAGTGATAAGGCTCTGACCACCTCAGCACCTAAGCCCTCAACCAAGAGTAGTTCCTGCATATTTTTAGGTCTTAACTCATACGCCTTACCTAATTTCTCTAAAATTCTTGAGTCTATGGCTACTGGTCTGTAGTAGGGTATATTACTTTGTATCGGTCTAGGGGGTTTAAGACCCGTAAGCGTTTTAAGTCCTTTAAGATACGTGTTAACCACCTTGAGCTCGTTTACTATCTTCCTAGGATTCTCACTAACCAAATCTACCAAGACTTTCCTAGACCCTATTGACTCGTTAGTGGTTAGGTTCAGCGGCATCGTGGTGATGTCTGATGCGACCCCCGCGTGAGACTCTAGTGTCGGGTCCCTAGACATAAACCAAGCTAAGTGATATCTCCTAGCGATCTTCAGGTTTGTGTTCATCCCCTGCTGTATCACAACCCAATTACCCTTCTTATCGAAGAGTAGTGAGTGATGATATAGGGTGAAACCGTCTTGTAAGAGTACTGAGTCAGTCTTAGCCGCGAGCTTAGATACCTTGATTAACTCGTTGGAGGAAGCGCTACTCAGCCCTATCTCATCCCCATACTTAACTATCTCTTCCGGCGTCTTCCTAGAAGTAAGTCCTTTACCTCCAGCAACCCTCACATCACCGCCTATCTCCTCTAAAGCTGTCTTAATCATGGCTGTGGTCACGGTTGTCGAGCCGCTACTGTCCCAGTCCATACCTATGACGTTATTGAACGCTTGAAACCACAGAGGGTTTGAGAATCTTCTTAAGACTTCCTCACTACTAAACTCTATCAGCAGTACTTCCAAGATAGCTCTAGACAGCTTAAGCATTAACCTAGCAAGCCACGGAGGTACGTGACCACCGTGTAAAGGTAGGTCAGCTACTCCTGACACGCTACCCATTACTCTCATCTAAATCATTGTTTCAAGACTTAATAAGCTACTTTTTCCTGACCCTGAGCACTGCCCCCTCAACACCGACCACGACCACCTCGCTACCTCTAGGTATCTCCTCATCTGAGGTAGCTTTCCAATACTCACCCTCAACTATTACGAAGCCTGTCCTCCCAGGACCTAAGTCGTCAAGCGCTCTCCCGACCTTACCGGTCGGTAAGAACTCGTAAGGCTTCTTCCTCCTGACTTTTATGACCTTAAACATGAGTATGCCGAAGAACCCCCCTAATATCACTGAAGTACTTATTATGAACGTCCTTAAAGCGTTTAAGTACTCCTCGGAAGGAACTAACCCGCTAGGCAGGTACGTGGGCAGAAGAGCGAAGCCGAAAGCCAGCAAGATAATCCCGCTAATCCCTACTATCCCGAAACCCGGTAACACGAATAACTCTACAGCCAGTAACACCCCGCCCAAAATTATCAGGAATAACGAGACTAGGTTGGGATTGAGACCGCTACCCGCTAACCCGAGAAGCAAAAATAGGAGAGTTAGCGGAAGCACAGTTATCTTTCCACTAAGTAGAGCGAATATCGTTCCTAAGAGCCCTATCGTGAGTAGCACGTTGAGTACCGTGGAGTTCTCAAGTAATGAGAGCAATCTCGACCTAACACTGCAAGCATAGAACTCCAAGCCCGACTCCTCGATCTCTAACCTAACCACCACACCAGATACTGAAACCTCGTAACCTCTTATAGTCTTCAGCAGTGTTGGGAGATCCTGTGCTATGAAGTCAGCCACACCATGGGAAACTGCTTTCTCAGCATTCACCGTAGTAGCCTTAATCACGAAATCTCTCACGAGGGTCTCGTTTCTTGACCTAAGCCTCGCGTAATTCAAAGCCTTCTCGACGACGGGATTTATTATCTTAGACTCGTTAACGAACTGAATCTCCCCAGTCACAGGGTTTATCATGACTGGCTGCATAGCCCCGATGATTGCTGAGGGGTGGAGCGCTATGATGTTAGCCGGGAGTATTATCATGGTCCCCGCGCTCAACGCCTTACCACCACTAACGTAAGCTATCGTAGGCACTCTCGAGTTACTCACGGCGTCCCCGATCGTGTAGGCAGCGTCTAAGTAACCGCCGTAGCTATCAACTAAGTATATTAATGCCTTACCCTCGCTCTCTGCCTTACTTAAGGCGTCTAAGAAGCACTCCTTAACCCCGCTATCTATCACATCCCACGGAGGCTTAATCTCAACCACTATGGCTTTAGTTATTGATCCAGCTATCTGAAGACTTAAGGGATTGGATGCCTCGGTAGTGTGTAGCGGGGTTACGAGTATTAGCAGTGCTAGAATAACTATTGTTTGAGCAAAAACACATGAAAGCTTGATCTTAGGTGTCGGCACCTCCTAACTCACCGCTCCTCTCTCTCTTTAAGAGCTTTATACATCGCCACCGTCTTACCTACGTCCGTAGCCCCGGTCTCCGTAACTACTACTAAGGCTTTCTCTCTAGCTATCTCTATGAGGGTCTGAAGTTCTCTTAAGCGGAGGGCTGTCGGGTGTTGCTCGTACATTGACGCGGCCTCAACCAGTACTGCGGAGGCTTGTCTCTCACCCTCTGCTTCTATTATCCTAGCTCTCCTCCACCTCTCAGCCTCAGCTTGCTTAGCCATAGCTCTCATGAGCTCCTCAGGTAATTCTACGGACTTGAGGGTTACTGCCGTAACCTTAATACCCCAAGACATGGCTGTCTCATCGATTATGTCTTGTATCCTCTTATTTAACTCGTCCCTCTTCTGCAGTAGGTCGTCTAAATCTACCTGACCTATCACGTCTCTCAAAACTGTTTGACCCAACATCATTATCGAGTAGTGGTAGTTGCTGACCTTAGTTATCGCCGCTATCGGGTCGACAGCTCTATAGTATATTACCGCGTCAACCTTGACGCTCACGTTATCCCTAGTTATTATTTCTTGCTTGGGAACGTCAACGGTAACAACTCTTAAGTCAACCTTCATTAAGTTGTCTACGAAAGGTATGATTAGTATTAATCCAGGTCCCTTAGCTCCCACAAGCCTCCCTAACCTGAAGACCACCGCTCTCTCATACTCTCTAATGATTTTTATGCTAGCGTTTAGTAGGGGGATGACTATTATTAGAACAACAAGTATTAATACGATCTCAGTTAGTCCTATAGGCATTAACGCCACACCTCAATTACATAATCTGTTACGGAATATTTAAGTTGGTGCTTGTGGAATTAAATAAGGTGGTTGAGGTAGTTAGGAGTAGGTCGAGGGGTTACAGAGCTGAGAGAGAGTTAGTTCATATCCTGTGGAGGTTAGGATTTGCTGTGATGAGAGCCCCGGCAAGCGGTGCCAGAATGAGGAAAGCCGAATACCCTGACGTGGTAGCGATAATGAAAGGGAAAGTCGCGGTCTTCGAGGTTAAGTCAAGAGCCAAGCTCTCAGGACTATACGTAGAGTCGGAACAAATCAAGAAACTACTAGACTTCGCCGAGAGAGCTGGCGGGATACCGTACATAGCTGTCAAGATACCTCACAGAGAATGGAGATTCATTAAAGTCATGAAGAGGATAGATGAAGAAAGTAAGACATATAAGGTAAGCAAGGAAGACATAGAGAAAGCTCCTGGAATTGGAGGAGTGTTAGCGGACTT
>CAYZXH010000026.1:0-22980 GCA_964482405.1 uncultured Desulfurococcaceae archaeon | reverse complement strand
AACCCCTATCTAAGGGCTTCAAACCCTTCGGACAAACTGACCTCCTCCCCGCCCTGAAGGGCGAGGCTTTCAGTTGTAACCATTGATGAAGCGAGAGAAGCAGTAGAAAAAGCTAGGAAAGCCGTAGCATTCATCACAAGGAAGATTAAGAGCGAGAAAAATTAAGAGAATTAAGAGAACCCCAATTAGCGGGCCCGCCGGGATTTGAACCCGGGATCTCCGGCTCCGAAGGCCGGCGCCTTATCCTAGCTAGGCCACGGGCCCGTGTCTTAAGTGTTTCTTTGTTTTTATGTGTTTTATGTTCATTAGTTTGTATTGAATTATTGCGGTGAGACGTTATTTAGTGTTACTCTATACTAGATTTTAGGGTTGGGTATGTCTAGAAATAGTGGGAGACGTAATTCTGCTGGGGGTTCTCCTAGGGGTGTTTCTAGGAAGCTTACTGATTTTGTTAATGTTCCTAAGGGTGGTAGGGAGGTCCCTGCGGCTTCAGGTAGTGGGGGCTTAGGTTCTGCTGGATCTTCTGCTAAGAAGCCTGATTACATCGTGGTAGTTAGGGGTATTGAATTTGATGTTTTCTTAAGTTCTATGAGGTCGGCTGCGTATGCGGAGACTCTCAATAACGTCGAGTTTGTTGATGAGGTTCCTGAGTCATACTTGCTCGGCTCATACTATAGTGGGGAGCTTAAGAAAGCTTACTTGAAATTTTACGATGACTCTAGCAACAAGACTTACGTGTGGGTTGATAAGACAGGTCACATGCCCTACTTCCTAACCAACACCGCGCCAAGCGAGCTAGACCAGAGGATAGTCAGGGATAAGTCTTTCGAGAAGGTCGAGATAGTTGAGAAGTACGATTTGCTGAGAGGTAAGGAGGTAACGCTAACTAAGATAGTCGTTAAAGACCCTCTCGCAGTTCCTCGAATGCGCGGCTTAGTCACCAACGCTTGGGAAGCTAACATAAAATATCATGACTGCTACGTATTCGATAACAACCTCCTGCCAGGCATGAAGTACAGGGTAAACGGTAGAGGGATCACCTTAATACAGCCTAAGCTAGGGGAAGATGTTCTAAGCCTCTACAAGAAGGTAGTTGAAGATGAGGAAGAACTCCTAGAACTAGCTCTTAGGATGGCACCCCTCTTCGAAGAGAAGCCCCCCAAGATGAAGAGGTTAGCTATAGACATAGAGGTCTACACCCCGACCAGACTCAGAATACCTGACCCGTCAGACGCGAACTACCCAATCATAAGCGTAGCTCTAGCAGGTACCGACGGCTTAAGGAAGATCTTAATAACGTTCAGGGAGGGGATGAGCGTCGAGAATATCGAGAGATTAAGTAGTCTTAACGCCGATATCGAGATATTCGATAGTGAGAGAGCATTAATCCTAGAATTATTCAGGATAATGAACAAATACCCCCTAATCATAACTTTTAACGGGGACGGATTCGACCTACCATACATATATAACAGAGCCTTAGTTCTGGGCATAGACCCGACCTACATACCCATAGAAGAGGTGAGAGACTTCGTTAGCGTTAGACACGGCTTCCACATAGACCTCTACAAATTCTTCAGTATTGAAGCTATACAGAACTACGCATTCAGTCAAGCATACAAGGAGAAGACGCTGGACGCGATAGCTCAAGCCCTCCTAGGCGAGACTAAGGTCGCTATTGACGTAAGCGTTAGCGACTTACCGCTCGATAAGCTGGCGGAGTATAACATGAAGGACGCTGAGTTATCGCTCACGCTAACAACCTTCAATAACGAGCTCGTGTGGAAACTCATGGTCTTAATAATGCGTTTAGCTAAGATGTCCTTAGAAGACGTTACGAGACGTAAGGTCTCCGCATGGGTTAAGAACCTCATGTACTGGGAACACAGAAGAAATAACTACTTAATCCCTGAGAGAGAAGAGCTGAAGAGGCTGAAAGGCGAGGTGAAGACGGCTGCTAAGATAGGTGGTAAGAGGTATGCCGGTGCCATAGTAATAGACCCAATACCGGGGGTTTACTTCAACGTGGTGGTTCTAGACTTCGCCTCACTATACCCGAGCATAATTAAGGTCTGGAACCTTAGTTACGAGACAATAGACCCTCCTGAGGGTTGGTGTGGAGACGGTAACTTACTGGACGTAATTGATGAGAAGGGTGAGGTATTGCACAAGGTTTGCTTGTCAAGGAGGGGAATAACCTCAACCTTAGTCGGCTTATTAAGAGATTTCAGAGTGAGGGTCTATAAGAGACTTGCTAAGCAGGCGAAGGAAGAGGAGGTTAAGAACTGGTATGATGTCGTTCAGAAAGCTCTTAAGGTGTATGTCAACGCTAGCTACGGCGTCTTCGGTCACGAGTCATTCCCATTTTACACACCCTCTCTAGCTGAATCCGTAACCGCTCTCGGGAGGTACGTCATAACGAAAACACTCGCCAAGGCTGAGGAGCTGGGGCTCAGGGTTATTTACGGGGATACAGACTCCCTCTTCATATGGAGTCCTGATCCCAACGCTTTAAGCAAGCTTAGCGAGTGGGTTGAGAAAGAGTTATCGCTAGAGATAGAGCAAGACAAGACCTACAAGTACGTGGCTTTCGCTCTCAAGAAAAACTACGTGGGAGTTTTAGAGAACGGTAAGATCGACGTGAAGGGTCTCGTAGGTAAGAAGAAGAACGTACCTAGAATACTTCAAGATTCTTTCACTAGGATCCTCGAACTGATTAGCAGTATAGAGGGTACCGCTGAGTCACTAGAGGAAGTGAAGAATAAGATAAGGCAGGAGGTCAGGGAACTCTACATGAGACTTAAGAACAAAGACTTCACCTTAGACGACGTAGTATTCAAGACTACATTGAGTAAGGATTTAGAAGACTACGTCAAGACAACACCGATTCACGTCAAAGCAGCAATCCACCTCAAGAGACACGGAATACCTGTGGAGAAAGGCGTTACCATACTATACGTAAAAGTCAAGAAGTCCGGTGGTGTTAAGCCTGTTCAGCTAGCTAAGATAGATGAGGTAGACATAGCTGAATACTTGAAAACAGCTAAATCCACGTTCCAACAACTGTTAATGCCGTTCAACATTTCCTGGGAGGAGGTTGCTGGGGGAATAGGATTAACGTACTTCACTACGGGTAATAACTCCGCCAACGCTCTCTAAACCCTTCTTGAGTTCATCTAAGACCTCATCAGCTGTTCTCTCCGCCGAGCTTAAGTCATCACTAAATACCTGTACGTAAACCTCGAGTAGCGGGGCGCTTATCTCATGTCCTTTAGGATATGTTTTTATGTAAGTATTCTCATACTTACGCAGTATTTCTTTAACGATCTTAGCCGCTGAAGACTCAGGAACTCCCGAAACGATGAAAGATCTCTCGGCGAAGACTCTCCTCACGCCAAGCTCCCTCAATCTCGGCTCAACGTATGACTCCCACATATTCTCAAGCTCTCTTGGAACCCCAGGTAATGATATGATTAAGGTCTCCCCACTCCTCACCATACATCCCGGGGCTGTGCCGATGTTGTTAGGTATTACCTCACTACCCGCAGGCATGTATGCCATCTTAACTCTCTCAGGAGTTAGGGGGAGCTTCAATACATCGTATTTCTCCCTAATACTTTTCAGAGCTTCCTCGTTGAGACGTAACTCAACTCTCAAGGCTTTGGCTACTGCTTCCAGCGTTACGTCATCGTACGTCGGTCCCAGACCCCCGGTAGTCACTAGTAAGTCCGGCTTGCTAGTCAGGACGTAAGATATGAATTCTGAGATGAGTTTAACGTCATCAATTAATGACACAACTCCTAACACGTTAAAGCCTAGTAACGTGAGTCTCCTGCCGAGGTATGCTGCGTTAGTGTTCACCACCCTACCGCTCACTACCTCAGTACCTAGCGTGAATATCCAGGCTTTCCAAGACCTCACAATACTCACCTAACTAATACTAATGTCGTTATCATAACGAATATTTTTAAGTATTCGCTAATAACTATAGGTGTTTTACGTGGTCACAGTTAAGGAACTCGCGAGAGTGATAGAGTCTTACAGAGACGAGATGGTCAACACGTTAATGAGCTTGATTGAAGTGCCTGCCATAGGTCCTGACAACGGCGGTGAGGGGGAGTTGGATAAAGCGTTAAGACTTCAGGAATTGATTCGTGAATGGCCCTTTGATAAGGTTGAACGTATTGACGTGCCTGACCAGAGAGCTAAGGGAGGTGTCAGACCTAACATATTAGCGTATTATTATGGGGAGGCTGGCGCGGAGTCTCCGAGGCTCTGGATACTCACTCACCTAGACGTGGTGCCGCCCGGCGACCTCAGTCAGTGGACTGTCACCAAACCCTTCAAGCCGCTAGTTAAGGACGGGAAGGTCTACGGGAGGGGTAGCGAAGACAACGGGCAGAGCATGGTTGCTTCACTATACGCTGTCAAGGCTTTAATGAGTTTAGGGCTTAGACCTAGGAGAACCGTTGTATTAGCTTTCGTTAGTGATGAAGAAACTGGGAGTAGGTACGGTTTGGGTTGGTTAGTTAAGGAACGTCCAGATCTCTTCAGAAAGGATGACTTAGTGTTGGTTCCTGACGCGGGAAATAGTGAGGGGACGTTCGTTGAGGTCGCGGAGAAAAGTATTCTGTGGTTTAGGGTTAGGGTGAGGGGTAAGCAAGTCCACGCGAGTATGCCGCACCTAGGCTTCAACCCAAATAACGTCCTACCTGAGTACGTGAGTACTTTGAGTAAAGTGCTTCACGAGAAGTACTCGCTGAGAGACGACCTATACGAACCACCAACAAGCACTTTCGAGCCTACTCTATGGAGGAGTACTAGCAACGCACCAAACATAATACCTAGCGAGTGTGAGGTTATCTTCGACTGCAGAGTACTCCCCAACTACAGCCTTGACGACATACTAAGCGATGCGGGAAACATAGCTAAGGAGCTCGAGGACAGGTACGGTAGGCTTGTGGGTGGGGAGAAACTCCCGGTAATCAAGGTTGAGGTTATTGAGAGGCTTGACGCGCCACCCCCTACACGACCCGATAGCTTAATAGTCAAGTTACTTGTGAGAGCTCTGAGAGAGTTAAGAGGAAAAGAACCTAAGATCGGCGGCATAGGCGGCGGAACGTTCGCTGCTTACTTTAGGAGGCTGGGGATCCCGGCAGTAGTATGGTCCACGATAGATGAGACCGCGCACCAACCTAACGAGTACTCCAGGATAGACAACATGGTTGAAGATTCCAAGGTCATGGCAGCACTAACAATACTTGAGGAAGGGTAGACGGGGGTGAGTACTATCAGCCCTAGTAAATTCTTCATATTCTTCGTTACCGGACCCGAAAACGATATGAAGGAACTCAGTAAGAGATTAGTTGAGGAAAGACTTGCTGCTTGCGTTAACGTGATTGACGGTGTTAAGTCTATTTATTGGTGGGAGGGTAAGGTCAGTGAAGATGTTGAGTCTCTGCTAGTAATTAAGACGGAATCTAGTAAGGTTCAAGAACTGATAGAGTTCGTGAGACGTAATCACCCGTATAAAGTACCTGAGGTGATAGGGGTGGAGATAAGTGTTGGTAATCTCGAATACCTTAACTGGATGCTTGAGTCCTTATCGAGCAAAGATATAAGAAGTTAAACTAAGATGTTATTTAGATGATGAGGGCAGGTATTTCGGATACGTGACGAGTGACACCGGATCTGACTAAGTTAATAGTTTAAAGAACTACGTGATTATTTAGTTTGAGGGTCTGGGTTGATTAACGAAGGAGATTTAGTGTTGGTGTACGTGGACGAGAGAAGATCTAAAATCGTTAAAGTAGTTAGGGGTAAGACCCTGCATACTGATAGAGGGTACTTAAAGCTTGATGATTTAATAGGTCTTGAGTGGGGGTCTAGAGTCAGGTTAAGCACAGGGGTTACGGCGTATGTCCTGAAACCCACGTTAGTGGATTTAATGTTTAAGTATTTTAGGAGGGTCACGCAAGTGATATACCCTAAAGACTTAGCTTACATGGTGATTCAGTCAGGTATTGGGGAGGGGTCTAGAGTAGCTGAGGCAGGAGTGGGCACGGGCTTCCTGACAGCTCTCATAGCTTGGGTCGTAGGTTCCAGCGGCCACGTCTACGGCTACGAGATCAATAAGGACTATATTGACGTAGCGACGAGAAATTTAGAGGTGGCCGGACTCTCTAGCAGGGTAACGATAAAAAACAAAGACGTTACTCAAGGAATTGATGAGCGCGAGCTAGACGCACTCTTCCTTGACATACCAAACCCGTGGGATGTTTTCCCACACCTACAGAACTCCCTGAAGTCTTCAGGTAGTGTGGTAATGTTCGTTCCAACAATAAATCAAGTAATTAAAATACTGGACCACATGAAAGAATTCAAGAAACTCGTTAACGTCAACGTGTCAGAAATAATGCTAAGGGAATATCAAGCAAGCCAGGAAGCTCTCAGACCTAAATCAATCGGGGTGACACACACGGGCTATATAATCACATCCCGCTTCGTTAAAGAAGTTCCTGAGTGATCCACGCTGGAAGACCTAAATTAAGAACCGAAATCCCTTAAAGTCTGTGAGTGAAGCGTCTCAGCGCAAATACGCTCGCTAATCCCAACACTAAAGTCGCTAAACATAGTATCAGGGAGGTCATGAAGGCTGTTTGAGGATACGTGCTCCTAGGCGTAAACTCTATTCTTAAGTAACTGAAGGTCCCTACAGGATTAGGAGTCGATGAAAATAAGTAAATCAGTAATTGCTTGCCGGGAGTCTCGTAAAAAGCGGTATTATAGGTTACCTCAGGAGCTCCAGTCCTGTTCAGAACCATTAAAGCCAGAGCGTTCTTAACCCTCAGCTCCGCGCTCACTAAGGTAATGCTGCTAAAGCTGTCCCTAAATAAGTAGGCATAACCCAGCACGTTCAAAAAAGGTTCTTTAAGACTCGTGAAATTCAGCGAGTTAAGTTCCCTAACTATCTTTGAAGTCCTGTAAACGTACCCCAACTCATGACCCACGTTAATGTATGGCATGAGGGAAGTTATCGTTGCGAGCGTGATGAAGAAAAGTCCTAACACCATCAAGAACGGGGTACGCGATACTGAGCGGATCCTCCTTATCAACAACCTAGAGATTAAAGCATAAAAAACTGTTGAGAAAACTGTGAGAACTACTACGTAGTAGTTATACCCTCGCGCAACAACTACGGCATAGCCGGAGGAGTACTCATCAAGTATCACAGAAGTAGTAAACCCCTTATATAAGGTTAAGATGGTTACGTTATTCCTTAAATCGACTACGCCAACACCTATCGTTGATTTAGGATACCACTCGTTTGCTAACGCAGGTCTATTAAGTGGGAAAACCCAGGTATAAGACGTGTTATAATCTACGTAAACAACGTAGGAGGACACACCTATTAAGAATACTAAAGAAATAATCCACACCAGATCTTTGAAAGTAAGCCTAATCATAACTTGCTTCTCCATACACACCCACCTAATTTATTACATGAGAAGAGGTTATTATTAGAAAAATAAAAAGCATCGTACTTTTTAATTATCTCAGAATTTCCTGAGTTGTATGAGTACTATAGTAGCGATTATCGTGGTGATAATAGCGAATATGGTTGCTAGCAAACTGAACGTGAACGCGTTACTAGCTACCCCTGTAGCGTTCTCGACCTTCTCAGCGATAATACTTAAATTCCCGCTAACGCTAGCCATAACCTCGCTCTTAGCTTGAGTTATTCTCTCTGAGACATTATTCTCCAGCTCGTCAATCTTATCACTCAAGTTCTCGTTGACGCTACCCAGGTTTATCCCGACCTCTGATATCATCTCACTTAACTCGCTAACGCCGGTCTCTACTGACGTGAGCCTTTCCTCGATACTAACTACCCTATTCTCCACTACTGAAATGGAGCTCATCAACGTAGTATTAACTTCCAGTAAGGTGTTCTCTAAAGAACTCGCCCAACCTGAAATACTAGACTCTACCTCACCTATTCTAGCAGTTAAGTCCTCGACAGCATTCAGTAAGTCGTCTTTTGTAGTTAGCTCGTTAAGCTTAACCATGATCATGTTAGTAGACTCGTTCACTAACTCGGTAAGCCCCGTAATACTTGACGAAACCTCATCACGTAATGAGCTTATCTCACTAGCTATGTTGACTTCAAGCAAGTTAATCCTATTAATGACCGTCTCTATTCCTGAAATTATCGTGGAGTTGGTCTCCGATATAGCACCCAGTAAGTCATTTCTTAAATTCTCTAAATTAGCGATTATATTGCTCTCAGCTTCACCCACCCTATTAGTTATGTTGGCCTCAAGCAAGTCGATCCTATCGAGTATTGAGCTGTGAACGAATTCAAGCGAAGCTGATATCCCCTCATAGACCGCGGCTAAGTCTTCAGCTGTCGCCATATTCTCGATTATGGTGTCTAACTTTAAAATTGCTTCGTTAAGGCTTTCTTGAAGGGCTAACAACATGTCGGTAATGTCTTCTGATACCCCGTAGATTATTGCCTCAAGCTCGTCAAGTCTTATGTAGAGACCGTCAATACTGCCGGAGATATTCGAGAGCTGATCTAGCAAGGCAATCAGTAACTCTGTCTTGGAAGAGTTAATTTCCATTAAGATGGTATTCAAAGCCGTTGTTAAGTCTTCTTTAGTAACCATCTCGGAATATACTGCCGTGAGTACGTCTTGGATACCGCTTAATGACTCATAAATACTCAGCAACTGAGCTGAGAGACTGTCCCCAATACTGTATAGATCTTCTCTTAGGTTATTCACTAAATCTGTGGTATTACTCATTAGGCTATCTATATCTTCTTTGGTAGCTACCTTACCCAACTCATTTACTATGAATACGTATCCAGGTTCAGACACCACGTGTTCTCCTGCTAACCTTAACTCGTAAACCCCTGGCTCTAAGATGGGTATGGTAAGGCCTGGAACGACTCCGAGGACGCTGGTTAGTATGCCGTACTCATTAGTACCCCACAACATCAGCGAATGTAAGTTTGTTGATGCCAGCGCGTCTGTACCGTTAATCAAGATTAGGAAGCCGTTAGAGTTGGCCGGGAGGCCTGTGCCTACAACTCTAACCACGCTATTGCCGATTATTACCGGGACCTCATCAGAGCCTATCTTAAGCACGAGTATCTTCGGGTAAATTTCTAACGGTTCGTAAACGTACTCAGTGCCATTAAACCAAGGTATGCTTACCTCTATTACCGGGTCATTGACCACTATGAGCTTAACGACGTAGTTATCTCTAGGTACTGAAGCTATGGCGCACGTCAAGCTTAATATACCTTCTTCGTTAGCTTCCCCTGAACACACGTTGAAGTCTGATGTTCCGTCAAACCTAACTACTACCTCAGAACCCGGTAGCAAGCCCTCAGCGTATACCTCTATAAGATCTCCTAAGTAATCGAAAGGCTCTCCGTTAAGGTATGCTACCACAGTCTCATTATAATAAGACGCTGAAGCCTTATTCTCAATTAAGTACTCGCCGGTGATAGGATTAATTAATTGATAGTACGCGTACCAGTATTGTGTGTAAACTATGTAAACTCTGTATAAGTTGCTGTCATACTGGAACTCAACAGTTATTAAGTGTTCCTCACCAGGCATTAGATACGGAATTTGGATCGTGAACGTTAAGTTACCGTCTTTCCCTGTTAAACCGCTATATAAGGTTAAGCTACCGTCAGCTGTTACAGTGACGGGCGAGTACGGTGTGGAGCCATAAATTGTTAGCGTGAGCACGTCTCCGGCAGTTAATACCCCGAAATCATAGGTTTCCCCGTGCCCAGCAAGCATCCCGTCTACAAAGAGGAGCGGGGTTATCGTGTAAAGATTTTCGAAGTAGAGAATTCTGTCTAGGTATGTCGCGTTAACTATGAAGGTCGCGTCCTCGCTCACAGCGTTCCACTCAAAAGCGGAGAACCACATAATGTCCGCGTCCTCACCTAAGTACTCCTCAACATAGACTAAACCTTCCCCCAGATACACCGGCAGGTTTCCTGGATACTCGTATAGGTACTCCCAGTAAGTGTCTGTCTCTTCATTATAGTACGTTATGTTAAGCATCGCGTACAGGATCTCCACGTGTCTCCCGCCATAGTATAATTCAAGCATTATATAGTCTTCGGCGCTAGTGAATAAAGCCATGTTATTAGGTAAGTCCTCTCTTAACCTATCACCTAAGTCAAAAGTGAACGTAGCTACGAAGACCCCATCTACTTCCTCAGGAACGACTTCCTCGCTAAAGACTATGAAATTAGTTTCTAAGTCAATGAGTTGGAAGAGTATGGGGCTATCTACTCGAGAGATGTTAACCCTCCAAGTATTAAGTCTGTAACTTCTCTCATCCTCCCCCGTAAATATTACTCCTATCGTGGTAGTGACGTCGTCAGAGTACGCATGTGCGTAGCCGTTAAAAGCGAAGAGACCCTCTACATAGAACTCCGCAGTTATGATTGCTGGCGTGCCAAGAACCATCGAGGCATCTATACTCAATAACCTAGACTCATTAAAAGCTATTCTGTCTCCGGTGATGAGAGGTTCTGGTTGCTCGATCGGTGTCTCATACACTATCACATAATACGTGCCGTAGCTCATGTTCGTTAGCAAATATCCCTTCAGATCCACGGGACCAAAACATCCTGACTCATCCGTAGGTTCACTTATTGAGAACTCATAAAACTGGCCTGTAAACGTGTTATATAACTCTACCTTATTTATTAGGGAGTTAGGTCTGAAGTTACATCCACTAATAATTATTGGTTCCTCATCCATCCCGTGTCCACTACTAGGAGTCACGTACACTTCAGGAGCTGCTTGAGCGTGTAATAAGATGCTTGACTGCGACAACAAAATAGTTAATATTACGAAGAGAGCCAAAGCTTTTACTTTGTTCATAATAGATACCTCAATATATTAATTTAGAAAAAATATTTAAATTTAAACTAAAAATACCTTACTCTTATCCTATTATCCTGTTATAACTTAAGGTGAATTTCAGGTATATCGGTACCTCATACCAGTCGAAATATACTGTGGGAGTGCCGGAATCAACCCAACCAGCCGTTGTTACGGGGAACGGCATGGTAGCGCTCAAGGGTATGATATAGCGTCCTCTGCTCACAGTAGGCGAGAAACTCATAGTTACGTTGAACTTATACGTGTTATCACTGATTACTGGCGGACTAACCTCTAGAATTATCCCATACTCTACTAGATCTGGGATATAGTAATACGTTGTCCTACCTACTGGTTTAACTATTCCCTCACCAATCACTAAAACCTCTTCTGGGAATAACTCATTGAGTCCTGTAATGGTTACTTCAGCTAATCCCACTCTACTTGTTGGAGAGTAACTATACTTAATACTGAGAGTCATAGGTATCAGTTCTAGAGTGAAGGGTTCTTCATAACTCGCACCACTAAACTGAATATTCCTAACGACTACTCTGTAAACCCCGGTTGAGGTTATGGGAGATATAATCAGTGATTCGCCAGGACCTACGGAATCCCAGAATCTCGTCGGGTTATAGCTACCGCCACCACGTGGATCCCTGCTTAACTCAGCAGCTAGCTGAACCCCGGAAACGCTGTACTGATATACCACATTTGTTTCTTCCTCGACCATGTAGTACGTGTATGGACCGTAGAGATGGACATCTAGGTTGCTAGCATACGTTGGTTCCTCATGTGTCGGCCACGTAACTCTAACTCCTAAAGCCCATAAATTCTTGAAAGTTGGCGGAACGTAAACCTTGAAGACCCTCCAATCACCTGACTCATACCTCCATGTATAATCGAAGGCTCCTCTAAGGTACGTATTCCTGTACTGCCTCCCCTCAGTGTAGGGAGACAATACGTAGCTGGACGGGCTTCTAAGTTCTATCGGTACAAAGAAGGAGACAGGCACTAAAGATTTATGAGCACGCGTAGTCTCCTCAACAACCACGTAACCACTATAGAATCCTGGTCTTGCAGGACCCTTAACGAGGACATTAACTCTCGCGAGACCTGAACTAGTGAATCTAGAGGGTATGATTGTTAAGTCGTTCCACGGAACATACTTATACCCTACAACCCTAGCCTTTATGGGTAGGATCCCCCTGAAGGTAGCGCCGGAAACACCTATTCTAACGATTAAGTATCTAGGTAGTTGCGCCGGGTCAACACCCATGTAGACCCTAGCTAAATTCTCTATCTCCTCAATCTGTCCCTCCAAATCACCTACCTGAATCCTCACAGCATTAGCTCTCCTTATGTCGTAGTACATCCTGGCAGTCTCAGACCATGAGAATACTCCATCAGCCCCTACGTCAATCCAGTAAGCAAGTTCTAATATTGTAGTAGGTATTCTCACGTTGAACGTTCCTGTCCTACCCCCACTCTCAAAATAGTTGAACGGAAACACCAACTCAATCTCGAAGAAGTCGTATTCTTTGAGAACGTCCATGTCTATGATTAAGTGTCCGTAACGAGTCGCTGCATCAACGTTGAACGTTATGTCCTCACCACTACATGAAGTTATGTACGCCGGGTCAAGGATCCATGTCGTGATATTACATAAGCCTACGTAACCAGTGCTTTGCAACCTGACCGGGTAAATCTTGTAACTCCCAGTACCCTCAACGACTAGTTGTCTTATGACCCTAGATCCAGACCTAACGGAAGGTATGAATATTTTTGGCTCGTACCAGACACCCCCAAGAGATCCTCCGTAAGTGAAGGAAGCGTAGCTACCACCCATCTCCGAGATTAAGTCGTTCAGTATGTTCGGTGAGTAAACTCTCGGGAAGCTCGGATCCATGACAGCCGTAACGGCTTTGTAAGCGTCCACGAACCCGGCTCCCTGAGATAACTCGTCAAATCCCATGTCCTGAGCAGTATTCATTAATATGGTCTTGAGTAGGTAAGGCGGCATCCTAGAACCGCTTACGCTCTTATATGCTGACGCTACTAAAGCCCCAACGCCGGCAGCCATAGGAGTGGCTTGACTAGTCCCGCTGAATAATGCATGTACTAAGACTCCATCCAAAGTTCTCGAACCTAACGCTTCCCAAGTCCTGCCTATACCCCACGCGAAAGCTCCCACAGCGACTACGTCAGGCTTAACCACGCCTAACTCCGTAGGACCTCTATTACTCCAGCTTATTACCTGCCTGCTAGAACCCGGCCAGTAGTAACCGTAGATCGGCCTATAAGTGAATTCTGTTGCTGCACCAACACCTATAGCTAGGGTTGAGGAAGCCGGTGCTGATGTAGTGCCCCACCCGGGACCACCGTTACCTACGGCAATGAAGTGTGCAGTCCCTGAAGTTATCGTCGTATAATCGAAGACTGCGCTCTCAGGATCCATACCTGATGCCCAGCCCCAGAGAGCCCACCCACTAATACCGTACGAGTTGCTCGTTATGTCTACTTGATGTTCTCCTAAATACTCCCAACTCCAGTTCCAGCCCTCGAAAGCTATCCACGGGTTGGTAAGTAATGCAGGCCATACATAGGTAGAGCCGACACCGTACGGGGTGACCAAATCAAAACCGCTGAAGAAGTATACTGAGACCGCTACAGTACCGTAATACAGGGCTGGGGAAGCAGCTATCTTCGTTTCCGGTGCTTGACCAGCGATGCTCCTAACACCGTAGCCTGTCTGAGCGTAGTAATCCCTCCCTGCCGCAGTATTAGCGCAGAAAGTCCCGTGACTGTTGTAATCATACTCTATGACAACGTAGTTGCCGTAAGGGTCTAGACCAGGCCAAATCATCGCTACAGGCTCTCCACTCCACACTTCCGGAAGACCGCCGCCAACAACCTCCACGGTATTGTAGCCGTATAACGGAGGTAATATAGGTACATTCTCATCAAGCCAATCAATCTTCTCAAGAAAGACTGCATAGACTGCGTCATACAAGTACCCAGCTAGAGCACCGACGGAGTAATCAGGTATGCTATCACCGTTAAGATCTCTTGATATTACTTCGTTACCGTAAGTGATGGGTTCCTCGTCAGCGAAAGAATAATCGGGGGCTACTGGGGCGTTCGGTATGGTCACGGAGCACGGTGAGGGTGAGAGAGCTAGACGCAATAAGTAGAGTGCTGTGGTAGTGTCAGCGTATAATGTATCATAGAATCCGTCGCCGTCACTGTCAACTACTATAACGGGGATAGTGTATATTATAGTGGTTGACACGCCACCTACGGAGGCCGTCATGTACTGAATCATTAAACCAAACTTCACGTCACCGTATCTGGATATGTTGCCTACATACCATTTACTTTCGCTGGGGAACGGTAACCACCCAGTATAGCTCCTACACCCACTAACCCTTACATATAACTGGTCAGTCCATTTATAAACATAATAAGGTGGGTGGAAGACATACAACTCAGAAGCGTTAACATAGATATATCCGTCACCAACTTCCTGCGCTACCACAGGAGTTAATACGAGTCCCAAACTACTAGCATCGAATATCATTGGTAACCCGTACTCGTCTCTCGCTATGGCATTCAAACCTAGGCCAGGAGACCCATAATCAACTCCCGTATCAATTATAGCTAACTTAATGTCCTCACCTCTTACATTGTAGTTCAACCACACGTCTATAGATCTCGTTATGTTGAGTGTGTAATGATAACTACCCCCGGTCTCGGCAACCTGATAATCATTACCTAACTCCTGGGCTACCTCCTCATACTCTCTCATTGACTGAATCTCCTTATTGATTAACGCGTCAATCCTCACGTCAGGCAATATAGCTAAAACCCCGCGAGTACTAACAAGTTCTCTTAAGTCATCCCTCGATATTACGGCGAGAACTACGTTGTACAGATGTGTCGGGAGCACGCCCAGCAAACCTCTGACCTTCCCTCTCAGGATCGTGGGCGTTAAGCCCTTCTCAAGAACTATCATGACCCTCCCTAACTCGGTATTTTCGTTAACTACGAAGAAGTCCGCGCCCTCACTAACTGGGGACTCGAAAGATAAGAACGCTGGATCCTCAACGTACGAGCCGTACTTCCAGAAATCATCCTCTAACAATACCGGGCTAACGTAAGCTGAAGCGCTTGAAGAACCTAAAACGCTTGAGGACCCCGTTAACGCAGACGTAGTAGTTAACGGGAGTGCTATCGGAATTATTAAGGAGATTACCATAACTACGGACAGATATTTTAGGAAAGGCAGACTTTTCAAGATTTCACCTCAAGATATTTTACATAAAAATAATTTTAAATTTTTAGTTGACTTACTACATAGTTCGTAAAAATCTAGAATGTGTTTCTTAGGCAACCTAATTCAACGAGCTGACGTGATCGCAGTCAGCGATTCGTTTCGTAAGCTCAATGATCACTAATATCCAAACGTTTTTAGGTCGTTGTGCTGTTTAATAGAGGGTGTTAGCTGATGCGCTACGCTACGCGCACATCTATTTTACTAATTATATCGGTGGTTGTGATAGCTCTCTCCCTATCTTACGCTTTCCTCAGCTTAGGTAGTGTTATACGTGTTAAGGTCTCAACGACCACCTCTTTATACGCTACCGGGTTAGCGGATTACCTTGCTTCCAGCTTTAACTCTGTGTATCCTGAGGCTAGGGTAGAGTTTGTTGCTGTAGGGACTGGAGCCGCTCTTAAGCTAGCTGAGAGGGGGGATGTCTGCGCGGTACTCATTCACGAACCAAGCTTGGAGAAGCAGTATATTGATAAAGGCGTTATTAGGGATAGGAAGATCTTTGCGTACAATTACTTCGTGATTGTAGGTCCTGCCGAAGACCCTGCCAGCATCTCCAACTCCAGCAATTTAGTAGAGGCTTTCAAGAAGATATATCATGCCGGTGAAGAAAGCAGAACATTGTTTGTTAGTAGAGGGGATAATTCAGGAACTCACTTTAGGGAGTTGAGCGTGTGGAGACTAGCTAGTTTAAGTGTTGAGGGGGCTAGGTGGTACCTAGACTGCGGTTGCGGGATGAGTGAGGCCCTAATAATGACTAACGAGTTAGGTGCGTACACGTTAAGCGATGTAGGAACCTACTTAAAACTCAAGGATAGTGGGAGATTAGGTAGGTTAAGGATACTCTACGAGAACAGGGAAGATAATCTCACGATCAACTTGTATAGTGCTTACGTGGTAGAGGGTTGTGGTGGTCTTGAGAAAAAGTATGCGGAGCTCTTCGTAAACTTCATTTACGAAAACCAGCGAGAACTGATAGGTAGTTTCGGGGTTAACGAGTACGGGAGACCACTATTTTACCCAGCGAAAGATGAGGAACAAATCGTTCAGGAATTATGGAATGTGATTGCTTCAGGACTGAGGTGATCGCATGCTAACTGCTGAGACCCTGAACACTGTCCTAAGATCTATCTACGTATCCGGCGCGGCAACCCTTATATCACTGACGTGGAGTATCCCGGCTTCCTATTACCTAGCACTCAGAGGGAGGTCTAGAATTCTTGAAACAATAGTGGAGACGTTGGTGGGTATGCCAACCGTCTTGCTCGGACTTCTCCTATACTTCATTCTTAGTTCTTCAGGACCGCTAGCTCCACTGAAGCTCTTGTACACCCCGCAAGCGATAATAATAGGTGAGTCCATTCTCGTAACCCCGCTGATAATATCAGCTAGTTACAGATTATTAAGAAGCACCATAAGAAAATTCTCAGAGCTAGCTCTCAGTCTCGGAGCAAGCAAAACGCAGACGATGCTCCTCGTACTAAGGGAGACTACGTCAGGCATAACCGCGTCGGCCATCATGGGTTTTTCTAGGGCTATAGGGGAGTTAGGCGTGGCTATGATGGTGGGAGGCAACATAAGCGGTCACACGAGAGTATTAACGACAGCCATAGCTCTCGGAGTCGCTAGGGGGGAGTTCGAAGAAGCTGTTTTCTTAGGCATTATATTACTGATAATGACGATCACTATAACGGTAGCTTTAAAGTACTTGAGTAAGGCGTATGAGGAATGGTACGCGTAGAGCTCGAGGACGTGTGGTTTAGGTATCTGAGTAGGGGGAGGTGGGTCCTTAAAGGAGTGTCCGTAAGCGTCGAGAATAACGAGTTACTCGTGATTACAGGACCTAACGGTAGCGGGAAGACAACCCTACTCAAGATCATCTCCTTAATTTACGAGCCGTCAAAAGGTGACGTATTAGTAGACCAAAAGAAATTCTGGGAATTGAGTGATTCCAAAAAAACATTGATACGCAGGAAGATTACGTACGTGCACGAGAAACCGGTTCTCTTGAAGGGCTCCGTACTCTATAACGTTGCTTACGGACTCACCCTTAGAGGGTACGAAAAAGAAGAAGCGTTCAAGAGATCGGAGGAAATACTTAAAGAGTTAGGTTTAGAAGCTCGCGCGTCAGTAAACGCGCAAGAATTATCAATAGGTGAGGCGCAATTAGTAGCTCTAGCACGCGCACTCGTTTTGAACCCTGAGATACTAGTCTTGGACGAGCCCTTCGCACACCTGGACGCGAGGAAGAGAGAAATATTAATTAATCTTCTTAAAGAAAAACACGAGAAAGGAGTTGGCATGGTGATATCTTCTCATCAATCAGATTACTTGAAAAATCTTAACATTTCTAAAACCATAAATTTAGAGGACGGGAAGGTCGTGCAAGCACATTGAGATTACCTTAACTAAAGTTAACTAAAGCTTAATCATTCTTAGGGATTTGGGTGAAGAGCGGCCTTCCTAAGACTTAATCATTTCTTTAAGTCTCTTATTTATCTCGCTTGGCTGAAGTATTTTAGTTAAGTGTGTTACTGTATACCCACTCGTTCTTAGCTTATGGGTTAAGTAAAGATACTTGACGGTGTGTGCTCTAGGATGCACTATTACGAAACTAGAGTTTTTAGGCAAGCCCTGCCTCTCTAATTCCTCAATTAGTGACTCGGATAAAACCCTATAGTACCTATCTATAGATCTTAACGGCTCGTTAGCTACTCTAAGCTCTTCTATTAGGCTCAGCGACCCCTTCCTAACCCAGCTCTCGTAATTAAACCTTGACTCAATGTCTTCACTACTTATCACAAAATCCAACGCTTTTAGGACGTCGAGTATGCCCCCCTTAATTAAGTATATCTTACCGTTAGGTAGCTTAAGGTAGAGGATTTTCACGTATTTTTCCATTAAGAGAGCGCTGTACGTGGCTTGTATCAAGTTATCTAATTCTACGGGGTTAGACGCGTCCCAGTCAGCAATGACTAGACTGGACCTCCCGCCACCCCCCTCACCGCTACGGGTGTAGACCTTAACAGCTAACTCGCCGGTACTTACGCTCTTCTTCCAGTGTATGCTCCTCGGGTGATCACCCGGGCAATACTCTCTAACACCTACGTAATCACCTAAGAAAGTCTTAGAAGTCTGAAACTCTATGAATTCAAGCACTTTAGCTGGAATCGTCCACCTAAACCTATACTTAATCAGGTCTCCGTAAAGTGTTGAAACCCCTGAATCAAACCCTTGACCACCGCTCACGCCTCCCTCACCCAGAGCGCCTCCTGCGAGACCCGCGCTAGGCCCCGTACCACTCACGCCTAAGTACCCGCTAGCTGACTCACCTCCCAAACCACCCTTAAACACCGGAACCCGTGGCGAGATAGCGACTTCAAGTTTGCCGAGATATATGACCGGGGACTTAACAAGCTCTACATACCTATTCAGAATCTCCCTAACACTCCTAACTATAGTCAGGAATTTAGGTACTGTCTTAACTCTGATTGAGTAAGGACCATACGTAACCCGGGAAAACCCCCTTAAGTCACTCAAGACTACTTTGATTAAGTGCCTCCTAACCCCAGCTATGTTTGATGATATCTTAATAGTTAAGTGTTTAGCGCCCCTTAAGAACCCCCCTGCAGCAACGTTATCGTCTAGTAAGACCTTATAGTACACTTTATGCCCGGACTCTATACTTAAAGGAACCTCAACGTAATCGCCCAAATATACTGAGAACGTTGCCCCGTGTAAGACGACGCGAGACTTAGAGATGCGAACGTAAGATATGAAGGTCACGACAAGTATACCGACTAAATATGAGGTAGCTGTGATTAAGGTCGGTACTCTCAGTAAGTAAAGCGGGGTGAAAACTAAGGTCACGGAAGCTAGCTTGAGAGATAGGTGCGTATCTGAAGGCTTGCGCGACGCGTCCTCATAAGAGTATGGAAGTAGGAAAGACAGGATAACATTAAGCAGGGTGGATAATTGTGTGAGACCTGATGAAAGCAAACACCAGGAAAAAACCGTGAGAAGTCTTGGCATGCCCCGCAAGTAGAGGTAGAGAACCGCGGCAACAACGCTGTAGAGCGTGTGAATAGGGTCTCTCAAGACTAGAGAGTTATAGAAACCGGTAAGCACGATAAGCAACGAAACCGCTGAGTAGGCAACCCTACCTTTCCTTGAATACATAATAAGCCACCACGCATAACAGGGAAACTAAGAAAATAAGTGCTGGGTAAGTAACTTCATACGTGGTAGTTACTAGCCTCAAATACTCGATGAAGTCTCTCTTAACCCACGATTGATCAATAATTAATCCCCTATCACTTACGAGGCAGTCGATGAAGTCTTTATTAGCCTCAAATAACTTATTCGTAAAAACCTGGGGAGAGGAAACAAGGATTAAACGACCCCCGCCATAACTAAGTGAGATTCCTAAAGGAAATGAACCTAACGGCTCCTCAATATCCATGTAGCCGTTACCGTTTAAATCAACATAGGAGAAATTACTGGAGTACACTACCACATCAGTGTTTTTATCTGTTACGACATAATATGGCGTGTAGGTAGTGAGAGTACAATTACAATGGCTTGAGAAGCCTAGCGGGTGAAACCTGTCACCCCCATTATAAATCATGTCGTAAATAACGCTACTCGTAACGGTTAAGTTAAGTTTCGCGTAATGATTCAAGCTCTCAATAGCTCCCCAACCCCCAGAGAATATCACATATCCCCCTTCCTTAACTAACCTTAAGATTATCTCCGCCTCACTTGACGTCACATTATCTAAGCGAATGATTAAATACACCGTGTCTCGAGGGCTTATATCACGTGATGTGCTCAGGTCCGTGATCACGAAAGCTTTGTAAGACTCTCTGAGTCTCGAGATACCGTTATCTCCGTAATTAACGACGCTGTAGCTGGTTGTTGAGGGGAGTGTGAACATGATTACCAGCCCTACCATAACCCCTATCAACAAGCTGACCAAGAGTAGATTACTCACCTTCATGCCCCGTAACCTCCTCAGCTAACTCCACTGCTTTACGATAATCTTGCTTCTTGCTAGAGTACAAATCCTTCTCAGTTATTATCAGTAATTTCCAGAGGGTGTTTCTGAGAAAACCGCTTAAGCCCGCTCTACTGAAATGCTCTCTGAGGGTCTCAGTAACCTTAGGTAACGGGATTCCTAGCTTCCTCAGCGTTGCGTAGTAAAGCTCGGCGATCCTCGAGCTTATGGGGTAGGGTGACTTAAGATAGGAACTTACCTCCCGCACCACTCTCTTTACGGAGGTCTTGCCGCTCACCACGTTACCTTTAATGAATATCATGAAGCTTCTCTCCTTATTAGAGACAAGGACTATTAAGAATATTGAGGCTAAACCCGTCAATAAGGTGGTGACGGGATTAACTACGAAGACCTGTCGTTGGTAGAGGTATGGCTCCTTCAAGTGTTGAGTGGGCTCTACCACTATGTTCAGATTCGTAAGGAATGCCGGGAAGAATCCTACGAAAACTCTCGCAACTAAGACGTCACTCAACGTGTACTCCCCCCTCAGTGAGTCACCAGCGTACACCTTAACGCTTAACTGGCTTTCTTCAGTGTCATCGTTAATTAAGAGTATTGTTAAGAAGCCGTCGCCGGTGAAGAAGATCTCAGGAAATACTATTCTTACTTTAGGTATTCTGGGCAAGATCATGACAGGCTTAGTGATCGTCAGTCCTGGAGAGTCTTGAGTAGGGTGTACAGAAACCTTCAAGAGGCTAACACCAACAGTTAAATTAAACGATGAGGTGTTAACGTAGTAGCGTGTTAAGCCGGGAACCAAACTTAAGTAGCCAACCAGCACATCGCCGAACTCCACAGTAGCGTTATAGTAGTTGTCCGAGTATAAGTTCAGCTCAATAGAATCCCCCCTATATATGCTTGCAGGGCATTCAACCCATACTTTAGGAACCCTATAAACAACTTTAAGTATTTTATAATTCACGTAGTTCTCGCTGCTTGAAGCGTTGCGTGCCGTGATAATCAACACGAAAACTCCCTCTGACCTAGTGGGAGTTTTAACGAATTCAGCGCTTGGGGTTCTCAGAAAGCCTACATACTTACCCCCACCTAATGACGTGATATTAGCGTATTCAATGAATCTTAGGTCAGGCCACGTGTAAAGGGAGGCGCTACTCAAAGTTAGGGTAGGGTCTCCTAACGTCACCTCAAACTCTACGGGTTCTCCTGGGGTGTAGACTTCTTTATCTAACCTTACGTCAATGAGCCTGTTTGACATGAGATATTTCGAGAATATTATTTGAGTTAAGCTCGGGATCAACTCGTCACTAATTTTCTTAACGCTTAACGAGATACTCGTTCTCAAGCTATTGCTTAATCCTGGGTCGTGTGCGCACGCGGACAATTTATTTACGTACTGACTAATTACGTCAGGTAATTTAGAATGTAGCTCGGAAAGCTCACTCAGCATCCTATGAGCTTCCTCCTTGGTTAGGGCCTCATCAACAGTCCGTGCGGAGAGGTTATAATATCTTAGTAGTAGGTCATAGGAGTTCTTATGTAAGTTGCCTACGTCGCCCGGTATTGAAGCACTACCTATGGATTGAATCATTTGATAAGCACTGGGTTCCCCCTCCTCCACAGCTCTTAAAGATTTATCGAGAAGTATTAACAGGTTTGAGCAATCCACTAGCTCAGGTTCTGACGCGCTCGTTAAATAAGGCGTGGATATCGCGAGCAAGACAACCAAGAATAGCGTTAACCCATCTATTCTCATCTCATTAAAACCTCATACACTCTACTACCTACTAGGAAGGCAAAGATAGAGAGTAGTAACGCGTGGATTAATCTCACCATCGTAGCTGACTTAGTTGACGGTCTTGTAAGAGAGTAACTCACGTAGAAAGAGAGTATGTTGAGAGCTACGTACGCGTCAATCCTAGACTCGCTTAAGAGTAACAAAGAAATATTGAAAGCCGATGAGAGTGCTACGTAAAGTAACACAAACCTCTCGGTAACCCCAACCACCTACTCAATCACCTCGAAAACGTAGTAAACCCCGCTCACAGCGTTTCCCGAATCACCGAGTTTTAAGTCCTTACCTATCAGTCTAGCAGTAGCTACGGCTGCTAAAGTCTTGAGAGGATCTAACGGCATCTTCTCAAACCTCTTTAAGACCTTGTTCACGTTTATTAAATCAACTCTGATAAGCTTTTCAGTTAATTTAACGGCCACCCTACCGCACAAGCCTAGAGTGTCTACAAGAATTGAATTCAAGTTAGTCTCGACAACCTTCTCAGTAACCTCATTGACTTGAATAACTTCCTCAAGAACGTTTTCTACGGGTATTGCTAGGTAAGGTTCACCAAACTTAACACCTAGTCCTGGAATGGCTGCTTCCGGCTTACCTCTCTTAAGCATGACTAACCTTAACTCGTTATCTACCCGCACCACGTAGAAGTCTGACTCTAGGAGATCTACGTTTTCTATGACGCTTGTTAAGGCGTTGTTAGTTAAGCTCAGGTACTCTATGAGGGAATTAATAACAGATTCCGATACAGCGAAACTAAGCATTAATAAGACGAGTCCTGTAAGAATAGACGACAAGGAAACCCCTATTAAGGAAGGTTCTTGATTTACCACACCATATAATAAGATTAGGGAAGAGACCACGAGAATATTAGAACTCAAGATAAGTAGTGACTTATTCAAGCAAACCACCTCACCACTAA
>CAYZXH010000025.1:0-24362 GCA_964482405.1 uncultured Desulfurococcaceae archaeon | reverse complement strand
GAATAATATCTCGTGCCCCACACATATAAGTTATGTACGCGTCTCTCACCAAGGTTGTGAAGAACGTTCCTCACGACCTCGGCTCAGATAATGTGAGGACATTCTTTAATTCTTAAAAGAAAGTACTTAATAAATGAAATCCGTGAATTTCCTCGTGAATTCTTCCGGTTTCTCTATGAACGGTGTGTGTCCGGCACCCTCAATCACTAACTTCTCGTAAGTCCCGCCCTTCATGAGGTACTCGTCTAAGAAAGTCTTTATCTGACTCACCATGGGTTGCGGCGGGAACTTATCCGGTCCTGGATACCCAGGTATGTATCCCGCAAGCCCTAAAACAGCTACGTCGAGCAGTGACGTGTCAGACACTATTATGTCTTTACTCCCGTGTACCCAGAGTATCGGGGGTTTCCTCACCACTTTCAAGACCTCTCTTAAGTTGAGGTATTTAGGACTCATCGCGTTTAACACCCCCCTACTCCCCGGCGCTACGTATGGCCAGTTAGGGCTCTCCACGTAATCTCCCGGGTAGTTATCCTCACCTACTTCGGTACTGAACAGCATTCTTAAGAGCTTGCTCATCAAATCCTCGCTAATCACGTAGTCTTCGGCAAAGTATGCCTTAACAGCGTTGGCCGGCGCTGACGGGTGGTCGGTCCCAGTGTACTTAGCCTTAAGCAACCTGATGAATTCGGGGTTGTACTTAGCTACGAGACCCGCGCCAGACCCTGAGTAATCCTCGTAACACGGCGTTCCGTACACGTCTATAGTCCCTCCGAAGCCGTACGGGGGTAAGGGATCAACTAACACAACCCCTCTCACCCTGACATCGCTTGGAGCGTCTAGGAGCGCTTGTAACGCCACACCCCCTCCCATACTATGCCCTACCAACACGTAAGAATCGTATTTAAGTGTTGCCAACAACCCCAGCACGTCATCTGAGAAATCTCTTAATCCCCTAGTAGCGTCTACGGGTCTCCTCCCACTATCCCCGAAACCCCTAAGATCCGGAGCTACGACGTCGAAATCTGCAGGTACCTTACTCATGAAGTCTTCCCAAACCAGCGATGAGGAGAGGTTGCCGTGAATCAATACTACTGCTTTCTTCGCCCCCCTCTTAAGGAGTCTGAAACTAATCTCGAAACCTTCACTAAGCTTAACCCTAAGTATTTCCGGAAGTTGCGTGAGGAGCACCCAATCCTAATTAGGGATCAAAATTAAAAATCTTCAGGTTAATTCAGTAAATAATTGATTGAGCCTACATCAAGCTTTAGGACTTGAGATCGTGGTTCCTAAGTCTACCGGTATCACGACGCCGTTCAGGGCTTCATTCTCTACTATATGCCTCACTAACTTAGCCACCTCCTCAGGCTCCACGAGTCTCGGGATAGGTATCCTCTTCAGGTAGTCCCTCAATATCGGTGTGGGCACTGCTAAAGCCATCCGAGTCTTAACGAATCCAGGAGCTATCGCAACCACCCTTATCCCGTACGGGGCCAGCTCCTTAGCTAACGTGTAGGTAAGCCCTATCAAGCCTGACTTAGACGCCGCGTAATTCGCCTGCCCTAAATTACCTAACAACCCAACAATAGATGACACGTTGATTATGACGCCGCCCCCACCCTTAATCATGTAGGGCGTCACAACTCTCGAGCAGTTATACGCCCCGGTCAGGTTCACCCTTATCACAGCGTCCCACATATCCGGGCTTATCCTCTGTAAGTACGCGTCCTTCGTTATCCCCGCGTTATTGACTAAGACATCTACCCTCCCAAATTCACTAACTACTTTCTTAACCCCTTCCTCAACAGACTCATACTTAGAGACATCCATCTCAACGAACAAAGCCTTAGACCCGGAGTCAGCTATTGCTTTAATTGTTCTCTCTGCTTCCGCATCACGCGAGATGTCGGCCACAGCTATTAAGTAACCTGACCTAGCCAGCTCCAAGGATATGGCGGCTCCTATCCCCCTAGCACCTCCGGTCACTAAAGCAACCTTTCTCTCACCAACCTCAACGCCGGCAGGTATGAAGACCGGTATAGTGCCGAAGACGCTCCAAGACTCGACCACGTCCCCAACCATTCCCACCTTAAGCTTCCCGAAGAACTTCCTATCTACCCGGACTACCCTCCTAACACCCTCCTCATTCTCCACCACGCCTATAGCGTAGGTAGACTTGTAGGGTAGTACCGGCGTGTACAGCTCCGTGTAAGTAGTTAGCTTCCAGACCATCACGATCACCTACTGAAGATAGCTACTACGGAGGTCGCTCCAGTACCCCCGTGATTCTCCACCAACCCCACCTCAGCGCCCGGTACCTGCCTCTCACCCGCCTCACCCCTCAACTGCCAGTAAATCTCAGCAACCATGCCGACACCCGTAGCTCCTATCGGGTGCCCCTTAGACTTAAGACCCCCGCTAGGATTGACAGGTATCTCACCGTGAAAAGCTGTGACGCCCTCCCTAATCAGCTCAACACCCCTACCCCTCTCAGCAAGACCTAACATCTCGTAAACTATTATCTCCGCTATAGTGAACGCGTCGTGCACCTCCATCACGTCCACGTCCTTAGGAGTTAAGCCAGCACTCCTGTAAGCTTCCTCACCAGCTTTCTTAACAGCTCTCAAGGCTGTTAAGTCCTCACGCTGGGAAACCCCTGGATGGTCGTGGTACATGGCTATCGACCTCAGCATGACTGGGGTGTCGGTATATCTCCTCGGCTCACTACTCACTATCAGAGCAGCGGCACCGTCAGTTATTAGCGAGGAATCGTAGAGTTTCAACGGCCATGAAACATACGGGGACTTCATGACGTCCTCAACACTGATTTTCTTCTGCATAGCTGCTAGAGGATTCCTCAACCCGTTCTCATGATTCTTCACAGCTACTAAAGCAAGGTCTTCCTCCCTAGCCCCGTACCTACTCATGTAGGCCGTAGCTATTAAAGCGTAGAGTGAGACGAAAGGTGCTCCAACCAAGACCTCCTCCGGGTGCCCGGCCTGCATCAAAACCTCGTTTACTTCCATGCTTGACGGTAGGTAACTCATCTTCTCGAAACCAATTATTAAGGCGTTCTTAGCTAGGCCACTCCTGAGGAAGTTCCACGCGATGTAGAGTGCTGTACCCCCTGAGACACACGCGTTCTCAACTCTGAAACCCTTCGTGTTATTTAAGCCCAAATACGAGATGACGAGGGGTGCTGTATGCGTTAGCCCCCCGAACCTATCGGAAAAGTTAGATACTATGACTAAATCGATCTCGTCCTTACCAATACCTTTATCAACCTTCCCTAAAACCCCCTCCACAACCTCTTTAACCATGTCCCAAACTTCCTTAGATGACCTCAACTCGTACTTCAGACTATGCGCTCCTACAACACCTACCTCCAACACATGCCCCTCTTAAAATACGTTAACTTGAGTAATCTAGGCGTAGGTAAACAATGTTTATTAAGTGTTGAGGATATGGGACGTGTTATGAGGTTAACTCACGCTTAAACAGATGTCTTACTCAAGTACTTGAGGGTTGAGGACACTATCCTCTTCTCAGCACGCCTCAACAACTTAGTTACCGCGGCACGTGATATACCTAACTCCTCCGATAACTCGACGATGTTTGTTTTCCTAGGCCACTCATAATACCCTGACTCAAGAGCTAGCTTCAACAAACTTAATTGCTTATTAGTTAATTTATTTAACTCTATCGTTAACAGGTTCAGCGCTGCCAGGAAATTCATCGAGAACTCCGCGACCAGCTCATCAGGTATTTCCTCAACCCTAGACCTCTCGATGTAGTCGAACTCACTCACCCTACTCACGAACTCATTAAGTTGTTTCTTACTGTGGAATCCTAGAGTCCACTTCTCATAACCTTCCTTAGCTATCCATGGTGCTAGAGGCATCGCGTCAAGGAAAACGCTGGTCTCCATAGTCTTAGTCCTGGTTATGTTCATCTTAACCTTAACGAAGTCTCTCTTCTTCTGTATTACCTCATAACTACGCACGAGCTTGTAATTCTCTATCTTCTCTAAAGCCTTACTGGTGACTTCCTCATCCCCTAATAAAACCACGTATATCTTCTCATAACCTCGGGAAATCTCGGCTACGTTAGCTCCAGTAACTATTACCCTAGCGTCCTTCAAGTGTTCTACTAGCCAAACAACGGGGCAATCATACTGTACTATGTTAAATGTTGCTACGTACATGTATTTAAGCCCACTTAAACAAGTGATTAAAGATAATATAACTCTTTCTATCGACAAAATATGTAAACCTTTCTAAATCAAGAGTTCAAAAACATGGCGGCACTTCTTATTAATCTTGGTTCACGATAGTATGTTAGGTGAGGTGACGAGGTGTTTTGAATGTTTAATTTGATAGTCATTCATGAGCCAGGCCCCGATAACTGGAGGTGGGCTAGGAATCAGTTAAGGCAGTTGTTAGGTGCTGGGGGGAAGATCGTAGCTTCCTATCAGTCAGTGATGTTATACCTTGTTGAGGGAGACCCGCACCAAGTAGCTGAGAAATTGAGGGAGAGTTTGAGGGGTGGTGGGACCCCGATAATCCGGGTTATACCTGTAGATCACGTAGTCGATCCTTACCTAGACGAGGTCGTTGAGGTGGTTAAGAATATGGTAGTGAGGATCCCGCAGAACGAGAGCTTCAGGATCACGCTTCAAGGACATTTAATAAGAATTGATTCTGAGGGAAGGAGAGAGGTAATGCATTCCATAGATTCTATTAGGGAGATAGCTAAGTACGTTGATAGACCGGTCAACCTCGAGAATCCTGACTGGATCGTTTACGTTAAGGTAGTCAGGTTATTGAGGGGTAGGAGGGTCGCGGCCGTATCATTACTTAAACCAATCGAGTTAATTAACTTGAGGGATCTCACGCAAGTGGAGGAGTCGGGTGAGGAGGTTAGTGGGTAGCAAGAAACTCTTCGGTACCGCCGGGGTTAGGGGGAGGTACTTAAGAGAGGTAAGTCCCGAGGTTTTCTTATACTTAAGCGCTACCATAGCAACCTACTTCAAAGCACGTAGGAGTGTGGTGGGGGGTGACGGTCGACTAACCACGCCCGTCTTAAAAAGCTCTGTGGTAACAGGACTCCTAGCTTCAGGTTCTGAAGTGATTGACGTAGGTTTAGTTCCCCTACCTGTCCTAGCATGGAGTACTAGGTTCTTGAGGGGGGATCTCGGGATTTACGTAACCGCCTCACATAACCCACCTCAAGACAACGGACTCAAAGCTTTCTACGGTAACGGGATGGAGATCTTGGAGGAAGACGAGCTCAAGATCGAGGAACTCTACGTTGGTAGGGGGTGGGTGCTCGCTGACTGGGACGCTACGGGGTCTTACGCTAGTGCCGCGCATGTGGTGAGTGAGTACATAGAGGAGTTACTGAGTAGGTTGGGTCCGGTTGATAAGGGTGGTGGGGTGCGCGTTCTCATTGACACAGCTAACGGCGCCGCGTCTTTAGTAACCCCTAAAGTCCTCACAGGGCTAGGTGCTCAGGTCATCACGCTGAACTCAAACGTTGACGGGAGGTTCCCGGGGAGGCATCCTGAGCCAAGACCGGATATCTTAGAGCCCCTACTCCCAATAGCTAGGGAGTTAAGGGTTGACGCGTTCTTAGCTCACGACGGGGACGGGGACAGGCTAGCTGTCTTAAGCCCTGCTAAGGGATTCATAAAGCAAGACAGGATCATCGCGTTACTAGCTAAGGAAATGCTGAGTGTGAGGGGAGGGACCGTGGTAGTCTCCATAGACGTCGGCAACGCGGTGAGGGACGTTGTGGAGGAGGCCGGAGGTAAGCTAGCTATAACTAAGTTAGGAGCTACGCATACCGGCATACTCAAATACCCGGACGTCGTGATGACTGCGGAACCTTGGAAATTCATAGACCCAGGATGGGGTCCGTGGGTAGACGGGGTTTACCAAGCAGCTCTACTAACTAAGTTAATGATTGAGAGGAAATCCGGTATCGACGAGTTATTGAAGGAAATACCTGATTACCCTCAAGCAAGAGTCTCCATTGAAGTACCTAAAGAACTCAAGGAGGAAGTGTATGAGTGTCTGACAGCCAAGTTACTGGAGTGGAGAACCCCTGACTCCGAAATACTGACGATAGATGGTTTAAGAGTTAATTACGTGGATAGGTCGTGGCTCCTAGTAAGGAAGTCGGGAACGGAACCTAAGATCAGGATTTACGGCGAGTCACTAACTTACGACGACTTGAAAAACCGGGTGAATACCTTAATAACCGAAGCCAGCAAGGTTCTTAAGAAACACGGGTTGGGTGAGGTAAGGGTAGACGGCAAGATAATACCTTGATTCTAAGGACCCTTAACAGCTCAACCCAGTCTTCTCTGTCATGAGGGCATAGTTAAATAAGCTTGACTACCTCTTTTAAGGGTTTTCTAGGCCTCGTTCTGGGGGTTTCTGCCGGGTAGCCGAGCGCTATGATTCCCTGTAACTCACAACCTTCCGGTGGTTTAAGGATTTCGTCGAATTTACTCTTGAGTAGTAGGGGGACGCCCAGCCAGACAGCCCCGAGCCCGAGGGAGTGAGCAACTAAAATCATGTTCTCCAGCGCTGCGGCAACGGATTGTATAGCGAATACCCTCTCCTTCTCGAAAAATCCCTCAACATGGGTTGTTTTCCTTAAGTCGACGTAGCCAGCTATATAAGCCGGCGCTAAATACATGCCTTCACGAATTCTCTGAACCCACTTACCCACCTTATCAGGTGGTAGGGGGTTCTTGAGAGCGTGCGTGGCGTAAAACTCGTGAGCTTCTAAGAGTAACTCATGTATCTTACTCCTTAACCCTAACTCCCTAACCACAATGAAGAACCACTGCTCATTATTACCGGCGTTGGGAGCTCTCACACCGGCCTCAACAATCTTAAGTAAAACATCGTCTGGTATAGGGTCACTCCTAAACCACCTCACACTAGACCTACTTAACACGGTCTCGAGGAAGCAATCACACCTCAATTAACTCACCCAAAAATGAGTTAACCTGGATTTTAATGTCTTACACTTTGCTAGTGTAAGGAAGCCGACGCAGAAGATTCTTAGAGAACATAATGATAATTAACGCCTATGAATTTCCTCCCAATTCTTCGGCAGTTAGTTTTCGATCTTAACAAATAGAAATTGCTGGGGGCTCGGGTAAATCATAAATGTTTTTCAAGTCATGCCGAGATTGATTAAATATTTTCTTGAATATCCCTTAACAGATTTCCAGTGGTAGAATTGAAGACTTCTGAGAGCGCGGAATCATTAACTTCTCTCTTCGCAGTACTAACAGTCATTAACGCCATCGTGTTATTAATCGAGGTCTTAACGCGTTTGATATCAATGATTGTTAATTGGAAACTCTGTTTTCATGACCGGTGCTAGCATTTCTCACTCATACTTAAATAAATACCTTCTTCATATGTTTCGTGAGTGAGGCGAACGTGGTTGAGGCTCTTCAAGCTTGATAATCTGGTTAAGTGCTCGTTGGTTGATAGGTTGAATCGTTTTACTGTTCGGGTGGTGGTTGGTGGTGGGGTTTGCTTAGCTCATTTAACGAATACTGGGAGGTTGAGTGAGTTCTTGGTTGGTGGTAGGGAGGGTTTCTGCAGCGTTATAAGTGGCTCAAGACTTAATTACAGGTTGGTGGCGGTCAGGGATATTGGGGGTTACGCCATACTAGATACCTTAACTCAGGGCAGGGTTTTTGAGTACTTGCTTAGTCATGGCTTGATTCCTTGGTTGAGTGGGTGTTCTCTACGTAAGAGGAACTTCAGGTTAGGTGGTGAGGTCATAGACTACGTTATTGAGTGTGTTGATGATATGAGGCTTGTTGAGCTGAAGAGTGCTGTGTTGAGAGTTGGCGATGACTACGCGTCATACCCTGACTGCCCGACTATTAGGGGTAGGAGACAGATCAAGGTCTTAGCTGATTACTCAAGCGTTTTCAAACCGTACGTTGTATTCATGGCTTCCTTACCTAACGTGAAAGGCTTCAAGCCATATTGCTTAGGCGACCCCGACATACCTCACGTGATGAGGTACGCGTCTGAGAAGGGGGTTGTGTTTAAAGCAATTAACTCATACTTGGATGAGGAGAGGTGGGTCGTTCTAGGAAATACTGACTTACCTGTAAGTCTTGAGTGTTAAGATCCTTAATCCCCGTTAATCACTCGATGATTAAATATTTAAGTATCGGTGGTGTTACTAAGTATTGGGGGTGTTACTCAACGTTATTCGATCCTAGACCGAAGAATCATAGGAGTGACTTATTTAATCGTGAGGAAGAGATTAAGGAACTTAAGGAGTCTATTCTCAAGGTACCCATAACCCTCCTACTAGGTATTAGGAGGATTGGTAAGACCTCTGTTTTAAGGGTTGCTTTAAACGAGCTTAAGATACCGTACGTCTACCTAGATCTCAGGATTTTGGAGGAGGAGGGCTATAGTAAGGTAGCTTTTTATAGACTCTTATCTGAGGCCTTCTCTAGTAGCGCGTCTAGGTGGAGTAGGTTAATTGATTACCTGAGGAGTGTTAGAGGTGTTGAGGCGTATGGTTTTAGGGTAGAGTTTGATTGGCGCGTGGAATCCCTAACCCTTGCTAGGATACTTAACAAGCTTAATCAATTCGGTGAGGAGGTTGAGGGGGGTTTCGTCGCGGTAGCTTTTGACGAAGCACAGATTCTCAGGAACCTCAGTGGTGGTAAGGGTAGGATAAACTTCAGGAATATTCTGGCGTACGCTTACGATAACTTACCTAATTTGAGGTTCGTTTTGACTGGGTCTGAGGTAGGTCTCCTGTTAAGTACTCTCAGGCTAGACGATGCTTCAAGCCCTCTATACGGTAGGTATGTTAAGATAGTTAAGCTTGAGAGATTTAGTAAAGAGAGATCTATTGAGTTCCTTAAGAGAGGTTTTGAGGAGGCTGGTATGAGGGTTGATGACGACATCCTCCAGAAGATTTACGAGAAAGTTGACGGGGTAGTGGGCTGGCTCGCTTACTTCGGTTTCTCATTAATTCAATCACGTAACCCTACCACGGAGGCATTAAACGAGACTGCTGAGAAAGCTCTGAAGCTCGTTAAGGAGGAGCTAGATAAGGTCTTCAAGAGATCTAGATACTACGCATACATACTGAAAGCAATATCTCTAGACATGAATACCTGGTCAGGCATAAAGAGATCTGTCGAGGCATGGCTCGGCAAACCAATACAAAACGCGCAGATCACGAGACTTATCGAGACTCTCGTGGAGCTCAGTATCGTGGAGAAGAGAGACGGCTACTACGTGATATCAGACCCTCTAATAGCCGAGTATTCTAGGAGTCTCTAAACCCTTACTTAATCATTAATGAGCTTAATAGATTACAACGTGTCATCTGTATAAGCATTTCTAGACTTACTTATATTCAGTCATAACATTTATATACCTGGTAATCATAATATAATTTGGTGGTGAAATGTATAAGTACTACCTAGAAAGATTAAACCCATTTAAATTAGTGCAAGTAAACACGCTCCTTAACTTGATTAAGGTGATTTCTAACACACTGAGCAACCTAGTACGCAAAATCCTGGTATCCATGAACCTACTGGGAGCCATAGTAAACGACAAAATCTTGAAAATAGTGGAGAGTAAGTCTGAAGAAAAACAAAAGAAGTTAGTTGAGTACGTGTTCATAGCTCATAAGGTGTTGATAGGAGTTTTCCTAACCGTTCTATACTTCTTAACCACGTAGGGTTTCGTTATTAATTAATTTTATTCTCAGAGATTTATTACTGGGGCGTTGCGGTGGTTTTAGTAGTTGTTTCCGGTTTGCTCCCATTTAATTCTGGGAAGACTTTCTTCACCCTAGCTCTCGCTGAGTATTTGAGGAGGTCGGGTTATTCCGTAGGTGTTGTGAAGCCTGTTGCCGCTCATTCTTTCTGGGAGCAGTACGAGTATTTCTTAGAGTCTCGTGATTTAGGCGTTTTGGTTGGTGAGGATGTAGTTAGGTATGTTAAGGCCGGGCTCGTTCAAGACATAGACTTACAGAATCCTGTTGATGTTATGACAGCACCTCACGACTTGATGAAGCATCCCTCACTAGATTCTTACCTCACATCACTAACCTCTCTAATCGATCAAGCAGTGTTGGTTAGGGTTTCCTCAGCCAGGCAGAGAAACTACTACCTGGTTAGAGAAAACCTTGACAGGGTGGGTGATCACTTAGCTAACGAGATAAGAGGGTTCGTCAGTAGTTTAGGTAGGGTTGACGAGGTGAATCGTTCATGGCTCTACAACAAGTTAGTGAGTAAGGAAATAGATTCCTTAATAGTGGAATCAGTGAGTTCAGTGTCATCGAGACATGACGTAACCCTCTGTGAGTCTTTCAGTAACGCGTTACTCCCCGTCCTAGGCTTAAGAACCTTAGTCAAGCACGTCATAGTGGTGACCCCGTCTAAAGCACTTGTTTACGGTCCTGGGAAGGTGATCACATACCTGAGCACGCTAGACCGCCTTAGATCAGAAACCTCCTTCCTAGTCATGCTCTTCAAGCCGGACATGGTATTGAGTATTAAGCCAAGCACTGAGTACGGCGAGATCATCGAGGCTGGGGAGGCTGATAGGCTGAAAAACCTCATACTCTCCGGTAGGGTGACTTAAACCAAGTCTTTATATTTCGCTTAGCAATCTTGTTAAGCGGGGGCCGGCGATGGAACTTCCTGAAATCCTGCTTTTCTCAGGACTCGTGCTGATCGTTGGCGGTATTTCACTACTTCTCGCCGCCTTATTGAGTCAGGACGGGGACCGTAAGTTGGAGGGCGGTGGCGTCCTAATAATAGGTCCCGTACCAATAGTCTTCGGTACCAGCCAGAAAGCATCGAAGATCCTCTTAATACTCGCCATAACCTTAACGTCGATCGTCCTCATAACGTTTATCTTAGCGAATATTAGGTGATTAGCGTGGCCAACCCTCTGTTAAGACTCGGTATTATAGTCCTGTTCGCGGGCCTCGCACTAATCCTCCTCTCCGCGCTACTACAGACCCTGACCCCAGCCAATCAAGGAGGGGTCTCGTCAGGGGTTGCCGGTTGCGTGATACTGCTCTTCATCCCGATATGCTTTGGTTTAGGGGATACGGGGTTCCTGCCAATCATAATAAGCTTATCCCTAATCCTAACACTAGCGCTCATACTCATCAACTTCCTGATCCTGAGAAAGCTTGCCGGTAGCGGACACTCGGAGTGAGTCACTAATCGTTAATGTGGGTGTTGAGCAGGCCAACACGTCCACAAAGATCCTTTAATTATCTCTTCAAGTCTTTAAAGGGTGTAATCGTTTGAGTCTCTACAGGGACTCACCCGAGGAAATCATGGCTAGGTATGAGAAAGTGTTTTCAAGAGTTCAGAGAACTTCTTACGCGCCAGTCATCGCTGTCAGAGGGAGGAATTCCAGAGTGTTCGACGTTAGCGGCAGGTCCTACATAGACTTCACGTCAAGCGCTGCCGTCACTAACCTCGGTTACTGCGACCCCGACATCGTTGAGGTGATTAAGGAGCAGGCTGAGGAACTAATTCATTTTACCTTCATATACGGCTATAACATACCTGCCCTACACCTAGCAGAGGAGCTACTGTCTCTGACGGGCTTCAAGGACTGGAGGGTTGTTTTAGGGTTGAGCGGTAGTGACGCTAACGAAGGCGCTTTAATGCTTGCTAAAGGTTTTAGGAGGAACTCGAACGTGCTAGTAAGTCATTTAGGCAGTTTCCACGGCTGCTGCGTGGGAACCACCACGGTCTCAGGAGTGGATCTCTCCCTCAAGGTCGCGGAGGTAATAGGTCCTTGGTTGAGGAGCGTTAAGGTTCCCTACCCCTACTGTTATAGGTGTCCGTTAGGCCTGAACCCCGGGTCTTGCAGGATGTCGTGTATTGAGTGTGTGAAGACCTTAATAGATGAGGTAGATCCTGAGAACGTGGTAGCCCTGATTACTGAGCCTATCCAGGGTGACGGGGGCATAATAGTGCCTCCCGAAAACTACTTCACGCAGCTTGAGAACATTCTGAGGAAGCACGGGATACCCATGATAGTGGACGAGGTTCAGACGTGTCTGGGGAGGACGGGCAGGTGGTTCGGATATCAACACTTCAGTTTCAGACCTGACGTAATAACCTTAGGGAAACCCCTCGGTTCCGGTCTACCGATCTCTGCTATACTCGGTAAGGAGGACATAATGAATTCTCTACCTGACTTCGCTTACTCGTTCACGCTAGCCGGTAACCCGCTCATAGCTAGGGTAGCTCTGAGAACTATTCAATTAATTAAGGAGAGAGACTTAGTGAGGAGAGCTGAGAGACTTGGTGAGGCTGTTTTAAGTAGGTTAAGGAGGTTACGTGATGAGTCCTCTATAGTGGGTGATGTGAGGGGTAAGGGCCTCATGATAGGTCTGGAGTTAGTGAAGGATAAGGAAAGTAAGGTGAGGGGGTTTGAGGAAGCCAAGAAGGTTGTTTGGAGAGCTTACGAGTTAGGATTATTCGTTATGTTTCTTTCCGGGAACGTACTCAGGATTCAGCCGCCACTAACTATAGAGGAGGACGTTCTTGAGGAAGGACTTAACATATTAGAGAAGTCTATCAAGGACGTTGAGGAAGGCAGGGTGAGTAACGACGTACTAGCTAAGATACGCGGTTGGTGAGTCACCGTATTGAGTTTTGTCTGCTTTTAATGATTTCTGATTATCTTAGATTCCTCCTAAAGCTATTGTGAGGGCTTTGATAGAGCGTTCACCTCTCGCCATGCTTTGTGATTGCTTGTGTGTGCTTGCGTGACGAGTGGTTCATCACGCTTCCTCTGTGCCCCCTCACCGCGGTAGCTCACCACTAGTCGCCTAGTGGCTCACAACCCCGCGAGTCTCGGAAACACGGAGATATCAGCACATAAGAGTCTCAAGAACTTAAATACCATCACATCAGACACAGTTCTGCATCTCTTGGGGGCTCGCTCCCGAAGAGGGGTGTGGAGCTGACGCGGAGAGATATGGTGGTGAGTCAGAAAAATACTTAGATAACGATGAAGCCCGAACCCTGAAACCATGCCCGTCAACCTCGCCGAATCAAGGATAGTAGGTTGCGGAAGCTCATCAAGCTTAAGTTCGTCTCTACGTAAGACTTATAGAGACTGTAAGCAGATTTTCTTAAATCTCCCGGCAAGCCGCTGAGGAATAGCCTTAAACGAAACTTAAGTAGCGACACGTACTTAATTATCGTCAGGTAGAAGAAGAGGTAAGCTCCCAGATCTGCTAGGGCGAGTAAGATTAAGAATATTTGATGAGCTATCGAAACGTAATTAAACAGCTTAACCACTATCGAGTCCCTCGTGAGTAACTCCTCTCCTTAAATAAATCTTAGCGACGTTACCAGACCTCACAACCTCCACTACACCCCTACTCTCCAGCAATCTGATTCTCTCTGATATTATCCTTCTAGAAGCAGTGCCTCTAATCTTCCTAACCCTCCTAGTTAGTTCTGAGATGCTTATGCCGCTCTCCGAGGAAGCGAGAACCTCTAGTATTGCCTTAGTTATTGGGTCTGACTCCGGCACCTCCTTCAGCAAAATAACTAGTTCTCGAGCTAACTTAATCGCTCTCTGAACAGGAATGGAAAAATAGAGTGTTAGTTCTACGGCCATCGTGTAGGTCGGGTCATTACTCAGTGTGGTAAGTAATTCCTCAAGTCTTTCTAGCTTCCTGACTATATGCTCAAGCAGTTCCTCAACTCTCTTCAGCGTGTCGCTGGAAGACATTCAAGTCCCTGGAGGAGTTGTTGGGTTCTGAGTGTTTTTACGCGTTACTCTTCTTCCTTCTCTTTTTCCTCCTCTTCTTCCTCTTCCTCTCGACGCCTCGCCCAAGATCTCTCGCTTAGCAGGTCCTTCAGGAAACTCATGTTAGGCAATGACTTCAGTTTCTCATCAAGGAATCTCTCAGTCCATTCCTTAGCTGTTTGCGGGTCAACCCCGCTCTCTACTAAAGACTTATAGAACATACTTACTTCCTTACCTAGCTTCTCACCACTTACGCTCTCAGTCAGCATCTTGAGTAGGTCTCCTAAAGGTTCTTTAAGTTCTTTTAAGAATTCTGAGATAGCTTTTAAGACTTCGCGTAGTTCCTCCACATCTCTCTCTTCTTTACTCAAGATTTCCACCAAGATATCTAGCGTTAGCTAGAGTAATAACTTTGCTAGGTTTCGTGTGGTCAAGCAGTAGTCAATTACTTAATATATTTTTCAAGAATATAGCGAATGGGGGTAGAGTTGAACGCCATTGAGGTTAGGGATTTAGTCAAGGTTTACGGACACAAGATCAGAGCTTTAGATGGTGTGAGTTTAGATGTGGAGGAGGGGGCTGTCCACGCTTTACTAGGTCCTAACGGTGCCGGCAAGACTACCTTAATAAGAGTAGTAACCACTCAGTTAAGACCTAACGAGGGTTCCGCGAAGGTTTTCGGCCACGACGTTGTTAAGAATTCCTCTAAGATTAGGGAACTGATTGGTTACGTACCTCAGGAAGTATCGCTTTGGAGCGATTTAAGCGGTTACGAGAACATGCTCATCTACTCAAAGATATACGGTATTCCCAGAGAGTTAAGGAGTAGGAAAATAGAGGAATTACTTGATTTCATGGGGTTAAGTGAGGCCTCCGGAAGACTCGTAAGAACTTATTCCGGTGGGATGATAAGGAGGCTTGAGATAGCAATCGCCTTAATGCGTAGTCCTAAGCTTTTAATTCTTGACGAGCCGACAATAGGTCTTGACCCGGGAGCACGTAGCTTGGTTTGGGATAAGATAAGTGAGTTCAGGAAAGAGAACGGTGTGACGGTCTTCTTCGCAACCCATTATATGGACGAGGCAGACAAATACGCTGATTACGTAACCCTCCTTAATCAGGGGAGGGTGGTGGCTCACGGAACACCTAACGATCTAAAGAAACACGTCGAGGGTAATAAGGTTCTCGTGTTTTTCAAGGAGTCCTTGAATAACTCAAGACTATGTGAGATCATGTCAGGAATCCCTGGAGTAAGCATCTCTAACTTCAGCAACGATCACGTTGAGTTAGTGGTTGACGACATACCTGCTAAACTCCCTAAGATACTTGAGAAAATCTTCGTTAGCGGCTACTCAGTCTCCGAGGTGAAGGTTAGGGAAGCGTCGTTGGACGAGGTCTTCATAAAACTTACTGGTAGGAGAATCGCTGAGGAGTCTGGTAGGATGAGGGAGGTAGTGAGTATGAGGAAGATGATTAGGAGGGGTGGGTAATGCGTTCCATGAAGTTAGCGTCACTTGCTTCAATGGCTGAGATGGAGTTAAGGAGGATAAAACATGACCCGTTCGAGATACTCACGCGCGCTGTCCAGCCAATACTCTGGATCGCGGTCTTCGGTTCCGTCATGGCTAGGATAAGAGCATTCCCGAACGTAGGGGATTATGTGACCTTCATAACTCCCGGCGTGATACTTCAGTCCTCTACGTTCATATCGCTAGCTTACGGGATAGCGTTGATATTTGAGAGGGAGTCGGGGATACTGAAGAAGCTCCTTACCTCACCTATTCCTAGGAGCTACATAGTCATGGGGAGGGCCCTGGCTGGAGGTATTAGAGCGTCAACCCAGTACGTCATAGTTTTGGTATCAGCTGTAGCCGTAGGTGCTAGAATAAGCGGTAATCCGCTGAACTTGGCGACGGGTTACTTAATACTTGTTCTAGCGTGTATGGGTTTCACAGGGCTCTCCATACTCATAGCCTCCCTACTTAGAACACGTGAGAGGTTTATGGGGATAATAGGTGCGATAACAATGCCTCTCTTCTTCGCTAGCAACGCGCTATACCCGATAGACGTAATGCCTGACGCGATCAAGTACATCTCCTTAGCTAATCCACTCACCTACACAGTGTCAGCGCTGAGGAAACTGCTCGTGGACGGCTCGTATGACATACTTCAGGAAACACTAATACTGATATGCTTTACCACCCTCTCTTTAGTGGTGGCTATCAAGAACTTGAGGAGGATTATTGAGTGAATAATAATTAATTATCCTCGATAAGTAGGTTTTATGGTAGCGATTATGGGTGTTGTGAGTGAGTATACATATGTGGCACAACGAGAGTCGCTGACTAGTCTCTACAGAGCTTCCAAGTATTTAATTATAGCTACTGTAATTGAGAACATAGCGTTTTTCCTACTTTTATGGTGGTTGCTAAGTACCTACCTACGTTTTCTGGTAAGCGGGCACGATCTAATGGATTTGAGTAGGGGACTCCCACTCCTGTTATTAAGTCCTCAAACGCAGTTAATTATGCTGAGTCTCGCAGCCAGTCTTCTGATATGGTTGTATGCCGTATTCGGTGAGATGATTCCCGCGTTGAGGGAGCTTGAAACTCGGGAGGCAGGTTTACGCACCCCGCTAACCATGGTTAGCTGGGGCTTCATAGCAGCGTTAACACTGGTAGCTATTCAAATGACTATATTACCCATCATGTACTTAGTAATAGCAGACCTCATCGCGTACCTCATCACTTACTTACTAGTTATCGGTATCTTAATCACTTATCTCTTAGCTTACATAGGGTTCTTCCTAATCTTTGAGAGGCTAAGCCGCGTGTTAGGTGATAAGAGATTCGTAATCGTGGGTGTTCTAATTCTAGTTTCCGCGTTCATATTTTTCTTAGGTCCTGTAGCGTGGTTTATCTCATTCCAGACCTTGCGTGACCTACTCCGCACCACGATGTATTGAGAGGATCGTGAGTAAGTGTTTAGGATTTCATTCATGGACCGAAAAGCTTATTATCTTTTCTGGTTATTTATTGGATAGGGTATCCAATATGGTGAATCAGAAAATCTACGTCGCGTTACTCTTGGTAGTTTTAGTATTCGGTATTGTTTCTTTCACAATCAATTACTTGATGATTAATGAAGTTAGGGATATCCTCTTAAAGCAGGAAACAGTCTTAGGTAAAGTTCAAGCTAACGTTTCCGAGCTTCAGGAATCAATTAACTCGCTTTCGAGGAGAGTTAACGAGATAGGAGATCTAGCTAAGAACTTGCAAGCCAGCTATGAAGAACTTAGCAGCAAATTAAGGGAGGTTAAGTACCCGCTAGTAATTACTGATAGTATTGGAAGAACTGTTTACGTGAAGTACGAGCCTTCTAGAGTAGTCTCGGTAGGTCCTTCATTAACAGAAATTCTGTTTTCTTTAGGTTCTGGTGATAAGGTTGTTGGGGTTGATAGGTTTTCTAACTATCCACCCGTTATTAACGAGTTGATTGAGAAAGGGGTTGTTAAGGTTGTGGGTGATGCCTTCACTTTGAACGTGGAGTTAATAGCTAGTCTTAGACCTGACGTAGTCTTCGTGACTTACTCAGCTCAAATAGAGAAGTATGTTAAGACCTTATCTGATCTAGGGATCTGCGTTTACGTTGTTAAGGTTGAGGACTTCGGGGATGTATACAACGCTGTGATGTCTTTAGGGATTATCATGAATAAGGCTGACTCAGCGCTGGAGTTACTAAGTAATATAACTAGTAGAGTCATGAATACGTACACGAAAATAATAAACTACCTCAACACTACCGGAACTCCTAAAGTTAGTGTGTACTGGGAGATCTTCCCTGATTACTGGACTTTAGGTGGGAATACTTTCCAGAACAGCATGATAGTGTACGCAGGAGGAGAAAACATTTTCGGAAACACTAGCTTTTCTTGGTTCATAGCTAGCCCGGAATCAATCATTGATTTAAACCCCTCAGTCATTCTCCTAAGCTATAATTACGGGATATTCGGCACCCCTCAAGACTTGATAGAGATGATTACCTCAAGACCTGGCTGGAGCAACATTACGGCCGTAAGGGAGGGGAGGGTGTACGTGCTGGGCGGCATTATCGAGGACATAGTCTCACGCCCTGGTCCCCGACTAGGTCTAGCCGTCGAGGTCTTGGCAAGAATACTCTATCCCGGAGCTTACGACATAACTCAGGTCCCTAGCTTTATTGACGAGAGCGTGGTTAGTGAGTGGGGGATTTCGCTAGGGTAGTTAGAGTTGTGTTCGTTCGTGAATAGCTTAGAGACTTTTGTTTTATGGAGGAAGAGGAGATTCACCGCGGTATTGACGTTATCTGTTTTCATGCTAGTACTCTTTTTCTTCACTCACTTAAGTTTAGGCTACAGCGTGATGAATCCCGTAAACGTCTTATTCTCGGGTGTTACGCAGTTAATCACTGGTAATCTAAGCATTGAAGGCTACAGAGTCTTAAGAGCGTTAACAGCTGTTACTGTTGGAGCTACCCTAGCTCTCTCAGGATACTTAATGCAGTTAAGTACTAAGAACCCTCTCGCCGACCCATACATACTCGGGATTTCATCAGGAGCTTTGTTTGCTGTCTCCCTAACACTATCTATCTCAGGCTACTTACTGCATCCGCTCATGATCGGCGTCAGAACCATTACTGCCTTCTTGGGCGGGTTAATCGCTTACTTAGCAACACTCTTCATAGCTTCTAAGGCCGGCATGAGCCCCACGTCCTTGGTGTTAGCGGGGGTTGCTGTCGGCACCTTCTTCTACTCCGCCTCACTTCTACCGCAGTACTTTATTTCACGAGACATACATAAGTTGATTGCCTGGAGCATGGGGTCGTTCGTAAGTCCCTCCACTGACGCCTTAATCTTAATGACTTCCGCGTTGCTCTTAACGATGTCATACGTGTTTTACGTGAGACACCCGCTCAACAACCTCCAAGTAAGCGATGACTTCGTTAAGCAGCTGGGGTGGGATCCAGCGAGGTTGAGGAGATACTCTACCTTACTAGCTTCCTTAGTAACTTCATTCACGGTCGCTTGGTTCGGGGTGATAGGCTTCGTCGGCTTAGCCGCACCACACATAACTAGGAGGATTCTCAAGTCTAGCGAACTCGCTTTCGCCCTACCCACGTCCGTTATCTTAGGCTCAACCCTACTTACTGCATCAGACCTCCTTAGTAAGATATTGGTGCCCGGTGTTGAGATACCTGTTAACGTCATCGCGTCAATGATCGGCGCGCCTGTATTAGCTCTAGCTATAGTGGAGTTGAAGAAATATGGTTCTTGAGGTTGTCAAGTTAAGCGTTTCCTACGATAACACTCAAGTCATTAAGGAAGCTAGTTTCTCTATTGCCGAGGGGGTTGTAGCCGTGGTAGGTCCTAACGGTGCTGGCAAGACAACATTACTTAAGGCTATCTCAGGCTTAGTTAGTTACGCAGGCTCCCTGAAGATAATGAACAAGGACTTAAGAGTCCTCAGCGCTGAGGAGAGAGCCAAGCTAATCACCTACGTACCGCCTCTAGTCGACGTAATGCCTGACATGAGTGTGGGAGACTTAATACTTAGTGACCCGTTAATCAGTAAAGAATTGCTTAAGAAGTATATCGAGCTATTCGAGTTAAGCGCCTTACTTAAGAGGAGGTTGAGTAGGGTGAGTAGTGGTGAATTAAGCAGGGCCCTACTAGCTAAGGGACTCTCGAAAAACTCGAGGATCGTGGCTCTTGACGAGCCCCTCTCACACATAGACATGAGATTCCAGCTAGTACTACTAAAACACTTAAGAGTCTTAAGTAAGGAAGGGAAGATAATCCTGTTAGCATCTAATCAGTTGAACCCCCTCCTAAGCTATGTGGATAAAGTAATAGCTCTCAAGAAGGGAGAGGTGGTCTTCACAGGTGATGTAGCGAGCTTCCTGAAATCTAGCACGCCTGAGAAGATTTACGGGGTAAAGTTCGAGGTCGTCTTCAAGGAGAATTACGTGGACTTAATACCTAGGGAGCTCGCTTAAGGAAATTCATTAAGAATCTCCCGGCTAATTAAGGGATTGATTCAGTGTTAAGTCTTCGTTACTTCGTATGTGCCGTCTTTAAAGATAATTATCTTTATTGGCTTAACTACTCTAGTTCCTTCAATACTTCCTGAAGCGTTTATTCTTATGTGGTCATATATCGTGGTGAAGTTTCCTCTCAGTTTAACGCCTCTCTCATCAGCTAACTGAACTAGTTTCTGAGGTATCGTGACTAGGTGTGTTCCCGGCTCTATCACTACCTCACCCACTTTCATCAAGTCTTTATATACTCTTAGAGTTTCTTCAGCTAACCTTATTTTCCTCAGAGCACTCCTCTCTATTACTGACACGTTCTCTCTAGAAGTCTTCATGATCTCCGCTATCTCCCTCTGTGTTCTCCCCTCTATCCTCAGCTTAAGTACCTTGTACTGCTTCTCTGTCAGCAACCCGTACTTCCTCTCCACATCCATCCCCTTAATTAATCCCCACATACGTTACTTCATTAACGCTTATAACTAGAGTTACCCTATCTCTTGTAGTGATCGCGTGATGGTATATCGCAACAGGTGGTTGTATCTGAGGATGAGGAGCGAGGTTCTAGACCTGCTTATTTCATGGGTTGTTTTGAGTTTTTCTTTCGCTATATTCATGAGTTCAGGTCTTGAGAGACTCCCCCTAAGCATCGCGTATTCTTCAGTTGGTGTTGGTTCGGCGTTCATACTTCACGAACTAGCTCATAGGCAGGTGGCTAAGGCTTACGACCTTGAGGCTAGGTATAGGGCTTGGTATCTAGGTCTACTCGTAACTCTAGCTATAGCTCTAATTAACGCGGCCGTCAAACTACCTATTCTGTTCGCCGCTCCAGGAGCTGTAGTAATTTATGGTTACTGGGGTCACGTAAACCCTATTGCTGAGTTGAGGGTAGCTGAATCAGGACCTTTAACCAACATAGCGGTGGGGATCACTACGTGGGTAATCCTCCTAACCATCCCGCCAACACCCATACTCACAGACATGCTGTACTACGTCATGAGGATTAATTCCTGGATAGCTTTCTTCAACCTCCTACCCTTACCACCTCTAGACGGCTTCAAAATACTTAAGAGATCCCCTATAGAGTGGGTCTTGATGTTCATAGTTAGCTTAGTGGTCATGAGACTAGCTATCTAAAGCAAACCATAACTCAAGACATCGAAGGTGTGAAAAGCTAGCTCAGTTCCCTAACTCTCACGCTACGTGGGCTATGATCGTCAGCTTAACGCAGATAACCACTCCATTATACCGTTCTTAATCATCTCGAAAGCCATAGCAGCTATTATTATCGACATGAATCTACCGAGTCCTCTCACGAAAGACTTACTTAACTTACTCACCATATATGATGAGTACTTAAGCATTAACGCAGCTGTTATCACGGCTAGTAAGGAGGCGGCGAGTACGGCTACGTAGCCCTCCATAGTGTTATTTTCCGTAACTAAGAGGATTATAGTCGTCATAGTTCCAGGACCTACTAACAAAGGTGTTGCAACAGGCATCACAGCTATTTCTTCGGGATCCAGCTTCTTAGACCTAGGAGCCTCCCCTAACACGTCGAACGCTAAGACTAAGAGTATCGCACCACCACCAACCCTGAGTGAGGCTAGCGAGATACCGAAGAAATTGAGGATCCATATACCGAACAAAGTGAATACAGAGACCATAACACACATAGCTACGAAAGCTTTCCTAACAATCTCATCCTTCCTCGTAGGGTCAAACCCCTCAGTTAATGTAATGAACACCGGTACGGCAGCGAAAGGATCGAGAATAGCTAAAATCTTAACATACATCACGAACGTCGTGAAAACCCAGTCCCACACGTGAGTCACCGAAGGAAAACAACAGAATTAATATAATAAATCTAAGAAACCCAAGACAGTTTACAGCTAAGGGCCTCACTCTTTTAGGATGGGAAGGAGGTCAGTCACACGCTTCTGCCCTCATTCCATAAGTTCATGAAGTATTTCGCTAGTTCCTCAGCAATCTCTCTATCCTGAATCATTACTGAAGTCTCGTGATTGTACCTCAGAGCCGATTCTGTCCAGTTATGCGATCCTATCACCACCGTCTTATTATCTATTATTACTAGTTTTGCATGGGTCGTCGTTCTCTGCGATTTATCTTGCCTCGTAGGTACTCCGGCGTTTTTCAAGTATGTTATTGTTTCCGGGTAACTCTTGTATGTCTCGTCGTCAACCACTACCTTAACATCAATCCCCCTCGTCCTCAACTCCGCCAAGACTCTGAGTAACTGATTTACTGGGTCGTCAGGCTCGTTAGGATCATACTTGATCACATACATGATTACGTAGACACTTGAATTAGCTTTAAGCAAGAGATTCTTAAGCTCGACGAAGTACTCGCTGTCAACTAGCGCTGTGATGGTGGGCGAGGAGCTTGAAGTGATTGTTGTGGTGTTCGAGGGAGTTGTGAGGCTCGGTGCTTGGAGATGACTTGCTATAATAAAGCCGGCCGCAAAACTGAGGATAGTCAGGGAGATCGCTAAAGCTGCTCTACCAGCGCATAAATACCTAACCACCTAACACACCAATGAAATATTGCATGATAAAAATATAAGTCACGTTATTATCACTGAAACACAAAACAATCCCGCTCTAAGGGGATGGGAATATTCAAGGATCTAAGAATTGGTGAGTGACTGAGTTAATGAGGTTAGTCTTAGGCGCTCCCCAACACATGCAACGCTTAAATTAAGGACATGAACTTCTTTTACTAAGGTATGACGCGTCGTGAAAGTTTACGTAAAGCTTATTAATAACCACAACGAAAAATATTTTTGAGGTATTATTATGAAAGGAATCTCGAAAACTATGGTAGCGATAGCAGTGGTGGTAGTGGTTATACTAGCCGTTATTCTGGGTTATTATGCTTTAACCCCGCCGGCACCATATAAGATCACCATATATACTGGGGGTACTGGAGGGGTCTACTACCCGCTAGGGGTTAAACTAGCGGATCTCTTGAACAAATATGCTGGGGATAAGATAGTTGCTTCAGCGTCTTCGAGCGGTGCTTCAGTAGCTAACGCTAGAGCTTTGGGGACGGGTGACGCGAACTTAATATTCATACAGAATGACATAGCTTACTACGCGTATAATGGACTCTACATGTTCTCTGAAGGTAAGATAGATAAGATAAGGGGGTTAGCAACACTATACCCGGAAATAATTCAAATAATAGTGAGAGCTGATAGCGGGATAAAGACGATAAGCGATTTGGAAGGGAAGAGGGTTGCGATAGGTGCGGCAGGAAGTGGGACGGCTGTAGAAGCAGAGATAATACTCAGAGCTTCCGGTGTGTGGGATAAGATAACTGTTCAGAACCTAGACTTCACGCAGGCAGCGCAAGCACTCAAGTTGGGTCAGGTTGACGCGGCCTTCGTGGTAGCCGGGATTCCGACCTCGGCGGTGATGGAGTTAGCGGCAACGACACCAATAAGCCTAGTTGAGATACCTGACGAACTACTTAACACTCTCAAGCAGCAAGGCTATTTATTCTTCGTGCCGTTCACGGTACCTAAAGAAACGTACACGGGTTTAGAGAAAGATGTGAAGACACTTGCTGTGAGAGCGATGCTGGCCATAAGCTCCGACGTGCCTGATGATGTGGCGTACACGATACTCAAGGTCATGTTCGACCATCTAGACGAATTAAAACAAGCACACTCAAGAGCTCAGGACATAAGCTTAGATAAAGCTCTTGAGGGGTTGCCGATAAGGTTGCACCCAGGGGCGGTCAAGTACTATCAAGATAAAGGAATTACAGTGCCTCAAGAACTCAAGCCATGAGATTAAGAATGGGTTTAACAAAGAAGAAATGCTTTTTCTCTTTAATAATAATCGCCGTAGCATCAATAATCTTAACACACCCAATAATAGAAGCGTGTAGGATAGTGATCGACGGGACTGAATATGTAGTTAGCCCCCACACGAGACTAAGCATAAGACTAGAATATGAGCACAGTGTTGAACTATCAGAGATAACGGAGGAGTATGAGATAGCGAACTGCAAGATAAAGTTAGTAGAGTTTGTGTGGGCGGGATATGGAGCAGGACTGCCTTCGAGACCGTGCGATGCGCCGAACCAGTTAGTAAGTGTAGGTGGGAGGTACGTAGCAAGGAATATAACACTAAATACCACGATACTAAAAATAAGCATGAGACATAGGATCAACCCAAGAGTAACCATCAATGGCGAGGAAGTAAGGAGTAAAGAAGAGATAGTAATCGAAGCATGCACGAAAATCTCAGTAATGGGATGGGTGTTTGCTCAGAAGCTACGATGAGTAAGCCTTGACTGACCTCCTCCCCATCCTGAAGGGTGAGGGTTTCCTTGCTCCCTAGGGCTGGGAGGTTTGGGATTACATCTCCCTGCTTTGGGGGATTTAATCCCGGGCTGGGTCTCCAGCCCATTACCCCTATCCCTCCTCCGAGAGACTCGGGGTTATGGATG
>CAYZXH010000024.1:0-24439 GCA_964482405.1 uncultured Desulfurococcaceae archaeon | reverse complement strand
TAAGATACTTAGAAGAACTTAAGAAGTATATAACAGACGTAGTTCTTAAGGAAATCGATAAGAGACTCGAAGAATTGAGAAGTGGGGGTCAAGGTCCTTAAATGATTTTAGGACTACCTATAATAAAAGTTGGTGAGAAATACTATCTCAGCCCGCACTTCGGGAGAGCACCCTACTTCGCTCTAGTAGAGATTAACGGTCACGAATATAAGGTTTTGGAAGTAATTAAGAATCCTCACGTAGAGCATGAGCACGGGAGGGGAGCCGGTGTAATAGATCTGGTGACGTCACGTGGCGTAAACGCTCTAATAGTTCAAAACATGGGATACAACGCATTCACTGCGTTGAGGGAGCGCGGGGTTAAGGTGTACTTCATCCCGGAAGCTGTTGAGGGCTTAATAACTCTAGAAGAGGCTGTCAGGATGTTTGTGGAGGGAAATCTAGAAGAGGCTGTGGGACCGCGTGAATCGCACAGCCACCACAGAGGCTGGTGAGGCTTGAGCAACGCCGCGTCAAGCAAGTATCAGCTACTCCCGCACTGCGTAACACACGCCAGCGACTTAATCATCGTCGCCACGTGCGACGGTGCCTCCTCAACAAGTCAACTCGGCAACGAGGTTGCCAGGAGGCTGACTAAGGCATTCCCGGACAAGGTCAGGATGTGCTGCCTCTCAGCTGTGGGGGCCGGCAGCAAGACACACATAGAGATCTTTAAGAAGGCTAAGGCGGTCCTAGCGATCAACGGGTGCCAGCTGATGTGTGCTTCGAACGTCCTCAGACAGAAGGGGATAGAACCAACGTACGAGGTAGTGGTAGCTAAAGAAGGAGTTAATAAACTGCCCTCACTAGACTTCAGCGACGAGGACGCGGCGAAGATAGCGGACAAAATAGTTAAAGACTTTATCACGCGCTTCTTCGCTTAAGGTATTGCTGTAAGGATTCTTACATCCACAACCCCGAGCCCCTTAAAGAGAGGGTAGGGTTGTTTCGGTTTTCATGTTTTACTTGTTTTGGTTCAGTGCTCTCAGGACTACTAGGTATTTAAGCTCGATGGTGGGAGCCGTGAAACCAACACACATGAACGGCAATGAACCACCATCTATCAAGAAACGGTAATGAACCTCCCCGCATTAACGGGAACTCTCGCCCTTTAGGGCAAGGAGGAGGTCAAAGTCGGGGATGTGTTGACCGTGTTAAGGGTTGCAGAAAGTATTTAAAAACTCTGATTATATTCTGTATGTGATGAGCGGAGGTGGGCCCGTAGCTCAGCTAGGCAGAGCGGCGGGCTCCAGTCCTCTACGGGTCTACGGACCGAAAGGGATGATAGGAGGGGTTCAGGCGAGACCCGTAGGTCGGGGGTTCAAGTCCCCCCGGGCCCACCACATAACTGGGAGAGGGCTCCTAACGTACGGGTTTCTTCTACTTCAGCTCTTCATTTCTTTGATGTTGATGTCTTTTACCCAGTACTCCGTGAGTCTCCTACGTTTTAGTTCTCGCGCTTTCTTATTGAGGAACTTGTAGACTGTTGAGTGCTCCCTACCTTGAACGAGCATTTCTATGGCTTCCCTAGCTAGATATGCTCCCTCGTAATCTCCTATAATAGCTACTAAGTCGTCGTAAATACTTATGTAAGCTCCTGTGAGTTGTTCTATGTTTGTCCTTACCCTACCTTCCTCACCTATGATCCTCGCTTTAACCCTGTATAGATGACTCTGCGAGTCCCCTACAATCTCTTTCAGATTCATTATTATCAATACTGCGTCCTCATCCAGTAACCTTAAAGCTCTTTCAGGACTGAAGCCCGCGTCAATAGCTTTAATGAAGTCTGAGGCCTTCAGCAACATGTCGATCGGAGTTTGAGGAGTTGCGGCTTCAATGACTACGTTACTGTTTACGCTATCAACGCTTACTATCGTTTGAGTCCTGTTCTCAAGATCTCTCAGGGTTTTCCCACCCTCACCGATTAACGCGCCGAGCCTCTCAGGACTCACCCTCAAGTAGATTCTGGTCAGGTTTTGAGGTATTTTGCTCGCCTCACCCACTATCAAATCACCGATTAATATAAGGTTTGAGCTAACTTAATACTCTAACTCGTTTATCTCCCCCTTAACGTATTGAAGAACCTTGCTTAAGGGTGGGACGCTCACCCCAACCTCCTCGAAAAAACTGGTTATGTTCCTTAAATCTCTCAAAAGTAGCTCAGCAGCGTTCGGATGTGTTATGGGCACTGCCTGACTAACGTCTATTATGTAGTGCCTTCCATTCCATACCATCACGTTATACTCGCTTAAATCGCCGTGTATTAGCTCCGCTCTTAAATAAGCCTTCCTAACGTCTTCCACGAGTTCTCTGAAAATCGTCATGTACTCCTTTAGGGTTAGGTCAGCCTCCCTCAACAAAGGTGCTCTAACCCCGTTCTCCCCCACGAACTCCATTACCAACACATTCTCGTACTGGCATATCGGTTCAGGAACTGAGACTCCTGCCTTGTAAAACTCTGTGAAATTATTGTATTCTTTCTTAGCCCAGAGTACGACCAGCTTCCTAGTAGACTTAGGAACGCTTTTATCAAATCTGTGATCGCCTATTATGTACTTCATCATCCCCTTTCTGAACTCTGCCGAGGAGGTCAGGTATATCTTAACGGCTAAGTCACGACCCCCAGGACCCTTACCCCAATACACGCGTGATTCCTTGCCAGCGCTGACCACTCCTTTAAGACTGTGTAACACACCCTTCCTCATCAACTTAAGGACTGCTTGAACAGTCGCTTTATCGAAGACCTCCTCCACAGTCTCGAACAAATCCTTATCTACTATCCTAGGCACTCTATCCCTAGCTCTGAAAAACGAATCGATCTCCGAGTCTTCGATGTCCTCACGCGGTATTAAAGCTCACCCACGCCCTCAACGAGTGATGGGTCTAGGAAACCCATCTCAATAAGCTTTTTCTTCTCGTCCCTCCCGTACTTATATAAGACGTCCCCCCTACTCTCGTCAAACTCCCACTTACCGACGAGGACCACATCCTTAACGTTTATCCACACTTTATGTCTGAGCTTGCCAGGTATTCTCAGCTTCCGTTCCTTCCCGTCCATACACACAGCCTTCACGTAATTACCTCCCATAGGCTCCGTGACAACGCAAACCACTGTACCCTCTTCAGGGTTCGGGTACGGAGTCTCCGAGACCACGTCAGCTTTCTTCTTCCCCAACACATCACCTCTATATCTATAGCATGGGAATATATAAGAAAACAACCTCCTCTCAGTCCTAAAAATCGAGGCCGCTACGACTGGTTTGAAGATACTTGATAGTGACTCTGACCTCCTCCCCGCCCTGAAAGGGCGAGGCTTTCAGTTGTAAGTGCTTTTAATATATTTTAAGTGTTATGAGGTATCTGATGCTGCGAGCGTTCTCTAATTATGAGACTTACTCTCTTAAACGCTTAACATATTTTAAGTCCTTATAAGTTATTACCTGAATCCTCTCCCCAACACTTAAGTGTTTCGGGAAGCTCGCCTCAACCATCGCTCCGCTTACGCATGAGGCGGTCACCCTGCCTTCCTCGAATTTAGTTACTTCACACTCGTCTATCAGATAATCCTCAGGACTTAACTCTCTGAACCCTTCTTTAGTTAGGGATTTAAAGCTTGTTTTGATGACCTCGTCTCTGGTTAGATCCCTCAAAACGAGCTTGTCTCTCTGAATATCTAATACCTCCATCAAGGAATTCCTGAAGACTATTAACTCTCCGGGAATTAATTGCGGGATTCTTAAAACTATGGAGAGCTTGCCGTACCTCCTACCTCCAACCACTCCGTGAAGCTTCCATGACTCCTTAATATACCCTCCTAAGACCCCCTGTAAGTAGTTCGCGGCTTGACGAGCTGCTGAGATGTTGCTGAACTTCACGTCCACGCCCTCCCTTAACTCCTCGTAGTCCGTTACGTTACTGCTGATGCTCCTCACGCTACTTATTAACTTACTAACCCTCCTCCTCACGCCCTCCGAGGGCTCTCCCGTGAACCTTACTTGAAGTATTGCTTCGTAATCTCTGGTCTTAACGCTTAAGCACTTGGGGCATAACTTAGCTTCTATCCTATAATTAATGGTGAAAGCCTGCTTTACCGGTTTGCCCATAAAGAAAGACCTAACTAAGACCTCCGCTCGGTTGTTGCTAGCGTTTAAGACCGCTAACTGAACGTCTTTGAAGGACTTATGGGTTTTCCCCTTCTTTATCACGGTCTCCACGATGTAGTAACGTAATGCTTCCTCGTCACTGCCTGAGGTAGGGGTCCACGAACCGCCAACGTAGACGGATCCGCAGGCAGGACACCTCATTAATACTACGTTGTTCGGGATCTTGGCTAACGCTCTTTCTTTTAGGAAGCAGTCCAGGCATAAGCCGTCAATCAACGGTTCCTCATCACTCTCCTTCCTCCCGCACCTCAAGCAAAACCTTCCGGTAAAACTCATAACTTAATCACCTGCGCGTAAGGCACGCCGCCAACCCTCAGTATCGCGTCAGGGTGTACTAGCCCTTCCTTGACCGCCCTATTAACCGAGGCTTCCCCGGCTAACACTACTATGGGGGCGTTCCTCGCGTGATGCATCGCTTCCTCGAGAGTTGCTATGAAGCCCTTGAAAAACTCTTCATTTACGTTTAGTACTACGTCCCCCTCCCGGAATTCCTTACCTAGGAGTTCCTTATCACATATAGCTACTACCTCGCTGAAGTCCTGAGACATGTCTACGGTGGTATGTATCTTCACGTAAACTAGGTCTTGAGCCTCAGACCGTCCTCCAAAACCTTGAGACTCTTCCCCGCTCAAGTCACTCGACGCCTCATCACGCACCTCACACAGGCTTTACCGGGGCTTCAGCACCGCAAGCTAAGCACCTTATTATCCATACCTTACCCTGCTTCCTTAACTCAGTCTGGTATGAACCGCATGTCTTGCATATGACGTAGCTGTCTAGGAATCTCTTAAATAAAGCGTTGATGGTTTGGGAGGAGACGCGGGAGTATATTGTGAATACCCCGGACTCGTCTACCGCGCCCCTAGCAGCCAACTCTTTTAGGAGATACCTAGCACAGACTTTAGGTTCTCTTAAGATGACCTCGCAGACAGTCTTGAAGTTCTTGATTTGGGTTTGAAGCCCTACGTGAACTATCTCTAGCGGCGGTATGTCGAGGGTCGTTACCTGACTCCTCTTCTCCGGGAGCTTCTCGTACAGCTCCTTAAGTAATTCCTCGTAAGACGGTAACCCACTCACTCTGCACCACCCCACATAATAACCTGAAGAAAACTTTTAAGTTGAGCAAACACTGTTTTAGCGGTTGACGCCCTGAAATGAAGGTATACGTGGAGACTTACGGGTGTGCTCTAAACAACGCTGACGCAGCCTTAATGAAGAGTATTTTGATTAGCAGAGGGCATGAAGTAGTTCCCTCTCTTGAGGAAGCTGAGGTAATCATAGTAAACACCTGTACTGTAAGGTTGGATACCGAGCAGAGGATCTTGAAGAGATTGCGCGAACTCAGGAAGTTCTTAAAAGACGGTGTTAGGCTGATTGTCGCGGGTTGTATGACGGCTGCACAGCCCTACACGATAGCTAAGGTGGTCCCGGAGGCTTCCTTACTGTCCCCGCAGAACGTCACGCGAATCCACGAGGTCGTGGAGAGTCCTGGGAGATCTGTTCTGCTGAGCGGTGAGAGAAACACCGCGTTCCTCTGCCCGCTAGTAGAGGGTTACGTAGCGGCGGTGCCGATAGCTGAGGGGTGTTTAGGGAATTGCTCTTTCTGCATAACTAAGATAGCTAGGCGTAGGTTAAGGTCTTATAAGCCGGGGTTGGTGGTTAGAGCGATTAGGGAAGCGGTTAGTAAGGGTGTTCTGGAGATAGACCTCACGGCTCAAGATACCGCGGCTTACGGGGTGGACTTAGGCGGTATCAGACTCCACGACCTCCTCAAAACAATAACTGAGGAGGTGAGGGGTAATTACATGTTGAGGGTTGGGATGGCTAACCCGGATAACCTGATCCCAATACTTGATAAGTTCTTAGACGTCATGAAACACCCCAACATCTTCAAGTACGTGCACCTACCTCTACAGTCAGGTAGTGATAAGGTCTTGAAGCTCATGAGGAGGAGGTACACGTACGACGACTTCAAGTCGCTGGTTTCTGAGATTAGGAGGAAGATACCTGAGGTTCAGCTAGCCACGGACGTGATAGTGGGGCATCCGGGTGAGGATGAGGAAGATTTTGAGTTAACTGTTAGAGCTCTTGAGGAGTTAATTCCTGATAAGGTGCACATAGCTCAGTACACGATAAGGCCCAGAACTGAGGCGGCCTCCATGAAGCAAATCTCTGACGCGGTTAAGAAGCGTCGAAGTACTGAGTTAGGCAAGGTTGTGGAGAGGATAGGTTCAGTCCTGAATTCCGCGTACGTGGGTTCAAGAGCTTGGGTCATCGTGTCGAGAAGGTCTTTCAGAGGGTCTTCAATAGGTAGGACCGTTAATTATAAGCCGGTAGTCATCAACGGTTTGAAGGAGATCGGTGTTAGCGGGTATGTTGAGATAACTCACCACACCTTCTACGACTTAAGAGGTTTCTGGATCTCTGGTTTAGATCACGTTAATCAGTGAGTTAGGTTCCTATACTCAGTGCTTCCTCTTCTCCTCATCTACCCTCTTCTTAAAGTATTCTTCTAGTTCTGAATCACTCATCCTAGCGTATTCCTCAGAAAGCACTTTCCTAGCTTCCTTATTCCTCAGGAAGTAGTAGACAGAGTAACTACATACTGGAACAATCTTAAGACCCCTTGCCTCAGCGTCTTTAATCGCTGCCTCAACTAACTTAGCGCCGTAGCCTCTCCCCCTGTGCTGTTCGGGGGTGTAGGTTTCAAGTAGGTATAGCTTGCCGTTCTCTTCCCTGAAGGAAAGCCATGCTTTAGAACCATCATCGAACCTGATTAAGTAGACGTTACCTCTCTTCTCAACACTTACTTCCCCCATTGCATACCCCCAATACTATTACTCAATAACCTTATTATATCCTCAACACAAGTTCCTCACGAAGTAGAGAGCCGCCGCCGGGATTTGAACCCGGGACCTCTGCCTTACCAGGGCAGCGCTCCACCAGGCTGAGCTACGGCGGCGCCTCAACCTACTAATTGTTAGAATTAAGATATTTAAATTTAAGTAGCTCTATAATTAATCTTCACGAGTGATTCTAGATTCCTGCTCCCTCAGCTAGAAGATATTGGATGGGTGAGTCATTACGTCTGTTTTCAATGCTTAAATTTAGCTATTGTATTTTTTGTTCTTTTTAATTTAGTTATTTCGGCTTTAGATATAATTGATTGTTCATCGTTTCAACTTTAAAACTTATATTCTCGTACCCCTCATTACGGGTCGGTGTGTTTAATTGAGCGTAGTGGTTGGGAGGGTTGTTGATTTAGGTGATGGTTGCTTAGTTAAGGTTAGTGTTGGTGGCTTCTTAAGGGATGTTACGTTGGATGGTTCTATATGTAGTGAGGACTTACTGAACGCCATTAAGTCTGGTCGTGAGGTATTTCTTAAGTTGCTTGTTGATGGTTTTAGTGTTAAGGTTTTAGGGGTTGCTGGCGTTGGTGATGCTTCTCTTAGAGGTTTTCGAGCTGATGCTTCAAGACCTGAGGTATTCACTAAGTATTCTTGGTTGTGGATGAGGTTCCCGAGGTATTCTAAGGTAGTGAGGTTTCAGCATATGCTCCTGAAGAGTTTGAGGGATATACTAGATTCTGAGGGTTTTGTCGAGCTCTTACCCCCTATTCTTAACTTAGCGAGTGATCCTGGGTTGAGGGGTGCTAAGAAGGTTGCCGTGAGTGTTTACGGGTCTAGGTACGAGCTGTGCTCGAGTACCATAATGTATAAGCAGTTAGCTGCCACGGCCCTCGGCAAGATGTACTTCGTGGCCAGGAACGTTAGGGAGGAGCCCGTGGAGAACGTCAGGACCGGCAGACACTTAACGGAGTTTACTCAGCTAGATTTGGAGTGGGCTGGTGCTTCAATGAATGATGTCATTAATCTCGGCGAGAAGCTTATTTACGAGTCTTGCTTAGAGGTTTCTGAGAATGCTAAGGAGATTATTGAGGAATTCAACCCAAGACTCAAGTGTTTCAAGCCCCCCTACGAGAAGATAACGTTTAGTGAAGCCCTAAGCATCGTTAGAGGATTGGGTTTAGTGGTTAGTGATTTTAGGGAGTTGCCTCAGGAAGCTGAAGAATTACTAAGTGTTAGGGTGGGGAAGCCTTTCTGGCTAATTAAGTTCCCTACATCTGGTAGGGGCTTCTACTACATGCCTGACGAGGAAGAGCCCGGGAAGAACCAAGACTTCAACTTGATAATGCCCGGGGGTTACGGGGAGTTGATTGACGGTGGCGTGAGGGAGTATAGGTATGAGCGAGTGGTTGAGAGACTTAAGGAGTTAGGTGAGGACTTAAGCAAGTATTCGTGGTTCTTAGAAGCTCTTAGGTTCGGGATAGCTCCCACGGCTGGGTTCGGGTTAGGGGTTGAGAGATATACTAGATATTTACTTAACCTCAAATATATATGGGAGGCAGTACCCTTCCCTAAACCTCCTGGGGTAGTTGACGCGCCATGAGGAGTAGGAAGAGTAGGGTGAGTCTGGATTACCTGGATATACAGATAATAGATCTCTTAATTAAGAACGCTAGGCTAAAGTCTAGTGAGATAGCTAAGAGGCTTGGGAGACCTAGGACCACTATAGTTCAGAGGATTAAGAAGCTTGAGGAAGCAGGCATCATAAGATCGTACACCATCACTGTAAAACCCGACGTCCTAGGCTACAATTACTACGCTTACGTAGCCGTGAAGGTGAGGAAAGGTCTTACAGGCAAGCTAGACCAATACGAACTAGCTAAGAAACTAGTTAACGAGTCCAGGAATAGCAATGATCTACCCAGGATAGAAGAAGCAGCCATAGTCACCGGAGCTTACGACATAATACTGAGGGTGTGGATAAGGAATTGGGAAGAATTATCAAGATACCTACTAAAATACCTGCCCTCAATCGAGGAAATAGAATCAACAGAGACTTTCATGGTTTTAAGGAGAGTTCCCGACGATAGGTAATCGACGTTATACAAAAACCAACACATAACAACCTTTATAAACCTTACTACAAACCACTAAGTAAACTCATTTACAGCAATCTACAATAGAACAAAAAACAAGACTATATTTGGGGATGAGATAGTGGTAGGTCATAAAATAAACTTAAGAGAGCTAAGGAGAGTAGCTCCAGGACTACTACCAGTACTCAACCTAATGTCTAGGATGACCTACGGCAAAGACCTAGAAACAATAGTCTTAGAATCAAATAACGGGACCGCGGAAGAAGTAATAACATCACTCTTATTCAAGATTTTCCAGAACGAGGAAATACCAAAATTATTAATAAATAAAATCAAAAACTAACTTAAAACCCCTACAGAAGAGACCAATCATCCGGGTTCTCGTCACCAAGTATACCGAAGTCTACCTTGGCTAGAGCCACAGTCAATGCCGCAGCTACAACCAGCAACTTCTTATTCTTGTTCAGAGTCTCAAGAACATCAACCAACTTAACAGCTACTTCAGGCTTCATACGATTACTCACCAAGTAAGTTAACATTAAGTAAGATATCAACTTTACTGCGAATTATACAAATTGATTTTATTACCCAAATATCTTATTAGAAAACCCAATATTAGATGTAGTGTAGGAGTGAGTAAGGGAGATTCATGAAGCTAATAGAACCTGAATTCCTTGAAACACTGTATAAAATAAGGACAGTCGGTAAGTATCAGATAGTTAAAGAACTAGCCAAGATTTTAGGCGAGGATGTTAGATCAGTACTCTACAGAATAAACGTCCTATTAAAAGGGAAATACTTTAGGTTCTCAGTTGATTACTCGTTGAGCGAGCTAGGTCTAAAGTTAATAGTAATAATAACTAATAAAAACCTTCTCTTAGAGGAATCTGCAGCTAAGTTCATGAGGTTCGTTAAAGCGATAGCTTATGTTTTCCCAAATAAACACTTCTACTCACTCTACATGCCTGCCAGCACTCAGGAGTTATCCCAACCTTTAAGAATAGGTGGTGAGACAGTTGTTGTAGAGCTTCACGAGAGGTTAAGGAATAAAACCTCGTTCACAACTTACGGAATAGATTCGGTATTTTCTTCTGAGAAAGGGTTTAGCAAGGAATCATTTAACAAGTTGAGGAAAACTATTGAGGAGGTGTTCGGTAGTCTAGGTAAGGAGCCGTATGTAGGTGAGAGAAAGAGAGTGGTTTTTGACGCTATAGACTTGGGTATCATAAAGGAGTTGGAGAAGAACGCTTTCGTTAAGCAAGCTGAGATAGCTAGAGCCTTGGGTATTTCCTTAGGTAAGCTTAGGAGACACGCGAATCTACATGTGCCTTACTTAATTAAGGGTATTAGGTTGATGAGTCTACCGTTATATCCTGAGGCCTTAGGCACTTCATTACTAGTGTTAATTAAATCTGAGGATGCTAGCGTTGTTAGGAAGCTTTGTGAGGCTTTAGTGACTCACCCTACGGTGATTTCTTGCGCTTACAGGAACGACTCCGGTCTAGGTATGGCTCAATTCATTATTCCTTTCTCTATGGTCAGGTTTGTCACCGAGTTTCTTGAGAAGGTTGGTGCTGAGTATGGTTTTGAGGTTTCTAGGGATATGATGTGGCTCTCTAATATAGAGTTTAGTAAACGATATACTTTGCCTTATAAGCGTTGGGAGGAGTATGTTCCTAAGATGTCTTGGAATATTAATGAGTTGAGGAGGATTTTCAGTGGTTTCGAGTAGGTTGGTTAGGGATTGTGTTTCCGGGATTAGTTTTGACGCTGCTCACTACAGCTTAGTTGAGGGTGAGTTGTTGTTACATGGACACACCTTTAGTGTTGAGGTTTGTGTTGAGGGTTACTTAAGTGGTTCATGGGTCGTTGACTTCATTGAGTTAAGGAAGCTTGTTGAGAAACTTGTTGGGGACCTGAACTACACTTTCCTCATCCCCGCCGGAGATGCTGAAAGAATACGTATTGAAGCACCGTTCAAGTATAGGCGGAAGGTCTTTGATTGCGGCATGATCACTGCTGAGTGCTTAGGCGACTACGTATGTGGTGAGTTAAGGAAAACATACGGTGAGGGAGGTTTAAGAATCCTCGTTAGTGTCGTGGAAGGTGTTGGTAATAAGGCTGTCATACGGTGTTGAATTATGTGTCGGAGATTTCAATTATTTGATGAATATTTTGAGGGTTTTCCTATATGGAGGGTTTATATGAACATGTTAAAACTTACATTTATTTCAGGTCTTACAATTATTTTAGCCTACGATCATAATATTTAGGAGTGAGATTTCAATGATCGCGAGATCTTCAAGAGTAGATAAGGATGAGCTAATTTCTTACGTGCGGTCCTACTCCTTGAGGGTTATGCCTGGTCTCTTAAACATACTGAATAAAGTCTTCATCGCTAGGTTCGGCACCGATATGGTGGCTTTATTTCTGAACGATTCTAAGAAGGTTTATGAAACCCTACTTAGTTTATACAATAATGAAGACACCGTCACACTCATAATGAGTTACCTCTTGATTAAGCCTATGCTGATAAAGCTTGGGAGGCTGGACTTAGTAGACAAGGCTCTTACACTAGCTATGAAGAACCCTGAAGGGTTCAAGGAGATGTTAAGATCCCTCAACGTAGACTTATGAATCCCCGGTTTCTGATGCTGCTTGTTATCATTGTTTAGTAGCTTGTTTCTTCGTGGTGTTCTTACCTAGCCTTATATTAGTTCGGACCCGACGAACATAGCTGTCACCACTAACACGAGTATGGATATGTACTTCAGTGATTTAACGGCATATCCTTCAATCGCTTTACTCATTATGATCGAGGTAATTCCTGTTAAGATGAGTGATGAGACGTAGTATGCTGACTTAAGAGTGTTGATGCTTACTTGGCTTGCCGGGATTGGGACACCCTTGATGTTCGCTCCTAAGGAAGTGACTAGTTTTAGAGTCACTATCGCTGAGAATGTGTAAGCGATCACTGAGAGGATTAAAACTAGCTTATACTCAGACAGTCTGCTCTTCCTAAGTTCGGTTAGCTTGATTAGCTGCCTTAAGTACTTCTCACTCTGACTCAATACCTCCAGGTATCTGCCGCCGGACTTCATGGCTTGCGAGATCGAGGTAAAGACTAGCCTGATCTCCTTAGGTAGTTCACGAGCTATTATAGCCTCGGCTTTCAGAGGGTCTTCACCCATGGATATAAGATACGCGTAGGTCTCGAGGTATTCGGAAGTCGGCGGACCCACAAACTCGGCAGTCTTCTTAAGTGAGTCGATGATTGAGACTCCCGCCATTACGTGAGACATGAAAACACTCACTAAATCCCCTAACTGATTCTTGATCTTCTCCATCCTCCTTAACCTCGGGTTAAGCCATAAGTATGTTGAGAGGCTTAAGCCGCTGATGATGAAGCCCGTGAGTAGGTACGTCGTGTTACCTACTAACATGATTAGCGGGATCGTGTCGAAGACTAAGAGGCTTACCCCGATCTCCTGGTCTAGCACTACGTTGAAGGATCTTAAGAAAGCTAGGGTTACTAAGGGTAGTAAGACCGTGAATGTTATAAGGGTTGCGGAGACCGTGATGACTCTCCTCAGGTAGCTCATATCATCACCTTAGAGATCATAGCGTCTATTAAGACCATCGAAGCTAGAGAAGAAGCCGGCACCACCAAGTATGAGAGCACGAAGACAACTAGCTCGAAGGATATGCCTCCCACAGGGTTTAAGACGAGCAACGCGCCCAACGATCCTATAATGACCGGGGTTAAGAGCGCAATCGCTAGGTATATCTCGAGCATAACACTTAACTCATTAACTACCTTCTCCACCTTAAGTGAGTACTTCTCTAAGTACTTGCTGGTGACCGTATTCATTATCTCCAGAGGCTCAGCGCCTATCATCACCGAAGCTGAGAGACTCAGCAAAACCTCTCTGAAGGTTGGTGAGGGGGTTATCCTAGCGACTCTTGCGAGCGCCTCGTTGACCGGGTAATTCAGCTTAATCAGCGAGGTTATCATCTCCAGCTCTACACGGAAGTCCTTCAAAACCTCCCTGTAACTACGGCTTAGAACATCGAAAACCTTCGATATGTCTTTCTCGGACGTGATTACTAAAGACATGAGGGACGCGAGTAGGGGGAACTTAGCCTCCATGACCGTGCCTCTACTCCTGTACTTGAGGATTACGTGGCTTAATGAGGCCGCGTAACATAGTGGAAAGACAACGCCTAAGGAGATTGCGAGGCCGTGGGGTACTGAGTAGAAAGTACTCGCTAAGATGAAGGTAGTTAACACGGTGATTAGGGTGAGCTTTGCGGAGGTCGCGGCATATTCTTCGAGACTGCTTACCCCCGCACCCAGGACGTAGTCTTCTAGCCTCGAGTACTTATAGTATAGGGTGGTGAGCGGGTCTGTGAGTAGTTTAGGTAGTGCGTGCAAGTAGTTAGAGACTTTTTCTCTCTTCAAGTTCGCGAATCACCAACTTATATGAATCTCCTAAGAATTCCTTAGCTTCGTTAAACGTTCTTATAGGGTCTCTCCTGTAACGCCTTAAGAGTGAGTGGAACTCGAATATGTCGACGTTCTTGTTTGCGGCATAGCTTAAGGTAGTAGCTCTCATGGCTAGATCCGTGAGCAGATCCTCATATCTCGTGAGGATTAACTCAGATATCGATTTCAGTACGTTGCTACTTCTTAAGTCAAGATACCATACATCCTCGTCCTTAGCCCACTTAGAGATTAGCTTAAAGTGTATCAAGTCCTTCACCGCGTCGTATTCCTCGACTTCATAGACGTAAGTGACCTTCCTAACCACGCCGCTCGGTGTCGGGATCCTGAGTATGTTAATGTAGAGTTTAGCGGTCGCTATACTTGATTTGGGGACGTTCATAGGCGGTGACGTGAGCCTCCTTATTAAAGCCTCGATATTTTCTGCGTGGACTGTGGTGAGGCCTCCGTGACCTGTGGAGACCCCCTGGAAGAACGCGTAGGCTTCCCTCGACCTTATCTCACCCAATATCAGGACGTCAGGCCTCTGCCTCATAGCAGACTCAATCTGCATTTGGAGTGTGACGTTCTGGACTTTCGGGTCGTTACTCAGTCTAGTACTCATGGAGTCCCAGTTGTCGTGGAAGGGTAGGAAGATTTCCGGGGTGTCCTCAACACTCACTATCTTAGTTTCCGGCGGCAAGAACATGGCTAGAGCGTTGAGTAACGTCGTCTTGCCGGATCCTGTAGGTCCGTAGATAACTATCCCCTGCTTGTTCTCAACAACCATCCAGAGTAGTGCTGCTAGGCCGGGGTCTAGAACACCCCTCCTCAACAACTCGACCACGGTGAAGGGGGTTTCCCTAAACCTCCTTATAGAGAATGAGTGCCCCCTCCCAGACACGGTGTCTAAGACTATGTGGACTCTGTAGCCTTCAGGTCTTAACACGCCTTCCACTATGGGGTTAGCTATCGAGGGTTCTTGACCCGACCTCACCGCGAGAACCCTAATCACTCTCTCCAGAGCTTCTGTATTAGGGAAAACCACGTTAGTCTCAAGCCACTCGAACTCCCTGTGGAATACGTAAACAGGTAGCTCAACCCCGTTACACGTTATATCCTCCACTTGCTGGTCTCTCACGAGCGGGTCTATAGGGCCGTAACCCATGAGGTCTCGGACGATGTAGTAAGCCACATTATATATCTCGGCTTCACTAACCCTGCTCGCTGACGAGGAACCCCTGAATATTACGGTCGGTCTCGAAGAAAACTCTTTCCTAACGTAATCTTTCAGTAAGCTTACCACGACCTCGTAAGCTTTACGGGAAAAACCATATGTTGATAAGTGCTTCATTAAGTTTAAGTCTCGGTAAACCTTGTAGATGAAGTTGTTCAAGAGTGTTCTGCCTCTGTCGCTGAGGACCGGCTCGTGAACACGGTACCTGAGCTTCTTATCAATTCCTTCAGCTATGTCAACCCTGATCTCAACTATTGACGGGATCGTGTAGCTAGTCCTCAGAGACTCCTCACTAAGTTGTGCCACCTACGTCACGCACCACTACTTAATAGTTAAAAACACAAGTATATATTTCTTTCAATAACAATTCCTTAAATCAGGACTATCCCGCAGGTTTATTAGTTGCGATTAAGGCGGGACCACGAAGGAGTACAGCGACTCTGTACCTCTCTGCGTGACTATCTTGACTATGTATAAATTCCCTTTAATTAATTCTTGCTCTGAGCTTATGACGACGCTACCTACCTCACCAGGTTTCACTAGCGTGCTGTTGACGGGACCTCCCATTATTAAGTTGCCGTTCACGTCGAGGACGTACCCGGAGCTGATATTCACTGTTACGCTACCCACGTTCCTCACGTACACGGTTACTTTAGAGCTATTTGTTTCCACCTCCACCCTCACCGCCTCCACTTTGATTCTCTCATCTAGCGCTGATTGAGCGGTCGGGTTTCTGGACACGTATCCGCTAACCCAAACCCAGAGTAAAACTCCTGCAGCCGTAGCTATCAGTATCAGGATCACTGTAGCCACGATTGGTGAGACACCTGAACGTATCTTCACCTTTTAACACCATATAATAGCTATGCTTGAAAGGATTATAACCCTTACTACAAATCCCTTCAATGAGTTTCTTTGAAGTTCTTGTCCTGAGTAGCTATTCCTGGCCTAGATCCGCCGCGGTTATGTATTCTTACTAGGAGCGGGCATTATTTATTAGCGCATACGTAACTATGTTACGGATTAAGGAGATGAGCGTGTCACGCTCAAGGAGTAGGCTTGGTGTTAGTGAGTATGTATCTGCTGTGATATTGGTTATCATAGTTTTAGGGGCTCTCGTCCTGATTTATGCTCACTTCAACGCCGTGATTTCTTTGAGTGAGTCGCTCTTCTCTAAGAGCTTGACTGAGTATAGTGTTAGCATGCGTTCACTCATGGTAGTTACGGCGAGTTACGTTGGTAGTGACGGTGTTCTGCACGTGATAGTATCTGTTGGTGAGTATCCTGTGGAGGTATACAGTGTTTACGTTGACGACGTCTTGCTTGAGGGGTGTCCGGGCGAGGGCTTCAGATCCTTAAGACCTTACGACGTCGTCGAGATTGCTTGTAAGCTTCCTCAGCCGCAGGGTGTGGTTAGGGTTAAGATCTCGTATAGTGGTGGTTTAGTTGAGGTTCTCGCATCCGAGATTTAAGCACGGCATTAGCTCTGTGGTAGGGGTGGCGGCATTAATACTTATTTTCATCGCTATAATAGCTTTCCTCCTAACAACACTCTATAGGTTAGCGGACCTCACCCAAATGATGGGCGAGTCTTTAAGGGAGAGAGCTGAGAGCGAGTCCATAATCAGGGTGGTCCACGGTGTGTGGACGCATGAGAATAGCCTCATAACAATAAATATCACAAGCCGATATTCTCAAGCAATACTGATAACCGGGATTACGATAGTGTTCGCGGACGGCACCAAGCTAATCCTCTCTAAGTATAACGCGTCAAACAACGAATCATACGTGGTAATAACCAGACCAGATAACACGAAAACCAAAACAAATCTCCAGCTACCTATAGCATTAAGCCCTGGACACACAGTAACTATAGAGATCTTCAACGATCACGTTAGAGACAAAAAGATATTGACAGTAACAATAACTCTAGCAAATCCCTCAACACTAACCACACTATATTTGAATCCTTCAACTCCTTAACGCTTCCCTAACTACCTCCGCTAACGTTTTAATACCTTCTCTTATCTGATCTGCTGTTGGTTTCGTGTAGTTAAGTCTCATGGTGTCTGTCTCCCTCATGTCGTGGTAGAATGTCTTGCCCGGGACGTAGGCTACGCCGCGCTCAACCGCCTTAAGCAGTAGCTGTGATGTGTCGACTTGAGCGTTGAGCTTCAGCCAAATGAACATCCCTCCCACGGGCTTAGTCCACCAGACTCTCTCAGGCATGTTTTCCTGGAGGGCATCAAGCATTATATCTCTCTTCATCTTATAGAGGGTTTTAATGCGTGGTAGGTTACGCTCCACCACACCCCTCCTCAGAGCTTCCATCGCTACATACTGAGTTAGTGTTGGTGTGTGAAGGTCTATGGACTGCTTAGCTCTCTCAAGGACGTCGGCTAGTGGTTTAGGAGCTATTACGTGGCCGAGCCTCATACCTGGTGATAGGGTCTTGCTGAAGGACCCCACGTACACGGTTCTCTCAGGAGCTAAAACCCTTATCGGCGTTGTGTCAATACCGTCCTCGAACACTAAGAGACCGTAGACATCGTCCTCGACTATCAGGAAGTCGTACTCCTCAGCTAACTCGACCAAGCGTTTCTTCCTTCTCTTACTTAAGGTCACGCCAGCAGGGTTCTGAGCTACGGGTATCGTGTAGAGAAACTTAACACGTTTACCCTCACTGCGAAGCTCTCTCAATTTATCCTCCAGAACATCAACTAATATGCCTTCATCATCTACCGGGACCCCGACGAACCTCGGTTTCCTAGCCCTTAAGACATTGAGTGCTGCCAAATAAGTCGGCTCCTCGACAACTACGTAGTCACCTAGATCCACGAAAACCCTTGAAAGAATATCTAGAGCTTGCTGAGAACCAACGGTAACCACCACTTCATCAGGCGAGGCTTTAACACCTCTAACCCTCCACAAGAACTCAACTAACTCCTTAACGTAGGGGGTCGCCCCCCTCGTGGGCCCGTACTGGAGAGCTGAGACCCCGAACTCCCTGAACGCGAACACCGTTATCTCAGCCAACTCATCCAACGGAAATGCCTGAGGGTCTGGAAGACCTCCAGCAAAGCTTACGATGTCACTCCGCTCAGTCAGCTTCAGCAACTCCCTTATCTCCGGGTCACGCATTAGATCCGTCTCCGAAGACAGGAACCTAGAGTAATCCATCACTCACCAACCCCCTACCTCAAACCCCATAACACCGCCAAGTCAATAACCACAAACTTCATACGTCACACTATAAGCCTATATCCGTAGGTAAGGCTTATAAGCATTGAGCTCCGCAAGAATCAAAACATGCTTTTAAACTTACTTAACGAATATTCGTACTAACGGATATTCCCTTAAGAGATCTTTCAAAGTTTCGCTATGTTATCCTCACGTGGTATAGGGGGCCGTGTCTAAATTAACAGATTAACAAATTTACAACTGAAAACCTCTCTTTAGGGTGAGGAGAGGCTCAGCACCATGTATTAAGATAAAGTTATGCTTAACCCACGTGCATCGCTGACTAAGCTAAACTAATGTAACTAATATATACTATACTATACTTGATGCAATCTCTGTTTATTTATAGCATTGCCGGTTTTTCATGTGTGAAGTTACAGTTGTTCATTGTAATGATATTGTTCTTTATTCTTTCGTGATGCAATTAGATCATAGTAAATCTTTCATGATTTTATTAAAGAAGCGCATAAAAAGATTTATATTTTATGGCTAGAGACCCATGTGTGGTGTGTAAGATGCGCTGGAATGTCTTGATGATAATATTTCTGTTAATAATTATTGGCATAGGGGCTTTCTATACCGGGATTAGTTTAGCTCCAACAACTACTGTTACTGCGACTTTCCTCACTACTCTTACTTCCACTGTAACCCCCTCTAACGCTATAATTAAGGATACCACACCTAGGGTCGGGATAGTTATTGCGATGCTTGATGAAGCGCGGTACATTTTTGAGATATTTGATTTGGAGAAGTCTTTTGCGGCTATGGGGTATAACTTTAGTGTTGGAAAAATAGCTGGTAAACCTGTTGTAATAGTTATAAGCGGTATAGGCGAGGAAGCAGCTGCGGGCGCGGTTATGGCTATGAGCACGTTATTTAATATTAAGTGGGCAGTAAACATAGGTACGGCCGGGGCTCATAGCTACGATCATGACACTGGCGACGTTATTGTCGCTGCTAGGATAGTTCCGTACGGTAATAGGAGGTATCTAAGTTATGAGAACTGGCGCTACATGCGTCTCGGCATAACGCTCGTTAACGGGACATGGTTCAGGTTTCTCTACCTAAACACTAGTAATGAGTTGCTGGATCTAGCTGAGAGAGCTAGTAGGGAGATATCACTTCCTCCCACTCCAGCAAACCTGATCGGAAGAAACCAAGATTACTACTCCAAAATCTTCCTGAATGGAACTATAGCCTCAGCCAACATATGGACAGCTAACTCAACCTACATTCTCAGAATACACCAGGAACTAAGCACAGACGCTGAGGAAATGGAAGCCTACGGGTTTGGACTCACATGTTATAGGCTGAGAATACCATTCATAAAAATAGCCGTGATATCCAACAACGAACTCACGGGATCTCCTTGGAGTCCTGAATCAATAATGATAAGCATGAGGAACGGGGCAAAACTCTTAATGAAAATGATCGAGCTTGGAGGCTAACACGTTATCTAAAAACGAAACATGGGATCTGCTCTCAAGAACCTACCCTCAAACCAGAAATCAGTTAGTCTCTTCAGTAGAAAGGTGTTAAATAAAAGATTGAGATGAGATTTACTGTGAAACGTGGTACGTACGTTTTTCAGTTAATAAGCTTCCCGAACCTCTCAAGTTTGCTTGCTATGTCGTGAAGTCCGAGTTCTTCTAAGGTTTCTCTTTTCTGAAATCCTGTGTCTTCGTCCCATCCGTGTAGTCTGTAGTACTCGTCTAGCATTTCCTCATATTTTCGCCTGTTAATCTTGGTGCCTTTGAGGGATCCGCTCTTAACCTCCTCAACAAACACTCTTGGCGGAGGCATGTCATCCATTCTAGTGAAGTTAGCGTGTATAGTGTTGAACGCTTTCTCATACTCGCGTATCTTCCTCCCGATTAGGAGTAATTCATCAGGCGATATTTCTTCACCTACTACGGCTTGATAGAGTGTTGCGTAGTCTTTAGGTCCTAGAAGCTCTAGTGCGTTACCCCAGTAAGTTGCGAAGTAGCATATTCCGAGGGAATCCGTGACCGCTTTGAAATTCTCAAACCAGAAGACTAATTTTGCCTTTCCTTCATAGACTGTTTGAATGGACGCGGTAGGTACTCCGAAGAGCTCGAGTGATTGAGTTGGTGTGTAGTCTCTTGCTTCCGTGGTTGGTGACCCATCGAGGTGTCTCGCTCCTCTAACAGAAGTTAGGTGTCCGAAACCCCACGCTATGGCTGTTCTCACAGAATCTATTATTCCTTGATTCTTGACATGCATCGCGTAATATTCAGAACCCCTACCTATTATTGAGGCTGCTTGCTTAAAGCCTCTAGCCAAGACTTCCCCGAAGCCATCTCTGTAAGCTAGTTTCTTGAGCATCTCTAGTAATGCTTCACCATTACCCCATTTAAGATCTAGATTATCAACTTCCTCCCTATTTACTAACCCTTTATTGTATAGCTCGAAGACCCATGAGATAATGGTTGCAGCGTTATCTATGTCAAGCCCTAACTCATTACAGAGTGCGTTAGCTTTGATTACGACTAACGGGTTATCGATGTCGAACCTGGGACCAAAACCATAACCGGCGTTCGCCTGAAGTCCCACACACTTAGTCCCCGCGTATCTACTCTCCCGAATCTCAAGCACATTCATGCATTGCATGAAGCATTGAGGACACCCCTTTACGTCGACCCGGAACCTCAAAATTCCTTCAAGTAATTTGTTTAGCTTGCTCTCATCCCAAGCATCGTCTTCATAATTTCTAACAGGTAGCATTGAAAGCTTCTGAAATCGAGGCAATACCCTGCCGACCGAGCCGCGAGTCTTATGAATCTTGACGTGATTGGATTTTTCCATTCTACTAATTATTTCCTCCCTTAACTTACGAAGTTTTTCTGGATTACTTACCGGAACTTCTTTATCGCCGTAAACCGCCACAGCTTTAAGCTTCTTAGAACCTAGGACGCTGGCTATCCCGCAACCACCTGCTGCGTTTCCTTCATCAACTATCACGGCAGAAGCGAAGACTAGACGCTCTCCTGCAGGTCCTATTGAGAGAACACTAACTTTACTCTCAAGCTCCCTTAAATGTTTAACCACTTCTGAGGTCGTTAAGCCCCATAAGTGGGTCGCATCCCTTATTTCTATTGAGTCTTCAGTGATCCATAGATACACAGGTTTTTCAGACTTCCCGTGAATGACTACGGCATCAAAACCAGCTCGCTTCAAATTATACCCGAAAGATCCGCCGACGTTGGAATAGCCCGTCCCGCTAGTGACGGGACTCTTTGAAGAGAGGCTTGTCCTATTTGCTTGAGGGCATTCAGTACCTACTAAGCGTCCCGGAGAAATCACTACTAAGTTATCAGGGTCGAAGGGTCTAGTGCTGGGTTCTAGTTCTTGAAAGAGGAGATAGGCTCCAAACCCGCGCCCACCGATTAACCAGCTGTACTTCCCAGAATTCTCTAACCTAACTCTATTCCTAGACAGATCTACGAAAGCTACCCTACCCGCTAATCCGCCAAGAGCATTACTCACTCCGGTTCACTCAAAGTAGGGTTTGATGCAGTCTTCGCGAGGCGGCTTAGTGAAGAGGGATACTAACACTGTTAGCACGAGGCTTGTCATAACTCCTATACCGACAGGCGGTAGACCGTAAATACTGAATCCCCACAATGTCTGCCAAACCACGAATACTATGATGCCGACTATGGTGCCGACGGCTACGCCCGCTGCCGTCACCCTCCTCCAGTAAAGACCGAGCAGTACCGGAACGAAATAGAGCACACCCATAAGTCCTAACGTATAACCGCCTAAAGTCAGTATCTCCGCGGCAGGATATATAGAGAAGTATATAGCTATCGCAACCAACACCGCCGTCAGAGCCCTGGATATTAGTAGTGCGTTCTTCTCCGAGATCTCCCTCTTTAGGCCTCTCACTACGTCTATGGATAGGGACACTGAAGTTAAGTGTACTTGAGTATCGAGGGTTGATGCCGCCGCAGCTATTATGCCGGCGAAGACCGCGCCAGCAATTACTGGGTGTACGTATCTAAGCATGATGTATAAGAATATCCAGTCAGACTTAAAGCCTTCAGGCATCGTGGGTACTAGGACTCTACCGCCTAAGCCTATAATCACGAAACAGAAGTAGATTACGGCTAGAGTTATCCAAGAATATATGTACATGCGTAGTGAGAGCTTAATGTCTTTAGCGGCTTGAATTCTTTGAAGATACTGGGGGTGAGCTCCAGTACCTGGAGCCTGAGTGAACCACTGCGCCACGAACCAGGGTAACGTCAGGAATGACGCAACAGCAATTAAACTCCCCGGGCTTGTCGGCGCCATCCCAACTTCGGGAGGCGTTGATATCGTGGCAGCATTAGCAATTATGTTGTCTAGACCACCACATAATTGATAAACTATCACGCCACCCATTATAGCGCCTACGGTTAACACAAACCCTTGAATGACATCCGTCCAAGCTACTGCAACCATACCGCCTAAGATGGTGTAGAGTGCCACAACGATACCGCCCAGAATAACCCCCTCAGCAAAACTTCTGCCAGTAGCTAACGTGTAAACCGCGCCCAAAGCGTTTAACTGAATCATGAAGAAAGGTATGAGTGATACGCATGTGATAGCTGCTATCAGTATTCGAAGATATTGGCTACCATACCTCTTTTCAAAGAATTCCGCCGGAGTTATTAGGGGCACCCTCCTAAACTTAAGCGCTATTATAGGGCCTATGGCACTACCAGTAGCCCACATGATAGGATAAACCACGTTTGAGATTCCCACCCTATATATGCCGCCGATACCTCCTAAAAACGAGAGAGCACTTATGAACGTAGCGAAGTAAGTACCCGTAAGAGCTATTAAACCCATCTTATGTCCTGCCACGGCATATTCCTCTAGAGTCCTAACCCTCCTAGCAGCAAGAAGACCCACGATACCGTAAATCACGAAATATAATATCATGATGTAGATTATTATTTCTGAGTTCATCCCTACACACCCCGAGCGCTCTTCTTAAGCTTACGAAGAATTATAGCCGCTACAGCAACAGGAGTTAAACACGCGATAGTCTGCAATATAATGAACACATATACTGTGTTCATTAATTACTCACCGTAACATATCCCGTAGAGAACTTAATAAACTCACTCACAACCGAAAACTCCGCTCTTTAGAGCGAGCTGTTAAGGTGAGGGTTCCTGATGAGATAGAAGACTGAGCGTGAAGCCATATGAAGCTTGAAGTTCTTAGAGGTGCTGAGCAGCTCTCCTAACAACAGGATCTGTGAAGTTGTTTTCATTATCTATGATTGAATGGTTCCTTAAGTTTTGAAGTATTTCGTATAGGACTCTATCACTTAACTCAGCCCCCTCGGCGTTTTCGAGAGCTTTTTTAAGTCTTCCCCATTCCCTGAGGTCCTCCGCGAGAAGCTTCAAGACTATTCTATACCTCCTGCTTACCCTACTCGATAGAAAAGACTCTAGCTCGTTTTTAGCTAGCTCGATAGCCTTGTTTACTACGCTCTCGAAATTCCCTCTACCACTCACCTTTAGGTAGCCGTAGTAGGTGAGCCAGCCAATGATACCATCTAACTCTTCAACAGCTTTCTTAATCTCATCCTCCTCAATCTTCATCCCCGCCTCAGCGAACCCTCTCCTGAGAAAATCTAGGGACTCCTCTCTTGAAAGCTTACGGGTTCTCACCTCTAGGTAAGCCCTACCGTAGAGCGGATTCTCCGGATTCTTCAAGATCCCGTAGAGCACTCCCATTTCCGAGCCTGTGAGTACGAACGAAAGATTTCTGTGGAAGTCGTAGGAGTGCGATATCGCGCTATGGAGAGCTACCCCGACAGGACCGCGAGTCCTCTGAAACTCGTCGAAAACAATCACGACTCTCTCACCAACTCTCTCACCTACCTCGTCGAGAATACTGAAGAGCTCACTCAGCAAAGGTCTCTTCTCAGGTAACCAATTCACCGACACCTCTAAGCCAAGCACGGACACTCCCCTCAACCTAGAGATCAGCCTGAGGAAAACATCCCTCACTCTACCCCACCTAGAAGCCCTAACAATAAACTCGCTAAAACTTCTTGAAAGCAACACATAAAGCTCCCTCCACGAAGCAAAGCCCTCCCTAAGATCAACGAATACATAGGGCCGGCCACACTCATTCAAAGACGTGAGCACGAGCGAGGTCTTCCCAGTCCTCCTCAACCCTGAAACCACCACTAAGGGCTCGCCCAAATACCGAGTCAACACACTCAACTCCTCCTCAAAATCGTATAAGTCACTTCTAGACATCTTAGGTCGCGGGTCAAACAACAACTTCCACACCGAAAGTAACTTCCG
>CAYZXH010000023.1:0-25627 GCA_964482405.1 uncultured Desulfurococcaceae archaeon | reverse complement strand
GGTTAAAGCAATATCTTTTATAGACGCGGAAAGGAAGACAAGTTGTTTAGAACAGGATCACCCTAAAGGCTAGCTTCTCTTTACTGTGATCTTACCATTATCATATCTTAAGTTGCTTCATTAATTCCTTAAGTTTTTCCATTATTTCTTCTTCTCTATCTAAGAGTTCTTCTATTACTTTCTCTTCGTTTATCGTGATTACCCTACTGTTTTCTACTACTAGTTTTCCGTTAACGAGCACGTCTGTGACGTCGTCTCCTTCAAGGTAGTTTACTACTAGGTCTAATGGGTTATTGAGTGGTAATGTCTTAGTAGATTTAGTGTTAAGTATTGTGAGATCAGCTGCGTAGCCTTTCTCTATTCTCCCCACGTTTTCTATGATTATTGATCCTCTTGAACCAGTCAACGCATTTAGTAAGATGGTAGAATCTAAGCCTGCTTTGAAGTAGGTCATGGCGTTAGCTACTGCTTTACCCAGGGCTTTAGCTATTTTAGCTTCGTGAAGTAGGTCTAATTTGCCCCAAGCTCCACCGTCACTGCCTAACCCTAATCTTACATCTTGAAGATTCGTGAGTCCTGCCCAATGTAATCCCATGAGCCATGAATCTACTGTAGGACACCAACAAACTCCAAACTCATATTTCTTAAGTAATTCTACCTCACTTGGGGAGAAGAATACGCCGTGCGCTATGACTACGGGCTTAACGTGCTTAAGACCTCTCTCTAACACATATTCTAGAGGCCTCTGACCATGTTTAGCGAGCGCGTAGTCTACCTCACCCTGATACTCACCTAAGTGGAGGGTGAGACCGGTACCATACTCCCTACTTAATTCTATAACGGCATCTACTAAGTCCTCCGTAGTCATCATGATCTGTCTTATGCTCATCCACACACGTAACCTATCACTCACGCTACTGTATGTCTTATAGAGTTCCCTAACTTTCTTTAATACCTTCTCAGACTCAATAGAGTCGCCATCAGATAAGTTGTAAGTCGCGTAGGTGACTACACCCTTAATCCCGGACTTCACAACTTCTTGAGCAAGGATTTCCGGATAGGGAGCGCCAGCTTCTATGAAGTATGTAATCCCGTTCTTCAACATATTTGCTATACTAGCTTGTGAAGAAAGTCTTGCAAGCTCATCACCCATTATCTTCTCGAAAGGAACTAATAACTTGGTCCAGACGGGAGGTAGCTGAAGCATCACGTCGTTTATAGCTGATCTGAGTAAGTATTGTTGGGTATGTGTATGGCAATCCACTAAGCCCGGGATAATAATATGGTGCTTCCTCTCTATAATTTCATCAGCCACATACCTCCCGCGAATATCGTTACTTTCGCCTACATCTACTATAAAACCATCTTTAATCGCTATAGCTCCTCTGGGAATGACACGATTAAACTGATCGAGAGTTATGACATACTTCCCTTCCACGATTGTATCTACAAACTCCATTTGAGACTTCCCTAACACATATACGTTACTGTAAGCTAATAAGAATGAGAGTAATGAGTAAAGACACATAGACTGTCTTTAGTTCATAAATACTCGCTTTTAGTATTTTATTCTCAATTAACCTCCACCTCGCTCACGCTTCATGAGATTTCAGTGCTTCTGCAAAATCGTGGGTGGTTGTTGGTTCAACGACGAAATACCCTCATCTAAAGGGGTTGAGGTCGACGTCAGGAGGTTCACGCCGCAGACACTGAATTATTAGTGCTGACGTGTTAACGTCAAATACGCGGTACATAAAATATTATTTGAAGAGCAATAGTTCTTTTGGGTGTGTTATCTTGGGTGAGAAGCTTGTGTGTGTCGTGTGTGGTAGAAAGTTTAGTGTGGGTCAAGGGATCCTCATAAGCTTTGGGAGAAGTACTTATAATTTTCATAGTAAGGCGTGTGCCTTGAAGTTCGTTAAGAAAGTTTTAGAGAGTCTAGAACCTTCTGAGTTAGAAAGGGTTGCTGATAGGGTCGCCGAAGAATATTCTAAGATACTTAAGGAGAAAGCGGATAGGGTTGCTAAGAAGATAATTTAGTGTAGGTCATTACGTTCTGGGTGGTTAGGATCACTTTAAGAATTTTTAAGTAGGCAAACTATATGAGAGACGGGTAGATACCCAGACATGAATAAACTCTCTGAGAGATTTGATTTCGTAGATTTTAGTCCTGTATGCTCTGGTTGTGAAGTCAATTGTTGCAGGCGTTTCTACGCCGTACTCCTCCCGGAGGAAGAGAAGGATTTCGAAGATGTTAGCTTCTTGATCAACACAGAACTCGGGAGTGTGAAAGCTATAGGGTCGAGGGACGGTCACCCCTGCCCGTACTTAGATAACCTCGGTAAGTGTTCCATATATTTTATGAGACCCCTTGACTGCAGGTTATGGCCTGTGATCATATACTACGACTTCAAGACGGGCGAGAAGGTTGTTTACTTAGATCTAGATTGCCCTGCAGTTATCTCCGGAAAATTACCTCATAAGCTAATCAAGAATATCGTTGAAGAATTGAAGAAGCTAAACCTAGACACGGAGTGGCTTAAGAAGTACACCTTAGCTCCGTGGCCTAACCATTTAATAGAGGTAGCTAGAATTAAGTAGTTGCGTGTCCGCTCTAGACAGCATGCTTTAATTTCCCTTATTATTTTGTTCTGTGGTGTGTGCAGTGATACTCTCTGACTTTGACTTGACCTGGTATCTTAAGTCTGGCAGGTTGGTGATCGTTCCTTACGATGAGGAAATAGTTAGGGAGAACGGTATAGATTTGAGGATTGGTGGTGAGATAGCTAAGCTGAAGCCTCTGAATAGAGTTTTCGATACTAGGAACGTTGCTGAGGAGCAGGTGAGCGAGTTTTACGAGGTCTTGAGGAGTGATGAGTTCGTGATTTACCCTAACGAGAGGGTTCTCCTAACGACGCTGGAGTATGTTAAGTTACCAAACGATATAATGGGTTTCGTCGAGCTCAGATCCTCTTTCGCTAGGTTAGGGCTCTCCATACCTCCCACGATAATAGACGCGGGTTTCGAAGGGAACGTGACTTTAGAAGTTCACGGATCTACCTTCCCGATAAAGCTATACAAGGGTCAGAGATTCGCTCACGTAATATTCTCGAAAACGCTTAACCCGGTCTTAAGACCTTACCAGGGTAAATACCAGGGTCAGAAAGGGGTGACGCTACCTAAGTTTTGAGATAGGTAATTAGTAGATGGGCGTCACTACCAATGAGTTCGTGGTTGTTGTCGGGAAAGACCTGATAAGGTTTCTGAAGCTAGTTAAGGAACTTAAGGGTGAGATAACGCATTCAGACACTACCTCAAACTTCACTAGGTTACGGTTCAGGGGCTCACCCTGCAGCAACGAATACGTCAGTAACGTACTCAAGTTTTTGAGGGAATCAGAAGGTCTGATTAGTTCGTGTAAGTGTTTAAACGCGTATGTCAGCCACTTGCGTATTTCGGGAAACGTGAACGAGAGGTTAGCTCTAATCAAGTCTTGCGTGACTAGGTGCGTTACTGTAAGCGGTAAGACTTTATGTGTGAAGCGCTCCGATGGTGTTGAGTTGATGCTTGAGATCTCGACCACACCTTACAGCATCAACGTGAGGGCTTATCCAGTCAGCACTGGAAGATACCTTACCTCAACCCTAAGTAGTTTGAGAGAAGCTTTCTCATGCGATGATAGCTTAATAAGAAAGTTGCTGAGTATAGAATGTGAGCTCGAGAAGTGCTTAAGTGGTGTCTAGATGAAGTTCCTTGATACGTGGTTCGGGAGAGCCTTCACCTACAGTCTCTCCTTCGGAGTGTTCTTAGGAGTGCTGTCTTACTTGCTTAGAACCGCCGTACCTCAAGCCAGCCCGTTTTCAGATTACGCGTTAGTCATCACTTACTTCATGTGCTACCCGATATACATGGTGCTACATAGGGTGTTGGGAGGGTTGGGAAGACCTAGAGGGGTCTCCGTAGTCTACTCAATATCCTTCATAATGTGGATAGCTACCTACGAGATTATAATGCGTTACTTAGTTAGCTAAGACCAGGAGTGACTGGAGACAACGTAGGTGATGTCAAGGATGATAAGGGGAGTTGTCTTCGACTTGGACGGTACCCTAGTTGATACTGTTGATCTACATGTTTTAACCTGGGTTGAGGCGTGTCGCGAGTTAGGTGTGGAGGTGAGTGAATCTTATGTTAGGAGCTTGGTCGGTTTATCGGCCGAGGACATAGCTAAGAAGTTGGTGAGCGATCATGGTGAAGCGCTAAGGTTGGCTAGACTAAAGAGGAAAATCTACCTAGCTAGAGTTAATGAGGTGAAGCTCTTTCCGGAAGTCCCCGAGGTCTTAGAAAAGCTTAAGTATGTTTACGGGATGAAATTAGCTGTAGCTTCTTCAACGAACGTTGAGACTATCGTGGCGGTGCTTAGAGCTAAGAATATCATGGAATTCTTTGATTCGCTCGTCGGTAGTGACTTAGTTAATAAGGGTAAGCCGGAGCCGGACATGTTCATAGAAGCGCTCAGGAGGATCGGTGTGAGACCAAGTGAGTCCTTTATCGTGGGTGATACTGAATACGATATAGTGCCGGCTAACTTGATAGGAGCTGTCTCAGTACTCGTGTGCAGGGGTGAGTGCAGGAAGCCGAGTGCCGAACCACGACACATGATCAAGGATTTGAGGGAGCTAACAGATCTTGTTGGGAGGTATAGGAGTGCGTCATATTAAAAAGCTTTAGGGTAAGTATCCAGGCTCAAACCTGAATCTCTTCACACATCTCCTCCAGGAGGTACTGTAATTCCGGTATGAGTGATTTAGCTTCGTCAATCATCAACCTAACTAACTCTCTTAACTCCCACTGTGCGTGCGGCGAGAGTCGTAAGCATGCTATGTGAATTAACTCTCTCAGATTAACAGTCATCAGCAGTCTTGTCGTGACTGCTTGGGGTATTATATACCTAGCGTCTTCGTAGGGTACGCCGGCGTTGATCATCTTATCGTAAAGTCTGTACGCTTCATCCATGAGCTTCCTGAATTCTTCCCCGAACCCGGCCCTAATCACCGTGTCCGGGATCACGTAATCTCTCTCTACAGCTGAGTATCTCTGGCTTTCTTGAGTGTATGAAGCTATCCTGTGCCTGACCAACTGATGGGAAGTCACCCTAGATATGCCCTCAACAAGGAACGTGAAGACCACGTGTTCTAGGACTGACGGGTATTTATGAGACTCCATAACGTGCTTCTCCACACCTTCCTCCTTATACTCTCTCAGGTAATAGTCGGCGTTCTTTAACCCAAGCTTACCAGCCGAGGTCTTCACCGCTAGAACTATGAGTCTCCTTACGTCCTTGAAGTCTCCTCCAGTCCACGCGATTAACTTCACGCGCAAGATCATCACTGCTCAGGGGGTTCTCCATTTATGATGTGAAGCAGACTTATAAGTTTTGCTTTAGTTAGCGCGAAGCGTGGGTTCGTTAAAGAGTTTTCACGTCATTTTCTACAGTTAGTCTCGTATTCTTTTAGGAAGTCCCTGATTACTACATCACCGCCCGGTCTTACCTCCTTGAAAGTCCTTGCGCTAAACCTGTACACCTTGACTCTCTCGTTAAGCCAGCAATCAGGGTTTAATCCAGCCTTAAAGCATGTCTCAGCTAGGAATGTCTCGTTATCCCAGCAATACTCCACCGGAACCTCAGGGAGTAGTAACCCCCCATAAAATCCGTACTCCACCATCAGGCCGTCCCTACCTATCAGGAATTCCCCGGGTCTTTTCTTAGGATCCCTAGAGATCTCTACCATCTTCGAGAGTACGGAGACCTCGAAGATAACCTCGCTCAATTCTTCAGGTTCTAATGGTAGGAACCTAGGATCCTCCGTGGCAGCTGCGATGGCGGCGTGTATAACGTTGAGTGCCAGAGGCTCGACAGGCTTGACGTACCCTATACAACCTCTCAACTCACGCGCTTCAGCCTCCCTGATCTTCAGGAGTGTCACGAATGAAGCTCCAGCATTCTTTAGTTTTTGAGGCGTGTCCTCAGGCAGCTCAATGATTTTACCTCTAGTGATGTAGCTCTCAACAGCTCTCCTAGCAAGCTTCACTAAGAAGGCTCCTTCCTCTAGCGTCAGATCCTCTGGATCAACATATGAGCCACTCATACACTCAACCTAATTAAAATTTGCTAGAGAAGTTTATTATTAATCTATTCGCTTTCTCGAGTATTGAGTTAATGGTTCTCCAGTGATTACCCTGCCAGTAAATCTTACCACACTTACCACACCTCCAGAACTCATCGTATTTAGTGATTAACTCCCCCCCAAGTAGGGAGAGCGCCTCAGCCTTACTTATCTTCATTAATAAGGTGTTGCATTCAGGGCATCTAGTCCTTGAAGGGTTGAAGGAAAGCTCTGCCCCGGTCTTGGCAGCCACGTAAGCAAGCATCTCAGCAATGTCGTCTGACGTGATTAAGAGAGTGCTTAAACCCCTCGTTCTAGCTCTCCTGAAAAGAGACTCGTCTTTAGTGAGGAGTATCCTTTTCTCCTCCTCTGCCACACGCAAGAGTCTCCAGTCCTCGAAAAAGCTAGAGTAGAGCGTGTCGTAACCCAGTATTCTCAGCCAGCGAGCCAGATTCCCCAACATAGTGTCAGCAACGAATTTCATGTCAGCCACATACGCATTATATCCTACGAAGAATTTAAAACTAACCCCTAAGAACTTCTAAGCTTGAAGATATCAACCCTAGAACCTATTACCTGACCGGGCAGATTATTGTTGAACCTAGCTATAACTACCTTGTTCTTGCCGCTCCCGTGAACCTTAATCACTCTACCGTAGTAAGTGTTCCCGTACCCGTCCCTCACCAAAATCCTAGCACCCACCAGGTTATGCGGGTTTTTAAGTATTGTTGAGAGAACCTTTACAAGAACCTGATTAGGGTTCTGCTCCCTATTACCGAACCTATAACCAAGTATCACGCCGGTTCCTAACGTCATCCAAACCTTCGAAGACATCTCAGCACCCTCTATACTACCTACTTAGGTAGGTCTTAAAAGATTTTGATTTCCGAGCACAGAACACGCGGTGATGAGGTTACGATCGTTTAAGCGGTCAGAGGGCTCCTAAGTCCTCACCTGTCAGGGTCCGCCACACTCCTCATTCCAAGACCTATGATGATTTAAGCTTTAATAAAATCTCATCCCCTACTAGCTCGCGAGGATCTTCTTCGGGGTCTGGGCGTTAAATCTTAGTTTCCTCAATCTTCTTTAACTGTTTCCTGTACATTTCAAGTATTTCCTTAGTGGTTGTGGCTTCTTTAGGTGTCTTGTCCGTGCGCCACCTAATAAATCTTGGGAATCTTATCGATACCCCGGCACCCTTCTTTATTACGTCTTTACAACATGAGTGTGCCGGGGATAGCGTGAGTTCGGCTCCTATTATCTCAGCTACGTAATGAGGTAATACCCACACGTCAGGAGTCATCTCCGAGTCTACGTTAGAGGGTTTGTAGTTTACTATGTAGGGCTTCAGCATCTCGGTCATTTCCTCGAGGTCTTTGTCCGTGAATCCCGTGCCGACCTTGCAGACGCTCTTGAAGGTGTCTGTGTCTTCGTCGTAGGCTCCCATGAGCAGTGCCCCGAACTTACCGCTCCTCCTACCCCTCCCAGCGAAAGCTCCTATAACGACTAAGTCCACGGTATCGATCATTTCGCTCTTGTAGTCACGCTTATACTTTATCCATAACCACCCCCTAGCACCGGCTTGATATATTGAGTCGTTATGTATTGCCTTCACCATAACCCCCTCAGCACCATCTTCAATAGCTTTGAGGAAGAAGTTTTCTAGTTCTTGCGGGTCGTCAACGATTATGCTATGAGCTAGCCTAAAGTTCTCTGTCTCTTTAATTATCTTTTTGAGAACCTCTCTCCTGTATGGGAGTGGCTTGTCTAGGAGGTCCTCACCCTCATTATACATCACGTCAAACAGAAAAACACTTACTGGGATGCTCTTAACGGCTTCGTGGATTTCATGCTTTCTCTTCCTATGCATTAATTCTTGGAATGGCATTAGGAAGCCTGTCTCGGGATCTACTGCTACTATCTCACCCTCAACTATCGCTTCATTACTTAATATGTTTGACTTAGCAAGCTCTACAACGTCCGGATATTGATGCGTTATGTTCTCTAGGTTTCTCGAGAATATTTTTATTTCGTCCCCCTTCTTATGTATCTGCCCTCTCTCACCATCATATTTATACTCTACTATAGCCTTACCGCCAACTTGCCTCAACATTTCTTTGGGGTCGCTTTCTCTGTTAGCTAACATAGGCTTTATCGGGGTTCCTACCTCGGGCTTTATATTCTCTACAGCCTTTATCCCCTGCTCAGCCAGCATCTTAGCTATTAACCCTAAGTCACCTGCTCTCACGTAATACGCTTTCTCAATAAATTTCTCGTATCTCTCGTCACCCCCGAATACTATGGCTAAAGCGTCAATAACAGTCATGTCTTGGATTCCCGTCCTCATATCCCCTGTCACGAACCTTGCTATGTATCTCGCCTCAAGTGGTGAGGCCTCCTTGAATAAACCTACTAGCAAGTTTATCTTGAGTGTCCTACTACCCTCACCAGTAGCTAAAGCAACCTTGGTGAATACATCGTATACCTTCTCCATGGTTAGAGTGTCTGGACCCGCGCTCTTACCCATAAACTTAGTTAAGTCCCTCGTCACCGCCTTCTCACTCTTCTTAATGTTTTCGATCACTGAGCCGGGATCGCCTACCTCCCTAAGCTTCTCATCAATTATAGCCTCCTTAACCCCGGTAGCTTTAGATATGATCTTAACTAGTAACTCCTCGTCAACCCCTATCTCAGGCATCCCCATCCATTCAGGCCATATCTTACCCAGTATGAAGTACACGACCTTATCTATTACCTCCTTAGGGGTGGATCTAAACAGGTTAGCAAGTAGTGTGGTCTTCATGTTCCTAGATGAAGTCTTCTCTATCTTGTCTAGAGCCTCCACAACCAACCTAAACTCCGTTGCTTCACACCCACATCAAAATACTTATCAAGATTTAAATAATTACCGTGGTAAACCTACGTAACATTTAAATAACTTTAACGTTACTTAATTATTGATGATGAGAACCCGGCAAGAAGGTACCGATGCCTTGTCAGTGTTACGCTGACCGCGTGAGAACAGCGCGTAAGCACGCTAAACAGTATTTAGGTGGAGCTCTTTTCCCGCATGCTCGACCAGACGTACGATATCGCGGCTTCGATCTCCTTATATACTAGGTTGTTTATCCTTCCTTTGACTTCTATATCGTATATATAACCCCTCTTCTCGTTTATTTTATATGTTTCTACAAACCCTCTCTCCTTCTGTTCTTCCAGGATCCTTGCGAGAAATGAGGTGATGAGTGGGTGGTTCGCCGGTAGTGCTTCAGTAAGTATTACTCTAAGACCCTCGTTAGAGACTATGACGTTAGCTATCACGCTATCCCCCACAGCTATCACGTCAACTCTCGTGGCCTGAAGTATTGATGTGTCAACGCTTCTCTCACCTTCAAGGATTTTTAGTAGTTCTTCAAGATATTGTAGCTCGTTCCTCAATTCTTCTATCTTCTTCCTCACATAGTTTTTCAGTTCCTCATTATCTAGTTTGGATGTCTCGCTCACAAAACTCACCTTATGAAGTCTAGGAGGGTTCTCCTACGTTCTTTAGCCTTAGCCTCATTCTGGATTAGCTCCCTATATTTTGAGGTTACTAGCTTAAAATCTTCCTCAAGCGCTTTCCTAGGCGCGGGGTTGTAGAGAGCTGCCGCCGGGTGGTACGTTGGTATGACTAATGTTTCCTTCCCGAATAAAACGACCTTATATAAGTTACCCCTCATCCTTGAGACCCCATACCAGCGAGACCCTCCCAAGAACTCGATAACGTACCTGCCCGCGTGATTGCCTAGAGTAACTATGATGCTTGGCCGAATTAACTGAATTATCGAGTTCGTGAAGTGGGAGCAACTAAGTATCTCATCCTCTAGTGGATCCCTATTCTCCGGGGGTCTGCACTTCACCACATTAGTTATGAAAACCTCCTCCCTCCTCATATCGATACTACTTAAGAGCTCGCTCAGCAGTTTCCCCGCGGCTCCAACGAAAGGTCTTCCGACCTCATCCTCACTCCTCCCAGGAGCCTCACCGATAAACATTACCTTAGCGTCCAGAGAACCTTCCCCGGGGACGGCCCTAGTCCTGCTCTCAGACAGCCTACACCTCCTACAATTAGAAATCTCTAAAACTAACTCAGACCACACAGCGTTCTTATCCAAGCAGCACCCCCTAACACTAATTTAGCATAACCATATATTAAACATCACTAGTCGGGGCTGTGTTCAGAGAGCGCTACACATCACTCGTGACCGACTCCAGCAATTTTTATTTTTTAGCTCGTACTGTATTAGAGAGTGTTGGGGGAGGTAGTTTGGGTGGCGGTAAAAAGAAGAAGACTATAACAGCGGCTGAGAAAGCTCAGAAGAAGGAGGAAGTCAAGGAAGTTAAGAAACCGGAGAAGAAGGAGAAGCTCTCGTCCGCGGGACTTACTGAGATTGATGAGTCTCTCCTAAGCAAGGCTTTATCTACGGTAAAATCCTCCGATGTCGTAACTACTTACCAGCTGGCCACGACTTTAGGGGTTAGGATGTCGCTTGCTAGGAGACTTATAAGAGAGTTGAGCGCGAGGGGGGAAGTGAGAGTAATAGATAAGTTTAGGTCTCTGTACCTAGTCAGCAAAGCTTCCTAACGTCGAGCTTCCCGCAACTTTCTTTAGGAACGCGTGGACACGTTATCAATCCGCTACAGTTATATAGCGCTAATTCGATTTTGTGTGGGGTGGAGGTGGTTGGTGGAAGACTTACTTAAGAGTACGGAAGGTCTCGAGAGCGTGATGGCGGATGTTCTCAGGGTCCTCTACGTGTGTATGGGGTCACTGTGGTTGAGCGAGTTAATGAGTGAGTATAGGGTATTCGTTGAGGCGTTGGGGGGCACGCCCGCCTCAGAAGATGATGTGAGGAAAGCTATCGACAGACTTAGTGAGATGGGTTTAGTTAGTGTTAGGGAGGGGATAAGAGCCACTATGTCTCAGGAAGGAGAGAAAACCTACCTAGTCTCGCTCAAGTTAAGTAGCCAGCAACTTAGTCTGTTAAGAAACGACTTAAAGATATCTAAGTACAGAGACTTATGGAGGTATTACCTGAAGACCACGTGAGTCCCGGCATGCGTATTAACGGAGAGTAGCTGTCGTCCCTGGCTTCGGTAGAGGGAATTAACTAGTGTGTGATGAGCGCTTGGAAACAAGCTCTGAAGACTTTGACGTGTTGAGCTGGTACGACGAACTTAGTAGCGGGTATGACGAGCTTTATGGTGAGGAGCAGAGACGTAAGTTCCTCCGGGTAGTTAAGGAGGTTCCCCCGATAAACTACGTGAGGGGAGGGAATCCGGTAATTCTAGACTTAGGATGTGGTACGGGGAGCTTAGCCGACTTCTTGCTTGGCGAGTTCTTAGGGAGGGGTTCCCCCTATTACGTGGGTCTAGACTTAAGTCCATCGATGTGTTTCCTGAGTAGGGAGCGGGTAAGTGACGCGGGGTTGCTGGGGGATGTCGTGGCAGGAGATATTTTCAGACTCCCTTTTAGGGGAAGGGCAGCAAACGTCGTCTTCTCTATTACCGCGTTAACCTGCGGGAACTTCGTTGAGGGGGTGGTTCAAGTTCTTGAAAACTTGGTTAAGGAGGGCGGCTTGCTTTTCTACACGATTCTATGCTCTGATTTATCTAAAATCCCGGAAAGTGGTCTCAAGATGTGTGAGGCTATCGCTTACTTGAGTGAGAGGGAAGTGTTATGCGTCGTTAAACACGTTCCAACACCGGCAGATAAGGTGTTTTTTGATGACTTCGAGTTACGGGAAGGTTAAGAAGTCTTTGAGCTCTCTTGACGTGGCTGTAATAATTAACGAGCTGAATGAGTCAATCATTGATTCAAGAATAGATAACGTCTTTCAACTAAACGAGAATTCCCTCCTCCTTAAGTTAATTCTTAAGGGGGGTAAGCACGCTTATTTAGTTGCTGAGGGCGGTATAAGGGTTTCCTTAACAACTCATCCCGGAATAGGGGGATCTGGCGGGAGGATCCCGCTCTTTAGGCGTTACTTAAGAGAAGGAGTTATTTCCAGGATTACTCAGCACATGTTTGAGAGGATCATGGTTTTTGAGATTAGGGGGCGTGAGGATTTGAGGCTCGTGGTTGAGTTGCTACCGCGTGGCATAATAACTGTTGTTGACTCGAGCGGGAAGGTCTTAGTGAGCACTAAGGATCTTAGAGCTAGAGATAGAACGATAAGGCCCGGGTTACCCTACGTTTTCCCTCCAATCCTCCCCGACATTAGGGGAGTCAGTAGTAGGGAGTTCATCGATTTACTGCGTACGGAGAGGGAGGTAGGTAGGGCGCTGGTTAAGGTTTTCGGGGTGCCTCCTGAAGTCGTTAACGAAGTACTTGAGGAGTCATTGAGGAAGGCTTCCCCGTCTACGCTGAGTGATGAAGACTTGGTGAGGATTCACGACCTTGTTAAGTCCTTCATCGAGGGTGTCGTGAGGAAGCCGGAGCCCGTGATCATCGCGTGTGACGGTAATTACGTTTCTTTCCACCCGTTCCAGCCCAGGAAGCTTGAGGGTGGTTGCAGGGTAATTTCTTTCAAGTCTTTTAATGAGGCCATAGACGAGTTTTTCCAATTCTTTGAGGGTAGGTCCACCGAGGTTGTTGAGGTTGTTGAGGAGAGGGATAGGGTTAGCCTCACGCTAAGTAAGGCTAGGGAGAATTATGAGGAGATGCTTAAGAGTCGGGAAGAGTTGGTTGGACTCGTTAAGTTAATTCAGGAAAACTATGATTTACTTGAGAGTATATGGGAATGTGTTTCTGTTAAGGTCAGGAGTTCCGGCTGGGAGTCAGTCACTTCATGTAATGTCTCAAGCTACAATAAAAATACTGGTTCTTATGAGGTGGTTCTCGGGGGGAGGACACTTAATTTCAGCATACTCAAAGATTTAAAGACGCAGTATTTTGATTTAGTGAGGAAACTGAAAAATCTGGATGAGAGGATTAGGAAGGGTGAGGAGGTTCTTAAGAGTCTTGAGGAGAGGTTACGTGTTCTAGATTCCGTAATTGAGGAAAAAACACGGAAGATCCCGGTGGTGAGGTTTTTCCAGTGGTATCACGTGTACCACTGGGTGATTACAAGGAATGGTTTTCTCGCCATAGGTGGTAGGGACGCGGCGCAGAATGAGAAGATTGTTCGGAAACTCATGAAAGACAGGGACATATTCATGCATGCGGATATACAAGGGGCCCCGGTATTCTTAGTGTTTACTGAGGGTCGTGAAGTGCCAGAGGAGGATTTATATGAGGTGGCTGTCTTAGCAGCTTCTTATAGTAGGGCCTGGAAAGAGAAGTTGCGGGCATTAGATGTTTTCTGGGTTAGTGGATCTCAGGTGGGTACTGCCGCGCCGGCCGGTCAATACCTGCCTAAGGGTTCCTTCATGATATACGGTAAGAAGAACTATATCAAGGGCGTTAAATTAAGGGTCTCAATAGGTATTCAAATCCATGACAACAAGTACTACGAATTAGTTGCAGGGCCCCCGGAACTCTTGAAGAGTAGGTGCTGTGCTTTAATCACTTTAGAGCCGGGCGATACCAAGCCTGAGATCGTGGCGAAGGAATTCACAGAATTACTCCGGAAAACCGGGTACGTAGTGAAGGATCTTAAATTAGACGACGTGATTAGGTATGTGCCAGGCCCTTCCAACATAACTGAGAAGATAGTGGTTGGGTAAGGTCTGAGCAAGCACTTCCTGACGGGTCGCGAGCGCTGAAAAATATATTATCCTACTACACGTATATTTACTTGGTGTGAGTTTGAAGGTCAAATTGTTCGCTCAAACTAATTACCCTAAAATATCTTCTGACACCCCGCTCACGCGAGCTAGGGCGGTCATGCGTGACTTAAGCCTTAGGTTACTCCCCGTAGTTAAAGAAGGTAATTTCCTGGAAGGTATCTTGCGTAGGGAGCACGTCCTGAGTGTCTCCTCAACCAAGTCCGACATAATGGTCTCGCAAGTCATGGAGAACCCGCCCGTAGTTTTCAGGGCTGAGGAGGATGCACGCAGAGCTTTCAAGATCATGCTAGAGTTTGATGAGTGGTACGTGCCCGTGGTCAATGAGGACACCGGGAGATATGTGGGGATATTATCGCTTGATTCCTTCCTGCGCACAATGCTTCAGAAAAACGTTAAAGAACATGAGAAACGTCTCTCTGAGATAATGACTACTAAGGTGGAGTACGTCGTTCCCGAAGACTTCATTAGTAGGGTGTGGAGGAAAATGATAACTTTCAGGTATGCAGGCTTCCCAGTAGTTAGGGAGAAAGACTTAGTAGTCGTTGGTATAATAACCCAGCACGATCTACTTAAGAAGGGGTATACTAGGATAGAGCTAGAGTCTGAGTCAGGACCTAGGTTAGGTCCTCGAGTGAAGGAAGCGATGACAACCCCTGCAATAACCTTGAAACCCTACAACAAAGTCTTCGATGCTCTCAACTTGATGATCAAGAACGACTTCGGCAGGATACCCATAGTCGATGATTCTAACGCCCTCGTAGGAATAGTGGACAGGAGTGATTTGTGTAAGTCTTATTTGGGGGGTGGTAAGCCTGGTTAAGGTATATACTCCTCGCAGATTACGCGAGAAAAACAGGTGGTTAAGGAGTGACGGCAAGCCGAACTTCAAAGACAGGCTATACTCTAAAGAACCCGAATTAAGTCCCTTAGTGAGGAGGGATGTACCACCAATCAACACCTTAACCAGCGTCCTAAGAACGTGTGAAATCATGAGCTCTTATAACACGCGCTTAACGGCCGTGACTTCCGGGAAAGGGAATATAATCGGTGTTGTCACCGCCATGGACATAGTAGATTATCTTGGCGGGGGATCCAAGCACGGCTTAATAGGCGCTTCAGGTTTCGAGACAATACATGAAGTCCTTAACTTAAGTATCGGCAAAATAATGAATGAAAACCCGATTTACGTCGGTATCGACACACCGCTCTATAAGGTGCTTGAGTTAATGATTAACTACGGGCTGGGCGCTATACCCGTGACTAAGGAAGACGATTCCTACGCGGGGGTTTTAACAGAGCTTGAGATAATGAAGTACCTTTCCGTTAAGTACGTGGGGGTGCCTGTTCATAAGGTTATGACGAGGGAGGTTCTCTCCGTCAACTCTAGCATGTCTTTAGAGGAAGCTATGTGGATGATGGTATCGTTGGGCGTTAGAAGATTGCCGGTAATAGATGGGAACCAGATTAAGGGTATGCTGACCTGGAAAGACGTCGTGGACTTGATAGGTACTCACAAGATTTACGAAATGCTTAAATATGGCTTATTAAGGGAATTCAAGTCTCTAAGAGTTTCCGACGTCATGAGCACGAGCGTCGATGTGGTGAGCCCACACGCGGATTTAGGCGAGGTCGCTTCCATGATATCGAGGACGACCACCTCATCACTTCTGGTGGTTGAGAATGGGGTTGTTATAGGTATAATAACTGAGAGAGACGTTATTTATGGGTTGGTGACGAGTTAAAATGCCTCCTAGAGTGACATCATATATGAGCTCTCCAGTCATAACAGCTAAGAAAAACGATAACTTAGCACACATTAGGAACTTAATGATCAGGCATAAAATAGGGAAGGTAGTCATAACGGAGGAAGATGGGGAGACCATATACGGGATAATAAGTAAGAGTGACTTCGTCCGAATCCTCTATAATCGCAAGAAATACATAAAACCTCTTGAAATGTTATTCGCTTACGAGATCGCCACGACTCCTGTATTAGCGGTCAGCGATAACAGAACTATTAAGGCGGTAGCGCAAATCATGGCGAAGAGGAACATAGGTTCTCTCCTAGTCCTCGACAAAGACCAGAAGTTGATAGGTATAGTGACTAAGGCGGATCTCGTGAGAGCTTATGCCGAGAAGTATCACGGCGTATATAAGGTGGAGGACTTCATGAATAGAAACCCTCCTACGGTCTCGTTATCTCACTCCGTATTTTACGTCATCGATTTAATGAGTACGAGCGGCGTGGGTAAGGTGGTTGTTGTAGAGAAGGGAAAACCTGTCGGCGTGATAACTAAATCTGATATCATGTTCCTGAATATTGAGGGATTGCTAAGCGTTAGTAGGGTTAAGTTCGTTAAGAAGCGTGGCATTAGTGGGCGAGGGTTCGAGAGCGTAGTGCGTGTGTACTCACTCCCCATAGCTAGCGACGTGATGACCCCTGACCCGATAACAGTTAAACCTTCTGAGGATCTCGCAGTAGCTGCTGACGTAATGACTAAGAATAGGATAGGCACTCTGCCGGTGGTTGATGACGAAGGCAACTTAATAGGTTTGCTGAGTAAACAGGACATACTAAACGCTTTAAGACAGGTGTAAGTATGGACTCCCTAATCTTGACTGGTGAGGTAGCTTCTAAGGATTTCCTTAGAGTGAGTAAGAACGAATCCTTAGTGAACTTAGTTAAGGAGATGCGTAAGAAAAACACTGACAGAGCCCTCGTATACCGTGATGACGTTCCTGAAGGCATTGTCACTAAGAAGGACATAGTGACTAAAGTTGCTGTGAGCCGGACTAGAAGGTACCCTGTCTCAGTACTTCACGCTTCCTCAGTAATGAGTTACCCCCTAATAACCGTGAAGAAAGAGATGCCGCTTTCTAAAGCGGCTAGGGTAATGATCGATAAGAACGTGAGTAGTCTGCCTGTGAAGGACGAGGAAAGGATCATAGCGTTGTTAACTAAGTGGGACATAGCTAAAGCCTTAATTAAGTCCCCGACACCACTCTCTCAAATCATGACGCGTGAAGTGGTAACCATAAACGACACGGACTCAATACTCACCGCCAGAAAATTGATGATTGAGGAAGGGTTCTCGTCGCTACCCGTCTTAAACAGTGAGGGTTTGTTAGTGGGTATTGTGACGTTAGATGAAATACTTGATACATTGGTAGATTTAATGGAGTTCGTGAGTGACTCAGGTTCTAAAAGCTCCCTGAAAAACATAACTGTGAGGGATTGTATGAGGCCTATCGTACCAACGCTTTCTCCAGAAGACGCTCTTGGAACTGCAGTAGCTTTAATGCTTGAGAAGAGGGTGAGAGCGGTCCTGCTCGTAGGCCCTAATAAGACATTGCGTGGAATAACCACTCTAACCGATTTAACGCGTTATGTTGCCAGCACATACGTCTAATTAAGATCTTAACGCGAACACGCTATAAGAAAGCTAGGATTTCATCTCTATCCTTAATTATCTCTATTCCCGAGCTAGTCCCTATCACATCAGCGCCGAAAACTACTAGGTTAAGTGCTTCGACAGCGTTTCTCACCCCTCCGGAAGCTTTAATCTTGAGTTTATCACCGACGATCTTCTTTATTAGGAAGATGTCCCTCACGCTCACCCCTCTAGGACCGAACCCTGTGTTAGTTTTTATGAAATCCGGTTTATGATGTAGGAGTATCTCGCATACCCTAACTAACTCGTCATTAGATAGAATGCTTGTTTCCACTATTATCTTGATGCCTAACCCAACCTCCCTAGCATTCCTGATCAGCTCTCCTACCTCCTCGCTAACCCCTGCATAGTTGCCCGACTTGATCTGAGTTAAGTTGATCACTACGTCCGCTTCTCTCCCGCCATTACTAGCTATATACTCCATCTCCTTAATCTTAGCGTTTACTGGGTGATAGCCGTGGGGGAAGCCCACGACGCCGGCTACAGGAGTTTTCACTATAGGCGCTATTTCCTTAACCAAGACTGAGGGAACTACTATTGATCTGAAGGAATACTTATCTGATCTCTCGGCGAATTCTATGTAGTCTTTAACCCCTTTATCGTATTTGAGCATTGTTTGATCTATTCTGGTATTCAGTGTTTTGAGGATTTCTAGGATTTTCTCTTTCTGGAGACTATGCAAGCCAGTCACCGACCTCAATTTTTTGCGGTATGTAGGTGTCGGCCAGGAACTTCAGTCCTTTGCTAGTTAGTGCCTCAATCTCAAGCTTCGAGAGCTTCTCTAAGAATATGTCTATCTCGACCTTCCAGCGCGGGGTCTGGAACCACTTGTAATTCATGAGTTCCTTAGCTCTCTTAATATCCATTTCCTTAGCTTTTATTATGTAGTTCTTCCTCTCACTCTCTGAGAGATACGGCTTCTTACCTAGTTTGGGTGATCCGTAAACGTCAGACATCATCACTCCCAAGAATCTAGCTTTAGGCGTGGCTAAGCGTTCGCTCTCATACGATAAGGTTATTGACCCAACCCTGAAGACGCTGTATATGTAGAACCCGTACGGGTCGCTGTCAGTCAGTATGTATACTGGGAGGTTTAATTCCTCGTTCAATCTCCTCACGAACCTTCTGGTCGCTCTGTCGGGTTGCCCGGCACTAGTGACTAACAGAGCCTTATTAGTTCTCCAATAACCTATCCTATGTAATTGCTGGAAAACAGCGTCTTTCTCGATAACTAACACGTACTCGACGTCGTAATCAAGGAATTCTATTAAGTCAGGGGTAGGTTCTATTGAGTACGCGCCGTGACCCATCTTACTTAAGTCTATTACGTCATCTCCTGAGCGGATCCTCATATTACCTACTACCTTACCTTTCTCCTTACTCAGTATGAGCATGTCCTCCCTGAGCATATCAATAAATACTTCCAGGTCTCGTATCACCGAGTCCGACTCCTTCTGTTCGTCCCACGTGTTTTCCTCCTTCACCTTTCGCGTAACTAAGTCGCGGTACTTGATCGTGTGTTTGCCCCTATAGTATAGGTCTCTTATAGTGGGGTATTCGTTATTCTTTAAAGACTCGTAGATTATGCTCGCGATCAACAGTGTCTGCATGAACTTCTTCGATTCGTTGACGTTGAGAAAACTCCTCTTAAGAACTCCCTCCCCCAACTTCAGGAGTCCGTTGACTTCGTCGTATATTGTGTTGGTTAAGGTTCTCTTCCTTATAACCAGGGTGGGGTTTCTGCCGTTTAACACGTCCTCAATAATCTCGCTGAATTTACTCCTGATGACTTCGATGGCTTTGTTCCTAGCGCTTAAGTCTTTAGATGTGAGGTGGGTGCCGTGACTCACGATTAGCTCACCTCAATCACTACCTCCTTGAGTGACTTGATCTTAAGCATCGTCAGCTTCTTATTCAGTAACTGCAGTAGTTCCCTCTCTAACACCTCACGCTCGAACTTGCCGTCCGTGAGCGCGTGTAGCGAGCGAGCTATGTCAGGTATATACTTAGCTATGGTTACTGCTTTCTCAGCTTCCTCGTACTCCTTAGCTTTCCGGGATAGGTAAGACTTCAGCTTCCTAGCTACCTCCCTCACAGCTAGCTCTATCTCCTTCTCTACTTCAGGCACGTCAGCCACGGCTTCCTTGCCGACACCCTTGTACGGAACTTTAGTACTGCATATGTGGATTAATACTGCTAGCGGGGCTGGTAACGTAACTCCATACCTATTCCACTCAATATTGTCCACCACCTTACGCATCACGTCAGCTGACTCATCGTAGAGGAGTGGTATCTTATTAGCATACCTAAGCAGTAGGGGCTTATCGGATGGAGGTACTTTATTGCCGTAAGCTATCCCGGCCTCAACTATGAACGCGTGACCCTCGTAAACGTTAGCTTTCCTCGTTACTGCGGCCGCGAACTCAGGCTTTAAAGTTTCCCTCAATCCCAACACGATGAGCTTCTCACCTAAGGAAGACAAGTGCTTGCCTGAAGGAGCTTTAATCTTAGACGTTTTAATACTCCTCATCAACTCCGTTATGTCGTTTAACGTTAGTTCAGATGGCTTGAGGTTAGGCTTAAGTCCGGCACCCTCTAATATTTTCAGAGCCGTTAACTCGCCTACGTTCTGAAACTCCTTTACGAGGAACTCAGAGAGAGTCTTAGCGTTTGTGTCGGTGAGCATTCTCTTAAGTAACTCGATGTCTACTCCGTACGGGTGTGGCTTAACCTCACGCGGAGGTACAGGCATCTCCTCAGTAGATCTCCTGAACATCACGATATTTCCTTCAGGATCCTCAAAGTATATGTTCGCGTAAGGAGCAATTATGGCTGTTCTTTTAAGGTAATCATATATTTTCTGCTTAGATCTCTGCCAATCACCTATTAGGTGGATCTTAACCACGGTCCCGTGCCATTCATTGTTTTTATCCATTATCGAGAACTCATGTATTACCGGCGTGTTATTCGCTATATCTATGCTGACCTTGAAGTAGTAGATCTTCTTTGAGAGTATCTGTGATGTAATCACCTCCGCAGGTCTTCCAGTAGTTATTTGCCCATAAAGTATCGCCATCTTAGCTCCTAAACCAAACATCCCACGTGACTGCCTGAGAACGTACTTAGAACTATATAGTAACTGACCGAAAGCTCTGGGAACGTGTTGAGGGGGTAACCCGATACCGTTATCCTCTACCTGAATACTGTAGAGAATACCCTCATACTCTTCGGTGCTTCCTTCGTTATTAGTTAGGGTTCTTGAGCCGTCATTGCTTTCAGACTTAATCACTACCTTAACATCAGGTAGTATGTGATGCGTGTCCGTAGCATCCAGCGCGTTCTCAACCAATTCCCTAACGGTTTGGTAAAGAGCTCTGGCGGGGTTACTAAATCCGGCTATCTCTCTATTCCTGTAAAAGAATTCAGACGGTGATAAAGCTCTAAACTTCTCTATACTCTCTACTTCGCTCATCTTCCCACCTAAAAACTCATAATAAGAATAACTTAAAAGGAATATGTCTAAAATCGTGTCATATGAAGCTCCTTCATCAAGTTCAAGTGTTACTAGCGGTTGTTTCTAGGAGGCTGGTAGCTAGTATCGGTAACAGTACCGATACCTCCCCGTAAACTGTTATGTGTTTAGCACTTGGCTTTATTTTTCCCCAACTTATTGCCTCCCTGCTTCTAGCCCCGCTGAGGCTGCCGTCCCATTCCACTGCAGTTGTCACGTAAACCGCGTAATCTAGGCCGTTCTTGAACTGATTCCACCATATCGTGTGGTGCTTGCTTATCCCCCCACCAAGTATTAAAGCTAGGCTTTTCTTAGATTGAAAGACTAGGTCCGATAACTCTTTCATGTCTTTCAGTAAGTTCAGCTTAAAACCAGTGAATTGAGAATAGATGAATAGCTGTGTTCCAAACGCTCCGTCAACAACTCCTGGAACGTAAATAGGTACCCCATGCTTCTTAGCTACCCCTATGATTGAGTTGGGATCGCTGGATAAAGCCTCCCCAGCAAGCGTGAGGAGTTCTCTAACTCCCCACTCATCTTTAATTGAGGAAGCCTTATACACTAGCTCCCGAACGAAGGACTCTATGAGGGGTCCGTAAGAGTCCTTAGGTATAAACACGTTCCCTAACCTGTGTATACCCACCCTCTCCAACTCTAGGTCGTCAGCTTCAAAATATCCTTTCAGGTAATTACCACCCAAAGCTTTAGCTATGTCGTGATCTAAAGTCCCGCACGTGGTTATGATGACGTTAAAGAAGCCTTCATCTATTAACTGAGCTAGCAATCCTCTAAGTCCCGTAGCAACTAAGTTACCTGTGAAAGAGAGGAATCTTAAGTCAGCTTCCTTAACGCCTTCCTTAAGTATCTCCGTAGCTTCATACAGGCTTGAAGCGGTGAACCCGTGTATCTCCCTGTACACTTTGATTAAGTCACTTACCCTCATACCCCTCCATAGCCTTACATCACTTACCTTCTCGTAAGAACTCATGCACTACCTCCTCCAACTCACTCATCTTGAGGGTTCTCTGCGTCTTCTCCCTCAAGTTTTTAATCGTTAGTGTACCCTCCTTAACTTCCTTCTCACCCAGAAATATCGCGTAGTCATAGCCTCTCTCAACCATGTCACTCAATACCTCACCAACCTTCTTCTTAGTGACTACCCTAACGTCCACTACGCAACCAGCGTTCCTGAAGCTTGTGGCGACCTTATCTATCTCGACGACATAATCGCTTAACGCGATCAACGCGATCTTAGCACTTCTTTCGGGGAGTTCCCAACCCCTATTCTTGAGTACTAAGTGCATTCTGTCAAGTCCTAGAGCGAAGCCTGTTGCTGGGAGGTCCTCACCGCCGTATAAGGAGATTAGTTTGTCGTAACGCCCTCCACCCCCTATGCTAAAGGCCGCGTCGGGGACTGTTACCTCGAATATGAAGCCCGTGTAGTATGCTAACCCTCTAGCGAAGCCTAGATCCACGTAAGACTCGTTAATACCTAGCTTCCTAGAAAGCTCGAGGATCTTTATTGTTTTCTCAAGTTCTTCTAACGACTCGCTGTCTAGCCTCAACCTACCTACCTGACTCCTGATTTCCTCAGGTTCTGAGGAGGATATGCTCATTAATTCCTCGATAATTGCCTGTCCTGAAGGCTCGTACTCCCTCACTATACTCATGGCTTTCTCAACTTCTTTCTTGTCGAGGTAGTGTATTATTAAGTCCTGAGTTTCTTCAGGTATTTTCCAGGAATTGAATAAGTGTCTGTAAAGCCCTATATTACCTATCTTAACCCTGTAGTTACTTAACCCTACCAGCCTGTAATAGTCTCTTATGAGTAGTAGGAGCTCTACGTCAGCGTTTATGGTCGGGTCACCTAAATATTCAACACCTGCTTGAAAGAACTCCCTATACCTACCTGCTTGGGGTTCTTCGTACCTGAAGGCTTGTCCGATATAGTATAGCTTTATGGGTTTAGACCTATTACGCATTAGTCTTAAGTAAGCTCTAGCAACCCCTGCAGTGAATTCAGGTCTTAAGCATACTTGACGCCCTCCTTTATCGTTGAAGACGTACATGCTCCTTTTTATCTCAGGCCCGGACTTAACGGCGAATAAGTCGAAGAGTTCCAGTGTCGGGAGTACTATTAACTCGTAGCCGTACCTAGTAGCTACCTCACTAAACGTTTTCTTGAGGTAGTATAGTTCTTCAGAGTCCGGAGGTATTAAGTCTCTCATACCTCTCAGAGGATCTAGCCGGATCTTCATGACTTACACCAAGTCTTCTAACCTGTACTTCCTCACGGTGTAATAAGTTACGTCACCGTTAGCGTCAACGAGAGCCAGAACTGGCTCAAGATTCTTAAGTAACGCACTATCAATCCAGCTGAGTAGTTCCTTCGTGCTGAGTGGGGAGTTCTCCTCTACTACGTAGACAGCGTATCTCTGACCCTTCATCTCGAAAATCAGCATGTTCTCGCTGTAGCCGGGCTGCGCTACCCTACCCCTATTCCTTAAGTCGAGGAAGGTCGTAAACTTGATCCAGTCATACCTGCTCCTAGAATACTTGGAGAATAGATCACCCAACTTGAGGTTTTGACCGTCCACGTCGACGACCTCACATTCCTTAAAGTACGTGAGGTAAGCTAACTCTACTAAGTCTAGCAGGTATGTGGAGAACTCGGTCGTTTTAACCCCGACTCTAGATTCCGCGAAGATCTCCGGGGAGCCCCTCACTAAGAGTTTGCCATCCTTAACGCCCACTATACGCAGGATCTCACCCAACACCCAACACCACTATAATTTCCTGTAGTGACTTAAAGAAGTAAATGTTTTATCACTTATTTTTTATAAAGCTCGCTGAACTCTAGTATTAGGTGCTTAACCAATGTTTAACATCAAACCTATTGAGTGGTTGGGCGGCAGGGTCAGGTGGTTAAACACCCTGAAGTTGCCTTGGGAAGAAGAGTATGTTGAGACCGAGGATTACGAGAGGTTGGCTAAGGCGATAGAGACCATGGAGATTAGGGGAGCTCCAGCTATAGGTGTAGCAGCGGCTTTCGGGGTTGCGCTCGCAGCGACTAAGTATGAGGGGGTTGACGTGCTTGAGTTTAAGTCCGTTTTGCTGAGAGTCATTAACAGATTCTCTAGGACAAGGCCCACCGCCGTGAATCTCTTCTGGGCTTTGAGTAGGATGGAGAAGGTTATTCGAGGAGATTACGTCAGCGTTGATGAGTTGAGGGGGAGTGTGGTTAGGGAAGCACTTATGATATACGATGAGGACGTAAGAACTAATAAGGCTTTAAGTGAGGTAGGTAGTGAGTTAATTAATGACGGAGATACTGTACTAACTCACTGTAACGCCGGAGCTCTCGCCACGGCAGGTTACGGGACTGCGTTAGGCGTCATAAGACATGCGTGGTATTCCGGCAAGAAAATCAAGGTGATAGCTACGGAGACCAGGCCCATGCTTCAAGGAGCACGCCTCACAGTATGGGAACTTAAGAAGGAGGGGATTCCAGTAACGCTGATTAGCGATAACATGGTTGGTTACGTGATGAGTAGGGGGTTGGTGAGCAAGGTTTTCGTGGGTGCTGACAGGATACTCAGGACCGGGCACGTAATAAATAAGATAGGTACTTACACGATAGCCGTGTTAGCGCATCATCATAACGTACCTTTCTACGCGGTAGCCCCGACCTCAACCATAGACCCTGTAAGCAAGTTAGAGGACGTGGTTATCGAGGAACGCAATCCTGACGAGGTACGTAAGATTCTCGGGAAACTCCTCATAACGATCCCTGATGTAGAGGTTATCAACCCTGCTTTCGACATAACACCGCCGCACTTAGTAAGGGGTATAGTAACGGAGAAAGGCTTGATAACTCAACCCTACGAGGAAACCATCACGAAACTCCTCAAATCTACTTAAGTAGTTGCGTGAACCTCAACCAACTAGACTTCCCTGGGTTTAGCTTCGAGAATCCTTTTCCAAGGACCTCTAACCAAGTTTATGATGTACAGAAATGTCACGAAGATTACACCAGGTAGTACGGAGTAGACATAAATTAAGGAACCGAATTTCCTCAGGATTAACGTGAGTAGGGGGTTGCCTGAAGCAGTCACGACTAGTGAGGGAATAATCCCTAGTAGGACTACGTAGATCGCGCCGGTCAGAGTTACCGAAGATGATATGCTTGTTTTGAGCTTCAACATCAGGTAGTGTTGGAGGAGGCCGAAGAGAGCTCCTAGTAGTGCGTACTGAATAGCGTACGCGATAGGAGCGATTAGATTCATGACTAGAAAGACCTGGGAGAGCTGGTTGTATATTAACTCATGGGGTACGCCGTATGTTGACGATATAAGCTCGGAAATCTCGTTAATTAATTCAGTGATGTATTGTGCGAATACTGTGACATATAGCAACCCTATAACTATACCACACAGTAAGCCCGCGAGAATCCCGGCTAAAGCAGACTTACTATAACTCAAGTCCTCACCCAAGTTTCCACTAGGTAGCCCTTTAATAAGCTTGAGCGCTTCTAAAATTCGCGAACCTACCATAGTTAGGCCTACATTATTTTAAGTTGAAGTCAGCTGAGACAGCTGTAATCATCTCTCATATCGTTTCTTCTCATCACTACTAAAGATTTAATAGCTAGCTAATAAGGTTTTAAGTAGATGATGTCACGACGCTCTCCTGAGGATATGATGACTCTTCTCTTCACTGATGTGAAATCC
>CAYZXH010000022.1:6316-26922 GCA_964482405.1 uncultured Desulfurococcaceae archaeon | reverse complement strand
AGGGAGTACGAGGTAAGTAACTTAACAATTACTACGGGGCCTGGCACAGCAACTATTGAGGCGTTACTTCCGGACTTAGAATCAGGACTCTATACCATATTGGTTGAGGCGGTGGTTGACGGCGCCAGATATAGGGTAGTCAGTCCTAGGAGTTTGTGGGTTGTTGAGGAATACCCCACATCGCTTAAGATAATGCATCTTAGCGATATCCACATCGGCATTTCCATGGATAATTGGTGGGCTTCCAACAGGTATGAGAGGTATGTGGCTCTAGCAAATTATATTGAGCCAGACATAATCTTAATTACCGGCGATATCGCTGACGTGGGCAGTGACATATACTCGTATAGAGACTTCATGAAGATCACTAACAAATTCCTGAGACCGACCTTCTGCGTCCCCGGTAACCATGATTGGTCACAGGTAGGTAGTTTAAGCAGCTTCTACAAGTTGTACGGCACGTACGTTGGTCCTCGCTACTGGGTTAGGGAAGTAGGAGATTTCGTTTTAGTAGGGCTGGATACTGGTTATGGCGGTGTTCTAGACACAGAACAACTGACTTGGCTTAACACTACTTTAAGCGCCTACAGCACGTCTGAGAAGAAGGTGCTCATACTAATGCATCACCCGCTCTTCACAGGTTTCGGCATACTATCAGGTAATTCCTCGAGTTACCAGTCGTTGCTGGGTTCTATGTACTATAGCTGGCGCGAGAACTTAGGTGTGACGCTTACCTTCCTTCAAATCATAGACCGCTACCCCAACATAATAGGTGTTTTCTCAGGACACATACACACTGACTCAACACTCTTATACGCTTACAGAACGTGGTTCATGACCGTGACCACGGCTGACGGTGGTACGTCTCACTACAGGGGTTACAGGCTTTACCAGGTTTACATCAACGGTACTGTGAGAGCTATTAACTACGGTGGGGGAACATACTCTGAGAACGCTTCATACCCCGCTGACGGCTTTAATCTTAAGGTGATCACTAACGCTAACCTAACGCTGTACGCTAACCTAATATCAACTACTTCGCAATTACCGCTCATAACCGATAACTTCACGCTCTACTTCTTCTTAAATAAGACGCTTGACGTATCGTCGTACAAGCTCTACGCAAGATATAACACAACCAACATAGATTGCGAGCACACAGCGTACGGAGACTTATGGCTAGCTAAATGTAGTGTGCCATTAAAGCAGAACATGAAGCTATACTTAATCTACTCATCATACCCAGATGAGACACCGCCCTCAGTTCAAATAACGTACTACACCCCCACAAAACCTATCTCAGGAAAAAGCGTGGTGACTGTATACATAACCGCGTCAGATCCTGGCTGGGGTCTTGACACAGTTAAGCTACTCTATAAGAAGCCCGGAGATCCTGAATGGAGTGAGGTAGCTGTTCAAGAATCTCAAGGAACCTACATAGCTCAAATACCTCAACTAACAACTAATCAAGTAATAATAAAAGCTGTAGCTACCGACATAGCCGGGCACGTGACGGAGTCTCAGGAAGTAATCATAAACTATGTGGAGGTAACGACAACCCCGACAACAACGCCGACCACTACACCGACAACCAACACTACAACTACACCAACTACAACGCCCACGACCACGCCTACGATGACGCCCACAACCCCCACCACACCAATAACGACACCGACAACTACCTCACCCCCGCAATTGCCGGGACCGGTCATTGAGTGGTGGGGATTGGTAGCGGTCTTGATTGCGGTAGTGGCCGTAGTAATTATCTTAGTAGTGGTTAGGGGACGTAAATAACCGTAACCACACAGTTTTCGCCTAAAAGTCTAGGGTTGCTTTTTAAGTTGGAGGTATGTTAAGATAGCTACTCCTACATTATATAATGTAATGTTGTATAGTTCTAGCAAAGCTATGGAAGGCCACTTAACCAGGAGTGAGCCGCTCAAGCTAAGAATGAAGAGTAGTAGGAAGGAAGCACCATATTTACCCCTTCCCTCCGCGATTAGTGAGATCCCTATGAATAGTAGACTTATAGTCATTAACGCGAAGAACTCGTAGGAGACAAATCCGTGAGGTTTCGTTCCCTCTGGGAATACACCTATTAGTAGTAGGTGGAGGATAGCGATTAGGAAGATGCCGAGGCTCATGAAACCGATCCTAGACTTAAAGAAGTCTAGCAGACTCGGTATGTATGTTAGTGCTGTGATGGCGGCAAGTATTAAGCCTGTGTTAAACACATAATTGTTTTCGAGACCTATCCTACCTAAGTCACTTAACGCGTTCTCGAACACGTTGAACCAAGGGTTGATTAAGATTGAAGCGAAGATGAATACGTACGCGATAATGAAAGCTAATAAACCGTTGTAACGAAGGTATTTAGTAAGAGATTTGCTCAGAGTAGATCCCTATAAAATAATTAGCTAGCGAATATAAGCTCTATTTGACGTACTCCTGTCGTAGGAGATGATAGGTCGAACGTAAATAAGTGTGTTTACGTTACGCTTATTACCTAAAATAACTATGTTAACTAGGTAAATTACGCTGTTGGGGGGATTCAAGTGTTGCTAAGAATACTTAAGGCCGAGGAAGCCGTCGGCAAAGTTCTCGCATATGATGTTTCCCTAGTGACTGAATCTTTTAAGGGAGCTCTCCTGAGGCGTGGACGCGTCATAACTAGCTCAGACGTTGAGGCGCTTAAGAAAGCGGGGCATAACTACGTCTACGTTTACGATAGTTTAGGGAGTGTAGTAAACGACTTGCATGAGGAGGAAGCGGTGGTTGAGCTAGGTAAGTATTTAGCTGGCAGTAACGTTGAGGTTTCCTTAGGTGATGAGGGTAAGGCAATCCTTAAATCCACCGTCCGGGGCCTCCTAAAAATTAACAGTTCTTGCTTAGAGAGAGTGAACTCCACAGGGGTTTTCGTGGTCGTTACTAAGCGTAAAGGCATGGTCGTTGACGCAGGCAACATCATCGGCATCGTCGACTTAATACCGCTCACCGTGCCTAAGGACTACTTAAGCAATTTACTCATAGAGTTAGAGGGTTGCAGACCGGTTATTGAGGTAAGTCCCTTCAATAAGTTGAGGGTGGGTGTCGTGATTACCGGTACTGAAGTTTTTGAGGGTTTAATAGAGGATAAGGCTTCGCCAGTTGTTAAGAATAAGGTCTTGGAGTATGGTGGGACAGTATCGGAGATCGCTATAGTTCCCGACGACTTGACGCGGATTAAAGAAGCTATAACCAGGTTTTTAAGGGAGTATGACGCTGTGATCGTGACGGGAGGGATGAGTGTGGACCCAACAGACCTAACACCTAAGTCTATTGCCGAGGTAGCTGATGAGGTCGTTATGTACGGGATACCCATCAAACCTAACACCATGAGTATGGTAGCCTACGCTCAGGGAAAGCCGATAATAGGGGTTTCTTCAGCGATAATATATTATAGTAGGTGGAACATCCTGGACGTGTTATTACCTTGGGTGATGGCTAAGGAAAGAATAGATAAAAAATACTTGGTTAGCTTAGGTGAGGGTGGTTTAACTGATGAGTTCCTTAAGGGTAGGGGTTGGCGTTGAGTCCTTCACCAATCCTTAGAGACAGATCCGGTAGGACCGTAGACAGGTTCAGGGTGAGCGTTACTCAGAGATGTAATCATGCCTGCATATTCTGCCATAGGGAGGGGATTTTCCGGTTTGAGGAGGAAGCTCTGGATCCGGGTGATTACGGCTTCTTAGCTAAAGTCTCTAGAACTCTCGGTATAAGTAAGTATAAGTTAACGGGTGGTGAGCCACTAGTAAGGAACGATATAGCGGGGATCGTCAGGGAGTTAAAGTTATACGCTGACGAAGTCTCACTCTCAACCAACGGCTCATTACTTAAAGATAAAGTACGCTCCCTAGCTGATGCCGGGCTAGATAGACTTAACGTAAGTCTCCACTCGCTCAGGGATGAGGTATTCGCCTACATCGCCAGAGCCCCGTTAAAGCCTGTGATGGAGGGTCTTACCGAAGCTCTTGACGCAGGACTTAACGTGAAGATAAACTTCGTTGTCATGAGGTCTAATGCTAACGAGCTCTCGAGATTGCTCGACTTCGCGAGTAGCATGGGTGTTTCCGTGAATCTAATAGAGTTAATACCTTTAGGAACCCCTCAACACGTGTATGAGAGAGAGTATGTGAGCCTTAAAGAGGTGGAGGGTCTGGTGGAGCGTAGGGCTGTTAAGAAGTACTATAGAGACTTCCAGAATAGACCGACCTATGTGTTAGATAACGGCACGGAAATCACGCTGATTAGGGGTTACGGAAACCCATACCTTTGTAGCGGGTGTACACGCTTAAGACTCACACCCAGCGGGAAAATCAAGATATGTATTTTCAGGGAGGATGTGTTCGTTGACGCTAAGGACGCTATAAAGAGCAGGGATTCTGCAGCCTTAGAAGAAGCACTTAAGAAAGCTACTTTATTAAGAGAGCCGTATTTTAAGTAGGGGTGCTCGCGTTGAGTGTTAGGATGGTTGACGTCTCATCTAAACCGGAAGTCTTTAGGGAAGCCGTAGCCGAGGGCTTCATAAAGCTTAGGAAAGAGACGGTGAGGCTCGTGAGGGAAGGCTTAGTAGAGAAAGGCGATGTTCTGACGGTCTCGTCAGTAGCTGCTTTAATAGCTGTTAAGAAAACGCCTGAGTTACTCCCTCTAACACATAACATACCGATAACGCACGTCTCCACCTCGTATGAGGTGCTCGATGATGGAATAAAAGTTACTGTGGTAGTGAGAACTACTGCTAAAACAGGGGCTGAGATGGAGGCCCTTGCAGGGGTCATGTCAGCATTGCTGAACATATGGGATATGGTTAAAAAATATGAAAAAGATGAGAGCGGTCAATACCCTGAGACAGTGATAAGTAATGTGAGGGTTGTTAGGAAGACGAAAGAAGCTTAGTCAAGTCTTCGGTCTTCTTATTCTCCGTCCGTCGCCCAAGACCCAGAACTCTCCATCACTCCTGACCTCGAGCTTTGATATAGGGACCTCGTGCTTAACCTTCTCTAGCACGTACTCAGCCGCTTTAAAAGCCTCACCCCTACTCCTAGCTGTGACGAATATGTATATCGTCGGGTCACCTGGCTTTAAGTTACCCACCCTATGAACCACTACTACGTCCCTAACCCCGAATTTCTTGACAGCTTCCTCACCAATTTCCACCATCTTACTTAGTGCGTAGTTCTCGTAAGCTTCGTAAATCAACTCGTTCACGGACTCTTCACCCACTAACCCCTTAACGAATCCCATGAACATAACCAACGCTCCGCAACCGTCTTTCGAAGAAGCCCTAGATAATTTCTCAAGATATTCGTTGACGTTTAACTCACTCCTCGTTATCAACGCTTCAACAACCATCTCGTTATCCACCTGCGGCTGGCGGTAATAGAATAACCTCATCTCCTTCCTTAAGTAGGTATTCCTCGTTAACCAAACGATCATTGACTAATATTATGATAGAGATGTTAGCTTTCTCCACATTCTTAAGAAACTCGTTAAACCAGCTGAGCTTACTTGATAAGAGGTTTAGTAATTCCTTGACCTTCACGGAACCCCCTAACACAACATCCACTGACTCAACCCCGGCGAAATCCCTCAGTATACCGAAAAACCTCACCCTCATCTCAATTACCTACACGATAATATTCATAACCGGTAATAAATGCTCAACCATCATAATAGTTTTATTAATGCCATAATAATATAGTTATTGTGGCTGGACAGGATGTTAAGGGTTGATGTTAGATCTGCTGGTTATAGGGTGGATGAGGCCGTACTGAGGGAAACAATGTTTGAAGGCGGTGAGGGTGAGTTAGTATTGGTTGGCGGGGCTTCGGGCTCCGGCAAGACCACGCTACTACTCACTATTTCTGGAATTCTTTCCTCTCTTTTGGGTGGCTGGGTTGAGGGCTCGGTGTTTATTGATGGTGAGGACCTACTTAGGAGTGAGATCCCTGCTTCAAGACTTGTTGGCCTCGTACTTCAGGACCCGGAAAAACAGGTCTTGATGCCTACCCCGTTAGATGAGGTTCTCTTCACGCTGGAGAATTTAGGGTTTGACGAGAGCGAGGCCTTGACTAGAGCTGCTGAGTTGCTAAGGAGATTCGGGCTCTTTGATAAGAGGTTTGATCACGTGGAAACTCTTTCAGGGGGTGAGAAGAGGAGGTTAGCCCTCGCCTCAGCGACATCCCATAAGCCGCGCCTAGTCATGCTTGATGAGCCCACGGCTTCCATGGATCCTTGGGGCATAAGGGAGGTTAGGGGATTCGTGACTGACTTAATTAAGGAGGGTAGAAACGTCTTGATTGTTGAGCACAAGATTAAGTATTTCCTAGACATAGCTGATAAGCTAGTATTGTTGAGCTTAGGTAGGAAGGTCTCAGAATATTCTAGAAATGAGCTCGCGTCGAGAGATTTACTTAAGAAGCTCAGAGGAATCGGCTTAGACGTCGAGCCTGTTCACGAAATACCTGAAGCGTTGTACGGCAAGGAGCGGAGGATAGGTGAAGTCATACTTGCTGTTGAAGGGCTTGAGTGCTGGCATGATCGTAAAAGACCCCTCCTTAAAGATGTTTCTTTCGAGCTGAGGAAGGGTGAGATCCTGGCTTTAGTAGGTCCGAACGGCTCAGGTAAGACCACCTTACTTAAAACCATAGCAGGATTTCATAAGGGTTACTCGGGGGAGATAGCATTTCGTGGTGGTGTGAGGAACGCCTTCTACATTAGTCAAACACCTGATTACATGTTTCTCGAGAATAGTGTTGAGAGAGAGTTAAGACTAGCCACGTCTAAGACAGGACACAGTTTTGAGGCCGTGGTGAGTAAAGCACCTTTTTATGAGGAGAGGAAGCATTACCCTCCCTACAAACTGAGCTTGGGTCAGCGTAGATGGCTAACACTAGTTATCGCGTGGGCTCATAAGCCCGACATAATATTAATGGATGAGCCTACGGCGGGACTGGACTTAAGTCTACTTAACTCCCTATTCGAGCACGTAAGGGAGTTGAGTGAGGGAGGTGTTTCCTTCATAATATCTACTCACGACCCGAGAGTTCTCTCAGGCCTAGCTGATAGATCGCTCGTAATTGATGGTGGTAAAGTTAAGGAGTTAGAACCTTATAAGGCTGCTTTAATGCTTGAGAGTATAGCAGGTGTTTATTGATGAAGACTAGATATAGGGAATCAACACTATTTTTATACGCTTTAGGCACCTCCCTACTAGCGTTCGTGGCTAGCTCCGTTGAGTCATTAATATTTCCTTCACTGATTAACGGGATCCTGGGTTTTGCTTTAGGAAGTAAGAAAATACCTCAAAAATTGTTGATGGTGCTCTTAATACTTAATGCGTGGGGAGCGTTCATTAACGGACTCTACTTCCATAACACTGGTGAGGAGGTCATATCTATTCAAGCGTTAACTATTAAGAGAGGTGCCGTGGAGTCTTTCCTGATAGTCACTCTGAGATTCTTTCTTATAGCTGGCTCCACCCTCATCATGCTAGGCTTAGCCAACGTGAGAGACTTAATAAGATCGTTGGAGAGGGATTTGAGGATTCCTTCAGGAATAGCTTTCTCGATAGCGTACGCGTTCAGATTATTCCCATTACTGAGTAAGGATTTAAGCGAGATCCGCATTGCTAGGAAGGAACGCGGGTCTACCTCAGTAGTGTTAAGTCCTAAACACTTGAGAAGCATCCTACTCCCGATGCTTAATATAAGTTACGAGAGAGCTGTGTGGGGCGGTATCTCCGCGGAACTCAGGGGCTTAAGACTTAGGAAGATATCTAAGAGAGAGTCACCGGGGCTCGGAGACCTCATCATATTGTCGGCCCTAGCCCTACAATGGATTATTTCCTTCTACCTCTAAAGCTAGGGGTGAGATCCAGGTATTACAGAACTATAAATATTTTTATTCTTTGATTATAATAGTATAATGGTGAGGTCATGTGAGAGCCGCTAGATTTACGAGCATAGACCTGGCTTTGCTGGCGGTTGCGGGGGTTATAAGTGGTGTCATATTCACTGCTGCTTGGACAATATATAATGTGTCGGAAGTCCTCGCAGGACCTGTAGGTGCTAGAATAATTAGCTATGGTTTATGGTTTATGGGAGCTCCCTTAGCGGCTTCACTCCTGAAGAAACCTCTATCAGCTTTCTTAGGGGAGTTCCTGGGCGCTCTAGTCGAGACCTTAATAGCTCCTGCAGGCGGTATCACGAACGTGATTTACGGATTTGCTCAAGGACTTGCTTCAGAGCTGGGGTACCTCGTGTTCAAGTATAGGCGCTGGGACATACTTTCAGGAGCTCTTGCCGGAGCGTTGGCCGGCATCCCTGCGGTTGGCTTGGACGCGCGTCTCTTCGGCGTGATAGGGACGCCCCTAGAGATGAGTTTATGGGTTATAGCCGCTTGCGTTAGCGGAGCTATCTACGGTGCCGTGGTCTCCGCCGCGGCTCTAAACCTGAGAAAATAATTTTTGAGTATAAAGCGTAACTAAGGCAGGAAATTACTCAACACAAATAAAGGCTTTTTCAAGAGCTTTAATAGCGCTTGTCGAGAAAACGTAGAGTACGGGTTCTATGCCTAACCCGCCGGCGTCAGCTATCACGTCAGGTTCTTCGCTTAATCCTGAGACAGCCTTCTCTAAGGCTGTGAAGAACTCATCGATTGATTTGTGAGGACCTGTTCTCACTACTTTCAGTTTAGCGGAACTCAATTTATTAATGCATCCTTCGTCATACTTGATTGCTATAGCTGACCTAACCCTCGGGAACTTACTCATTACTTTAAGTAATACGCTCGCCGTATGCCTACTACCGCCTTTAACAGGTTCTCCGACCGCAATTACCCTATTATCTGATTTAACTATCCTCCCAGAAAAGCCGGCTACGTCGCGAAAGCTCCTCGCGTTAGGAGGTGCTGAGACTATGTTCATGCCTACCTCAGGGATTATCTCAGGCGCTTTAGGGTGGAGGCACAAGATCTCGTATGCTGCCTTAACCTCCTCCACGTAAGGATCCCTAACTTCCTCAAACAGCTTAAAGCAAACGTCGCAATTCGCCGGGACTGTAGGTGATACCCTCTTATGAGTTTCACAGAGTAAACCCCTCCTCAAAATAGAGTTTAGGAAACTACTTACTAACTCTAGGTACTCGCGTTGATTATTGTTAGCTAGCTTCTCCACTAAAATCTCCACAACCCTTAAAACCTCGTCTGCGTCTAAGCCTAGACCCTCAAGTCTTCTCAAGTACTCTGTGTAACTCACGCTCATGTACTTACTTATCATCGGTTGAGAAATGCCTAGCAACTTAGATATGCGTAATTGACCGAAACCCTTCTCACTTAATTTATGAGCTAGTAAACCCCTCAGCTCAGGAATCACAAGCTCACTAACTAAATCATGCGGTAGCAACACTACCCCCGACAAAAATAAGTTAAACAACTTTAAATGGTGTGTGGCGAGGTCTTAAGTTTTGTTCAGGAACTCTCGCAACCAGTCTTAGAAGGAGGTAGGAGTAGTGAGGGGCACTCCATGCAACCACTCTCTAAATGCTTCACGTGTATACAGCATGTTGCGAAACCCTCATTCTTTTCGTTAATAAGCTTCACGTAGAGGTACTCGCCTCTCAAATCCGCCTCCACCCTAGCAACGCTTTGAGTAATTCTGTGAAGACATAGATCATAACTCCTCCCAGCATAACTGACAGAAAGTGTTACCTCATATAAGCCCTCAGACTTCTTAACCTCCTTAATACTCACGTCAGTTACACTCCCCAACTTTAACCCCCTAATAAGAATCCTTTCTGGAGAAGATAAGCTTAACTTCCTAGTAAGTTTTTATTATGAGGATGGGGCGCATGAACAAGAAGATAATAGTGTTCGTGGGTCCTGGCGCTTCAGGCAAGACCTCCCTCACAGCTGCTTTCAGCGATTGGTTAGTGAGAGAACTTAATACAAGCGTTAAGACAGTAAACCTAGACCCGGCAGTGGAGAAACTTCCTTATTCTCCGGATATTGACGTGCGTGAGTTAATAGATTTCAAGAAGTTAATGAGTGAAGAAGGGTTAGGCCCTAACGGGGCGATGATTAAAGCCGTTGATATGTTAGCTGAGAAGAGTAGGGAACTACTTAGCAAGGTGAGGAAGTTGAGAGCGGATTACGTCCTCGTAGACACTCCGGGTTTGAGCGAGTTATTCTTGTTACGTGATTCAGGACCTAAAGTAATTAAAGTATTTAAGAAGATAGCATTACCTTTAGTCATCTACTTAAACGATGTGACGGTGAGTAAGTCAGTAAGTGAAACTGTAGTAGCTTACTTAATGAGCTTAGTAGTGCGCTTAAGACTTGACGTTCCAGTAATCCCTGTTCTCAGTAAGTCAGACCTTCTTAAACGTCAATTGAGGAAGACATTCTTAGATGAGGTGAGTAGTTTAGTAAGGGGGACTGACCAGGGTAGCGGACTACTCAGCGAGTTAGCGAGCGAGCTCGCTAAGATTCTAGAGATGTACGCGATACCGACGCGTATGATAGCAGTGTCAGCAGTGACGAGAGAGGGTTTTCAATCCCTTTATTCAGTTATTCACGAGGTATTCTGCACGTGCGGTGACTTAACCTGAGATCAGCCTGAATAAAGTATTTCTGATATCAGCTAACCTAATGAATGTCTTAGCAGTGTTCACGGAGATCTTCAAGTATTTCTCGGGCTCGTTAAGGTACATGCTAATTACTTCGCTTAATTTCTTGCTGAATTCCTCGTATTCTTCCTCATCCACTTCGCCGGCTTTAGGATTAGTGTAGATATCTATGAACTCAGAAATATCTTTCCCGAAAAGCCAGCCGTTATACCCGTCCTTAATCATCTCTAGAACCGCGCCGTCTCTAGACGCTAGCGTGGGAGTACCGTTAATCCCTGCCTTCATGAAGCTAGTGCCTGACGCTTCCCAACCTGGGAAGGGCGTGAATAGTAGTAGGTCAGAGCCTCTTAGTAAGTACTTAGCGTCTTCCAAGCCGTAATTATTCACGTACACCACGTTCTCGTACTCTCTAGATAATCTGAGGAATTCCCTCGCGTACATCTTCCCGTAAATATCTTGAGGGTGGGGCTTACCCCCCAAGACGTAGAATGCCTTTAAGCCTCTATTATCTTCTATAAACCTCGTTATGAAGTAGGGTCTCTTATACTTAACCACCCTCCTAACCCAAGTGATTACGGGGGTTCCTGGCTCAGGCAATTTCTTAACACCTAATTTCTTAAGATACTTGATTAGCTCTTCCCTAAGCCTCTCCCTAATCTTCGCGTATTCTTCGAGATCTGTGCTATCTCTTAAAACGTAGTTAAGTATTTCCTTATCACACCACCTACTCAAACTGACGCCGTTAGTTGCGTCAACGAGTCTATCAGCAACGCTAGGTAATACGTTCCTCATTATCCTTAACTGCTTTTTCGACACAACGTAGCTCTTAGGCACTAACTTGATTATACACTCAGTTAAGTTTATGTAGTTATCCCCAACGCAAACCTTGAGTCTTTCTAAGCCGAACTCTGAAATCAGCCACTCCTTATGAATCACCGGGTGTGCCCAGGGTCCGGGTGAGTGAGTCACAAACTTAACTTTAGATAAGTCTTTGAGAGCGAAAGCCGCCATACCTGCGAAGCTTTCCTGAAGGTGTATCTCATCAATATGTCCTAACAAGCTAGACTCAATTAGTTTCGCCGCACCCTTACTCAAGATAAGGTATTTGAGGAACATTTCCTCGGTGTTCTTATCCACGTATAGCTTCCTAGTAAGCTCCACGGCCCAGTGAGGTTCCAGGACTCTTAACAAGATTAATTTAGACCCGGATACCTCGAACATTATGGAGTCTAAAGATACTGGCTCGTTCCTCACCTCTATCGTGAAGGAACCTAATCTACTCCCGTCAGATAAAACCCAGTCATCACTAACCTCGGCAAGATCCCCGTCACTCACCTCATACGAAGCATAACCACCGGGATGATATAACGTGATTACGGCGTACTCTATGCCCATGGACTTAGCCTCAACAAGCTTATCGCCCTCAAGAACCCCTAAACCACCAGCAAACTTCGTGAGCCCCTCAACAGCTATTTCAGGAGTCACACTCACGTACATAAAAGTCCCTACCGGATATACTGAGCGTTAGCAAAATAAGCTTTTAACACGTTTAGCGGGTCACACACCTTAGTTTGCCCTCAGATGCTCGTCATCGTCAACCCGTGTTCATTGCATCTAGGGACTCTGACCTCCTCCCCGCCCTGAAGGGCGAGGCTTTCAGTTGTAACGTTTACTAGGTTAATTTGGGTTGGCTTGTTATGAATTGAGACAGTGTGCTTTGTGGTGTGGGGGCTGTTGAAATCGCTGGAGTTACGTAGGTCGTGCGAGTCATTCTCTGAAAGTTTTTAAAGCTAGGAGCTTATACGCCTATTGGTGATCCCGGGTTTCCGAGAATCGTCATCTACCGAGAAACGGCTTCCGCCTTGCCTTGATATTATTGGGTCATGAGCGGCCATCGCTCGACAGTACGGGACTCCCATCACCTCGCAAGAACCCAACAAACATACAAAACAGAGCATAAGGTCTTAACCATTAAACACTAACTACAAAACAGCCTGAAGTATCTTAACCACCGCGGAAAAGCCTGAACACGAAGAGCTCGTTATACGAGCACACATCTTCAGAGAGCTTCAGGGTTCTAGATCCATCACTCACGGATATAGCTTCCAGACTCACCCTCACCCCCCTTATTTCGAAAATCTTCGTTATTAGGTCTCCCACGCTGATGCATTCTTCCACTTCTAAGCACACGACCTCATCGAGAATCCCAATTAACTTAACACATACTTTATGCATTAGAGACGAACCCTATTTCTAATTCTTTCAATCTCTCTAGCCAGCTCCTCTATCCCTAGCTTCGATAATGTTTCCTCCCTAGGTATTCCTAGTTCATCCCACCCCAACTCCCCGTAATAACTGATTAAATCTTTCCTCACATCCTCTCTCCTAGGTGCCTCACCCTTCTTAGGTCCTGAGGTAAGAGGCTCGTAAAATCTCTCAGGATTCTCATCATGTTCTTCAGGATCCCAGAAGACGTCAGGCCCTCCTAGAAGTAGGAGTACTCGTTGAATAGTTAGTATCCTCGTACCACTCAGATACACGTCTTCCTCGCTAAATCCCCACCCAGTCACCACGTTGAGGTAATCTACTAGCTTCCTAGTATCTACCGTGTTGAAGAAGCAGATTACAGCACTGTCTAGGAAGGCTGTGAAGGCCTCAGACTCTGTTGACTTAAGTGGTCTGCCGGCGGTCGACGTGTGATCCCCTCCTTGGACAGACCCTGCATAAGCGATTTTCTGAGGGTAGTCTAAACCGCTTCTTATGCCGTGAGCTCCTACCGCCACACCCTTAACTTGAACAGCATACTTCAGTAGGTTGGTTCCGGCTTTCTCACCAAGTTTTAGAGCTGCTCTGTAGGTCCCCTCAGCTAGCACGGCTCCAATACCTTGCATATAAGCTATGTCGTGGAGCACCTTCATGATGCAATCCACGTTCCCCCACCTAAGATCACATCCTACGTCAGCCTCAGATAGATAACCCCTCTCGAAAAGCTCTATAGCAAACCCTAATACGTTGCCCGTCTGAATACCGCAAAGACCTAGCTCATCAGCTAACGCCGATAACTTAACCATGGATACTGCGTCAAACACCCCTAAATTACTCCCTAAATAAGCCCCCATCTCGTAATCAGGCCCGTCAGTCACGTAAGATCTCACGCCGTCGAAAACCCTGCTCACCTTCATGCACGAGGTAGGGCAACCCCAGTCACTCCATAAATTCCTAATCCAACACTTCCTCTCAACCTCCTCATGCGTAAATGACCTCACGTCATGCCACTCCTCCATCCAGTTCCTCACAGGTTCCGAACTGGTGACGTAACCCGTATACCAAAGCCCCTCGGTCGTGCCCCAATACCTGAATCTCCTCATCCTATTACTAAGCTCACTCAGTATTTCTTTCCTCAACTTAATGAACCCCTCCTCATCACTTACCTTAGGTAAAGGCCCGTACCCCTTAACCACCACAGCCTTAACCTTCTTCGACCCCATCACCGCGCCGTAACCTCCGTACCCGGCGGCATGCACAAGCTTACTCATGACTACTGAGGTTCTGACGAGGTTCTCACCAGCAGGTCCTATGTAGATATAACTAGGTAGGGTGTCGAGACCGCGCTCAACTCTAACGTCATCGTAAAGCAATCTGTTTAGCTCTTTAACTAGTTTAAGACCTCCTAAACCCCATAGGAGGGTGGCGTCGCGTATTTGAATCCCCGCGTTGTCTACGTAGATGTATACGGGGTCCTGAGAAGCACCCCTTAATATTAACCCGTCATATCCTGCAGACTTAAGCTCAACCCCTAACTCACTAGATAGTGTAGACCCGACCACACCGTTACTTTGAGGTGACTTACCAGAAACAACTATCTTTATTCCCGGGTAATAGCCCGTGAGAGGACCTGTGAGAACTAGGAGCAGGTTTTCAGGGCTTAACGGGTTGATGAGCTCCCACTTAGACCCCAATTCCCTCCACAATATCCAAGTAGCGAGGCCCCTGCCCCCCATGAACTTCTTAAAGACTTCTTCAGGTATGTCAACCACTCTCGTAACACCCTCACTCAAGTCTATGTCGAGAAGCTTCCCCCAGAAACCGAACATCTAGCGGCACCCCTAGAACACGTTCAGTTTCTTAGCTAGATCCTCGGAAGTCTTGATAGGGTTATTTAAATACGCTTTAACGACCTCCCCGCCAGGCTTACGAACCAGCCTCAACGCATTAAATCCTGCTGACTCACATACCTCAACACAGGCCGGATTCCCACCACATAAATCACATATTATGACGGCTTTCTTACCTCCCACCATCCTAGGCACCCTCCCTGGGCAAGCGTTTATGCAGGAACCACACATTATGCATAAAGACTCATCCACTAATACCGCGCCTGTCTCAGCAACACTTAAGGCTTTAGTGGGACATGAGGCCACGCAAGGATAATCATCGCACTGAACACAGACGTAAGGCACCGGAAACCCGAACACAGACTCGTAAATCCTTATCCTCGAAGCCGCGGGCCAAACAAGACCCTCGTGTCTCAGCGAGCACTCGATCTCACATAGTCTACACCCTACACACCTAGAGTAATCCCTTAATATCCATATCTTCATACAAACAAACCCCTAGTATCTCACGAGAATAAATTAAATAACGTTAATCTTATGTTTGAGTTTGTTTTCTTATGACTATCTTCTGACCTATTAGTGCGGAACTAGGTATTAACACCACGTTACCGTCCTTCCTCCTAGCTACTGTAAAGAGAGTTCCTATATCGATCACGACTACCTCGCTCTCCCCGGCAGCGTCTATCACATCATTTATCTTGAAGGGTCTTGCTAGGAGTAAGAACATCCCCGCAACCGCTTGACCAAGGACCTGCTGAGTGGCGAAGCCTATAACTAAGCCTATGAAACCTCCTAAAGCTACGCCTGCAGCGCCACCGGCAACCCCGCCAGCTATACCGGCTAGCAAAGCACCTAAACCTAAGATCTTAATAAGACTCCTTACAGCGGCTGCCGCAGAGGGACCGTAGCGCGGGGAGAGTAGGACGTAGAACATTGAAGCTATCGAGGAGACAATCAGCCAACCAATTATCAACGCTACTAAAACGTATATGTATGGCTGGTAATCTCTTAATACGAGCAGTCCTTCCAATGCTTTATTCTTCTCTACCAGGTCAGGTATGAAGTAGTTGAAGAACCAGTTAAGGACTCCTAAGACTACCACAACAATTATTATGTAGACTATCAGCTTCCCTAAGATAGACCCGATACTATCCCTACCTGATGACATTATTGAACACCATAATATTATAACCATAAATAAATTTAAATTTTACTTACTTCTATAAATATAGAAAATCACTTCTTACTCTTAGCTTTTTCCTGGGTTTCAGCACTCTTAGCTTTATGAGTTTCCTTAGACTCGCTAATCATGAAAAGCGTGGTTCTCTGTCTGCCACCCACTCTACTCACCTGCTTATACATCAGTAGGAAAATTATTAAGTTTTTAATCTCTAGATATTTACTTGGTGTTAATGGTGGATGAGGGCGCTAATCTATTGTCTAGCGAGCCAATCATCATGATACCCATATACATAACCTTATCCGTTACGTACGTGTTCCTGATCGCCGGGTCTGTAGGGTATGTGGTTTACAAACCTAAGAAGAAGTCTTACAGGAGTGATAATATAGAGTTTGTTCTAATAACCATAGCTAACAACAAAGTTAAGAACGCTTTAAGAGAGTCTTTAGAGAGTCTACGCAGTAGGTTTAGAGACTATTTAGTGTGGGTTGTGGTGGATGAGGGGGCTGAGTTAGTGGACTACTTGAGTGAGATGAGTTTCTCAGATCCTTATTTGAGGCTCGTAGTAGTTCCCAAAGAGTACGCGAGGTTCCGTAAAGGTAAGGCACGTGCTATGAAGTATTTCATCGATTACTTCGTAGAACCTGATAACTGGTATGTTTTCTTAGACGACGACAACATAATTCTAGATGATCGTTTTCTTTATGAGATACCTTACTACGAGGAGCTCGGTTACGTCGCGTTCAATCCCGTGCTAAAACCTAGGAAGGGAAACTCTCTCGTGGCTTACGTAATCGACTGGATAAGGTATTTCAATGACTTAACCTTATACAGGTTTTTCACAGGCTTCCTAGGAAAGCCTCTCCTAGGACTGCACGGCGAGTTACTCGGTATCAAGGGTCATGTTCTGAAGGAACTCGACATCGACTTAACATCGATTGCCGAGGACTTCAGTTTAGCTGTTGAGCTAGTTAAGAGAGGTTATAAGACGTGGCAGTCGGAGACCGTCGTAAGCATTAAATCGCCTAATAGCTTGAGCGATCTCCAAAAACAGAGAGCTAGGTGGTTTAAAGGGGTCTTAAGAGATTTAAGACGTGCTCCGAACCTGATGAAAGCCTTAATAACTATTAAGTCCTTCCTCTGGATCGCGCTCGCCTTAGTGATTATCGCGGTGGTAATGAGTGGCTACTATAACTCGTTCATTATTTGCCTCATAATCATTAACTCATTATATCACTGGCTAGCGTATATGTACGGGGCTTACAAATCAGGAAAGTTAAGGTATTTCGTAATAACCCCAATAGCCTGGTTAATTGAAGCCTCATCAATTCTCAGAGCACCAACCATAAAAGACTTCTACGTAATTGACAAGAACTAATCAGTTGATGTCGGACACATCATTACCTCAGGAAGGGGAACTCTCATCACGTCCTTAATTACTGCTCCCGACAAATTCATGGGTGAGGAGGCTTATAAGTTCGGATACTTGAACACTCGTCAAACCTGGTATAACCATCATAAAAGCGTTCCGGCAATGCTGAGAGTTCTTTAAACCTTAAAACGTAGCTAACTTTAATTATTGTAGTGATGAGGGATCAACCGTCTGAGGAGTGATGTTCTCAGGAAATCTGACAAAATCTTTAACCTTTAACACCCATTCTAACGGCTTCACCTATGAATCTCTGCGCCGTCATATACATGATTATTATCGGTATCGCGTAGAGGATTGCTGTAGCCGCGAACATATTCCAGTACGTGGTGTATGCTCCCACGTACTTATACATTAAGACCGATAAGGTCCTGAAATCGAAGAGGTTAGCTAAGATGAACTCAGACCACGCACCCATGAAAGCGAATATAGCTAACACTAGTATCGGTGCTTTAGAGGACGGTAGGATCACCCTAAATATGAGCGTCCACCAACTACTACCGTCAACGAATGCTGCTTCATCTAACTCTCTAGGTATGTTATCAAAGTAGTTCTTAAGGAGCCAGGTATTGAAGGGGACCATACCGGAGACATACAAGAAAGGCAAGACATAGATATTGACTAAGTTAAGCTTACCTAAGAAAACGAATAGAGCCACAAGAGATGCTATCCCGAAACCACCGCTAACTTGACTGAATATCAGGTAGGAGTAAAGAGCCGTGCTCTTACCTCTGAACTTGAATCTAGAGAAAGCGTATGCTGCCGGCGTTATGAACAGCAAAGCTAAAAACACTGTGGCTCCGGAAACTAAAGTGCTTAGGATTAGTGAGTTCCTGAAATCTACGTCATTAATAACTAACACGAAATTCTCTATAGTGAAGTATGAGATATCGAGTGATAGCGTAGGCAATTTCGAGAATGCGGTGAGGAAAATGTAGACCACCGGGTAAAGCAGTGCAGCAGTTATGGAGAAAGCTAATGCCGTTAAAAACAATTTGAGGAGATAGAGCTTAAGTGGTGCCATACTCACTTACCACCCCTCTGGAAGACGAACCTAAACCATATGTACACGTATATGGAGAGGATCAGGACAACTATTAAGTAGAAAGCCGCTGCATAACCCCACTCATGATCCCTCATAAACCTGTGATACCCGTAGAGGAGTAGCAAGTCATTACTGAAGATTAATTTACCCATGAATTTTATCATAGGACCTCCGTCATTGAGAACGAAAGGTATTAGAAACGCTTGTAAGGAAGCACCTGACGTAAGGACTGCCACGAAAGCCACGGTCCTCATTATTAGAGGCAAGACTATCTTAGTAGTTCTCGAGAATACATCCGCTCCATCAACTATGGAAGCCTCGATAATCTCCTTAGGAATGCCTGAGATAGCCCCACCGACCACGGTCATTACGAAGGGGTAAGCCAACCACATCTCTATGATGTTATACGCGAGGAAGGCATCCCATTCATTCATTATCGTCCCCACCGCTTGGAAGGGCCTCCCAACAATTAAAGAGAAGAACTGCGTCATGGGACCATACCTAGGGTCTAGAGCGCCTCTCCATATCATAACGGATAGTATGGCAGGCAAAGCCCACGGCGTCAGCAACAACCCCCTCATAATTCTCTTCCCATAGATCAGGGGTGACGAGAAGAGGAAAGCAAGACCTACCCCAACTAACATCTTGAGAGGCACTGAAGTCGCAAGAAATAGCAGAGTTTTCAGTAGTGAGTAGTAGAAAGCCGGGTCATTAAATAACTGAATGAAATTGCTGAGACCCACGAATTGAAGCGGTCTAGCAGGGTAATCCGGTCTATACATGTTTATCTTGTTAGCGTTAGTGAACGCTAAGTATACTGAGAAAGCTATTGGCCATATATTAAAAAATATGAAAAGGAGGAGTGACGGAACTGCGAGGAGAAGAGCTATTTTAGCAGGAAAAAGGAGTTCTTCTTTACCTTTAGGTTTCCCCATACCCGTAATTCACCTTATCCGGAAAGCTTCTGAAGTATCTGTGCTTGAGCGTAATTGAGTGCTTCTTCTACGGTCTGTACACCCTGATTTATAGCTGTTAATGCGTCGCTGACAGGACCCCACACGTAATTCATTTCAGGACTTGAGGGCATAGGTATGCTTCCCTCCACAGCCTTAGCGTAACCATACACTACGGGAAGCTCGGATAAGCCCTCCCACTCAAGAACAGCTTTAAGAACTGGAACGAAACCAGCTACCTCAGCTAGTTTCTGTATAACTTTATTATTCAGGGTAAACCATAGAGCGAAGAGCACTGCAGCTTCTTTATTCTGGGAGTTTTTATTAAGCCATATTAGCTTAACACCTGAATACGGCTTCGCTACTATTGTTTCAGATATTTTAGGTAGCGGCGTTACAGTGAAATCTATGCCAGCATCTCTGATAGCTTTAATATCCCAAGGACCAGTGACTATACACGGTGTTTTACCCGTTAAGAATAAGTTTAATTGAGCATCATGACCTAAGTCGCCTTGATACAGGTATACGTAAACATTTTCGTAGAAGAACTTTATACCAGTCACGGTCTCAGTTAAGTTAACTCCAGGTCTCTTAGTAGCGTCATCGAAGTAGTAACCTCCGAAAGCGTGTGCCCACGCGGAAACGAAGTAAGGATCGACTTGGTAAGAAATGCCGTACTTGTCTGCAGCTGGGTTATGATATTGCTGCATTATATTCTTTAATTCCTCAAAGTTTTCCGGAATCTTACTTACTAACGCGTTATTACATACTAGAGCGACTGTCTCGGCTGCCCAGGGCAATCCCCATATCTTGTTATCGTAAGACGCTGCCTTGAGTGCGGAGTCGACGTACTGATTCAGTATATCACTAGTTAAGTACTGATCTAAGGGAACGATCGTGGGAACGTCAGCAAACTCTCCAGTCCAGTCATGCGCCCAAGTAAGTAGGTCAGGACCTCTCCCAATATCTACTTGAGTTTGATAAGCATCTTTCATACCATCCTTGTGAACTAAATCAACCTTTATGCCAGGATACTCGGCAGTAAAGTTCGCGATTATATTCCTAATCACGTCTTCCTCGAAAGGCATCATAGAAACCCAGAAAGTAATCGTAACGTCTATCTGCCTATTCTTAGCTTTCTGAGCCACCTCGTAGATCTCTTTAGTAACAGTTACTTCTAAATCACCAAATTTTAACTTATACTCAACAGGTGTTGT
>CAYZXH010000022.1:0-6216 GCA_964482405.1 uncultured Desulfurococcaceae archaeon | reverse complement strand
GTTGTGGTTGGCGTGGTTGTCGGGGTTGTTGTTGGTTGGCTAGTCATGTAGATTATAATCCCTACAACAGCTATTAAGATCACGACACCTATAACTATAGCGAGAGTCTTATTAATACCACTACCCAAGCAAATCACCTCAAGAAAAAATACTATATTTAAGCTTAAAAATCATTGAATTTATTGCTCCTTCTTTAAGAAGAGCCTAATCAACACAAAGAACACTACACCTAGAATTACTGCTGTCGCAATCACTCCTAAAATCACCATATTCCAGTCAGTAATTAGTTGCGGAGTTGCCACGGTTTCCGTTAGCGTGAAAGTAGTGCTTGACATCTCTGTCTTGGTAATTGTTTCCGTCACGGTCGTTGGTTGTTGCGGGGCTTGCATCGCCGGTCTGACTCCCTTGATTTTAGCAGGGGTTCCGACCAACGTATCCACGTCCACGCTGTAGGAGGAGAGTTGGGTGTACTGGGCTTCAGGTGTTGGTGCTAGCAGGTCCACTATCCTGGGTATGACTCCTGCGGCAACCCCTATAGCGTTCTGAGCCCCTACACCGAAATTCCACTCACTTGGGTCTATGGAGAAAGACCTTATGTTGTTGGTTCCGTAACCGTCCCATGAAGTCAGTGCTACGACCCACCCCCACTCACTAGGCTGTTTAATAACGGGTATTAATTGCTTAGGTACCTCCGCCATAATCTTGTTAGGTTGTTCTACGTAGATGCTCATAGCGTTAGCTATGTTCGTGCCGTTAGGGTATATGACGTTATTGCCCCCGGCCCATCCAGGACCTATGAGTAACGCTACTTCCCAAGCATACTCCGGGTCTACGCTAACCCATAATCCGAAGGTGGTTATGTTGCCACTACCTGGGACGTTGTCAGTGTCTAAGTATATGTGGAAGAACTGCATGCTGAAGCCGTTAGGCCCTCCCCACGGATTACCGCCTAGTTCCCTCACCTCAAAAGTTAGGAGGTATTTATCGCCGATGTCAAGCACGTTAAACTTAAGTAGGTCGAAGACTCCAGGCACGAACACTTTGTTTAATGGGTAGACGTATGTTCCAGCACCTTTATCATCTTTCTCGGGATCCGTGAATTCCGCTATTAAGTTAGCTCCAGGAGCTACTGGAGGTCTAGGCACCCTAATGAAGTAAACACTCCCTAACCTACTTGAGTAAGCTTCTAAGGAGTTGTTAACGTAGAGCGCTACCGCCAAATATGTTACATCACCGACTTCCAGGCCTAGACTAACCCACTTAACACCTAGTGTTACGTAGATATCGTCATCACTAACTAACATGTTATAGTAGTCAACGTAGGAAGGATAGTATGACTCGTTACCACTTGCTTGATAGGTAATGACCGCCCTGCTAAGAGGATCCGTTAAAGCTTCTCTAGATATTTTGATAACTATCGCACTAGCTATAGCTACGCCTAAATCCCTCGTGGCGTTTATTGGGAACACGTTGTAGCCCCTGACCCACGGTGAGTAACTTCTTTTAGGATTACTCAGGTAGAGAACTACTGAGTATGGCGAATCATCAGGTGATTTAATTCGGAAATTCACATACATATAATCACTATCAACTCCTATGATAACCTTATCTAGCACTTCATGAGCTATGATGACTTCCAACACGCGGTCTAGTTCTGAGTCAGGTATTAAGTAATTCACTGGCTTGATTCTTAAGGATGGTGGTGATTGTGCGTTAATTAATCCTGCGGGAACGCCGTCGGGGAGGAAAGTAGCGTTTAGGTAAGGCGGTGGCTGAATGCCTGAGGACTTGTAGGCTTCAGACAAGTAATACTTATACACTATGTCGAACCTGCCTACAGGACCCCACTCTCCACCATACCACCAATTCCAGTCACTTGCCTGAGCTCTTAAGATAGCCTCTGCAGCTACCGGATCTACATCAGCTAATTCATTAAGGCTTGAGACGCCGTACCTAGACAATACGTCGTTTCTAGCTTTAACTAACCACATTAAAGCAACGTTTTCTTGTTTATCACCTATCCAAGTATTTAATCTAGCGTCTCTGCCGCTCCAAGAACTCTCAGCTATTCTTGCCTGAAGTTCCCTAGTAGGTAGTGACTCGTAAGTCGTTATGTGGGATATGTCTTTCCCTGCTAAGTCAAGGTATTTCTGAGTAGTTAGTGGTAGTCGGGGACTCCTCTCTCTATACAGACTTAAGTACTCGGAGGGGGTTAAGGTGACTATGTAGCCTTGCTCCTGTAGTTCCGTGAGGGTGGAGTAAAGAGAGTTTAAGAAGTCATCGCCGAAGTTTCTGTAACTCTCCCACGGGTTCTCCCCGTCTAAAGCCACGACCACGACGCTACTCTCGTCAGTATTCTCGGAAGCTATGCTCAGTATGTAATTCCTTAAATCCTCGATAGCTGCACTAGTCTCCATCCCCGAGTACGTGAAGCTTAACCTATTGCTTAAGTCAGGGTCTCTGAAGAACACGTAGAAGGATGTGGTGTTGAAATCTATTCTCCAAGGCCTCAAGTAATTCTCAGGTTTCGTTACGTCAACACCGCTTAACTCTAACACGTTCCTGTCAGTCACACACCATGAAATACCGTACTCACTAAACACACTCAGCGCTTCCTCGTTAACAGCTTGCTCCGCAGGCCAGACACCTAGGGGGCTGTAACCAAAGTAAGTGTTGAAGAGCTCTAACGACTTCCTGACATGCAGTCTTAAATCGTCATGCCAGCCTAGGTCGGCTAGAAGCGGGGCTATTGGGTGTGAGTAAGGTACTGGAATAAGCTCTGCCTGACCCGAATTAAGCAATTCTCTATACTTAGGTATTATCTTACTCATTATCTCCACGTGCTTGCTGAGAACTAAGGCCAACTCACTCTCAGTAAAAGACGGGCTCGTCTGAGTTAAGGCTCTCACCCTCAAAGACGCTAACTCAGGGTACTCACTACTCATTACCTCCGGATCTATCCAGAGTAAGTTGAAGAGAGTCGCTAGATCTATGAAGTCCTGCCTAGTAAACTCACTAACTACCTTAGCTATCATCTCCTCTTCCGGAAGACCAGCGTATTTTGTGAAAGCTGCTTGAGCCTTACTCCTTAATTCCTTAAATCTAGGCGAGAGCTCCAGTATGTTAGCCCAGTTAATGTCGAAGAAACCCCCCGGTATCCTCAACATCTCGAAAAGTTCTTTAGTGGTTGCCGTCTCGTTAACTATCTTCCAAGATATTATTTGCCTTAGGTCCATGACACCGTTCACTGCGTTCAGTAATTGGTGGAGGAGTGAGCCAGAGAACGTGAAAGTAGCCTTAACTTCAGGATACTTACTCAGTATCAAAGCCATCTTATAGTAATTACCTACCGAATGCATTCTAACCCAAGGCAGGATGAAGTAAGAGTCGTTGCTTCCATAATACCATGGTTGGTGATAATGCCAAACTATGACCACGTTAAGAGGCTTCCTCTCAGCTCTCACCAAGCTCAACGGGGTTGAGAAAACACTGACGACAACTAAACCAATCAAAACTACTAGTAAGATTTTCTCCTTCACCGCACACACCTTCATTATAGAATACTGCTCAAGAAAATAAATCATAAATCTCTGTGACTATCTGTAATTCTTAAACCAATGCTTCAAGAAATTCTCGTTTGACGGTTTAAATTATGTTATTTTTAAAGCGTGATGTTCGCGGGGGTTTCAGTAGAAAGCTTTATAAGACCTCATTGAGTTTACTATAACGTTCGCTGGTTTGAGGTGATTTTATGTGAGGTTAAGTAGTAGGGTATGTGGTTTAAGCTTACGTCATCCTGTGATGAACGGTAGCGGTCTTTTAGGTAGTACTAGTCAACAAGTAAGAATAATGTGCTCTTGGGGTCTGGCAGCGATAGTCACTAAAACAATCACTCGTTATCCGAGGGTCATGAATAAACCGCCGAATATTCTATACTTGAGTGATTTAGGAGCCGTCATCAATTCTATGGGTTTACCTAATCCGGGAGCTACACATATCCACGAGTTAGTTCAGGAAGCGAAAAGCTGTGGCGTACCTGTGATAGTTAGTGTTGGAGGTAGATCCCTCGAAGAATATCTGGAGGTTTCCTCCATAGCTGAGGAAGCCGGGGCTAGCGCCGTCGAGCTTAACTTGAGTTGCCCTACCACGTCAGGTTACGGTCTTAACTCGTTGCCGGACTTGCAAGCAGTGTATGAGGTGGTGAGGGACGTCTCAAGCACTGTGAGACTGCCTATTATAGCTAAGTTAGGGATTGATTTCAGAAACAGCTTGATCCACATGGTGGGGAAAGCTCTTGAAGGAGGGGCTAGAGCCGTGACCTTGATAAACTCCGTCAAGGTGGTTTCTATAGATCCTGAGAAGCTCTCCTACAGTCTTTCATCCAGTAATATGGGGTATTCTGGGGCGCCAATACTCTACATCGGGTTAAGAGCTGTTCACGACACTTACAGAGAGTATAAAGCGGAGATAATAGGTTGCGGCGGTATCAGGTACTGGGGTGACATAGCTTCGTACGTATTAGCCGGGGCTAGAGCAGTCCAGTTAGTGACTTCCTTGATGACAGTTAGGAGCCCTAGGGAGCACGTGAGTAACTTACTGAAGGAGCTTGAGAACTGGCTTGAGAGAAAGGGCTTCTCGACACTGGAAGAAGCTGTTGGCTTCATTCATAAGCAATGAGCGTGAAGCAAGTATTAGTAGAGAGCTGGTAGATGAGGGCCTAGGAAAACACGCGCTACCTCTAAATAACCAGGTATATAGACACGCTTCTTCCTAGACTTAATAGATTTAATTATCTTCTTAGCTACCTCCTCAGGAGACATACCTCCTCTAACATCACTTAAACCAGCCCTAGAGTGAAAGCTAGTTCTGACAACGCCTGGATAAACACTGAGTAGGTGTATTCCCTTAGTTCTCAACTCCCTACGTAGAGCTTCCGAAGCATAATGTAACGCTATCTTCGTCGCACCATAAAGAGGTAGCTTAGTCATTAAGACGTGCACGCCCGCAGTTATTACGTTGACCACCGTGGACCCCCTCCTCATAAGAGGTAAGAGCTCGTTAACTAACGCTAGCGGCGTGACGAAATTCACTAAAGTCATACTAATCATCTCATCAATACTTACATCAAGTAAGTTCTTGTATAATCCATAACCCGCGTTATTCACTAACACGTCTAAAACCTCGAACTTCCTCGTAACCTCGGCTACAACGGATCTCACACTCCTAACATCACTTAAGTCAAGAACTAAGTAATCGAAACAGTCATTGTAAGCGTTCTTAATCTCCTCAAGTCTCTCAACACTCCTCCCAATCCCCAAAACCTTACTACCCTCCTTACAGAACTCAATACTTAAAGCCCTCCCAATACCTGACGAAGCGCCTGTAACCAACACGTTCATTACCTATCACCTAATAATGTTATGTACGCATACAATAATAAGGTTATTTGATTACAGCAGAACTCTTACAAAATATTTTTGATGTAGAATTAGCCGTGTGTATAAAGCCAGCAAGCTACGTAATATCCCGGCTCAACCTCCGTTAGAGGGGGTTCTTTAGCTTTGCATATATCCATGGAGTAAGGACATCGAGGGTGAAACCTACATCCAGGGGGTGGATTTATTGGGGATGGAGGTTCGCCTTGAGGTATTATCTTCTTCCGGCTTCGAGAGACTAACGGGTCCGGTATTGGAATTGATGAAAGCAACATAACTGAGTAGGGGTGGAGAGGTTTTTCATAGAGTTTTTGAGAGTTCCCTATCTCCACTATTTTCCCTAAGTACATCACCGCTATTCTGTTACTCATGTATTTAACTACTGAGATATCGTGTGATATGAATATATAGGTTAAGTTATGGTTTCTTTGTAGATCCTTCAGTAATTCGAGTATTTGTGCCTGAACAGACACGTCTAGAGCTGAGGTAGGCTCGTCAAGTACTATTAATTTAGGTCTTAAGATTATAGCTCTTAATATCGCAACCCTCTGTTTCTGACCTCCTGAAAGCTCGTGAGGATACCTATACAAGTGTTCTGAGCCCAAACCAACACTCTCCATTTCCTTGATTAAATACTCTTCGTAATCGTTTAGCTGGACTTTATGCTCTCTTAACGGTTCTAGCAAAGTTTCTGCTATAGTCATTCTAGGATTTAACGATGTGTGAGGATCCTGAAAAACCATCTGAGCGTTTCTTCTGAACTCAACTGACCTCCTCCCCG
>CAYZXH010000021.1:1962-27788 GCA_964482405.1 uncultured Desulfurococcaceae archaeon | reverse complement strand
GAATCATCCCGCTAGTGTGGGATCGGCTAGAAAGCTACACGTGACATACTAACGACTCTCGGGTGAGTTGTTGGAACCCAGTATAGGGTTCTATGAATTTCGAGGCTCAAGCATATCTGGCGAGAATCTGTGCTGGACGCTGAGTTTTTAGTACGTGGATGAGGTGTGGGGTATGTATCGTGGGTCGTATTTTATTTATCGAGTAACAAGATATTCTTGAAGGTGTGATCTTGGGTTGTGGTAGGTTGATTATTTCCTCGTGGGGTAATCCTGTTTTTTGGAGGAGTTTCAAGTACCGTGTTGGAGAGGACGCAGATACTGTGGAGTCTTGCACTACTCTCGAACCAATTTTAAGGTTTTTCAGTGATTTGAGTAAGAAAACTAAGGTCTTCTTAGTCGTTCTTGATAGTCTTATGGATTGGGGGAGTGGTAGGAGACGTGGTGAGGAGTGTAGTAGGTGTTGTGAGTGTTATGCTGAGTGTCATGAAGAGATAGGCTTTTCCCTGATTGGAGATTATGGAGACCTACTGAAGATTAATGATGGTTTGTCGAGGTGTGTGCTTGATTGCTTAAGTATTAAGGGAGATATAGACGTGGTGGTCGGCCCGGCTCTAGGCAGTCCCGGCGGTGAGTGGCGCTTCAGCGGTTCTCACTCCTCCACAGATTTCATGGCGGTAACCCTTCATAAGCTGGGTCGCGAGGTCTTAAGTAATTGCTACGACGAGATCATACTCGATTTAAGCCACGGCGTGAACTTCATGCCTTCCGAGATAATGATACTCGCACAAATGCTCGCATCTCTAGCCCTCCTCAAGCATGAAGTAGAAAAAGTCGTTGTGAAAGCACTTAACTCAGATCCATCAACAAAATCCGGGAAACCACTCAACATCAACACCATATACGAGAACGCGTTCAGCCTCATAACACTGCCTGAATTCCCTAACCACCTACTAAAAACAAGTGACCGCAGATTAGAAAACCTACGTAAGAAAACAAACGAGTTAATGAATCACGTCAAGAAAATCATTAAAACAATATACTACCCCCTACCACTCGCTCTACTAGAACTATGTCAAAGCACTCACTACACCAACCTAATAAATCCCCTAGAAGAAGTCATGAGTACGTGGATCAAGGAAACACACATAAAACCCGAAGAAAAGAGCGTAACCCACAACTTCGGCATCGACCCAAGAGCAATCTACTACGTACTACTAGCACACAGCGCCTGCGAGATAGCCAGAAACACGAAACCCACCTTAGACGGATTAAAAGACATCAACGAGAAAATCTACGTCAACGTTAATAAAGCGTATACGTACATAATATCCAACGAAGTAAGCCAGATCGAGATACGGAAAGAGAAAATCAAGAACTGCATTCGCCTCAACGAACTCTACGGCATTCAAGGTAGTAGAACACCTAACGAAAGAATACTAATCGCGCACGCCGGACTTCAGAGCGATTTAGTCGAGGTATGCAGCGAGGACAGCGATTTAAGTCTTAAGTACGTTAAGGAAACCAACCTCGATGAAATACTCTCAGCACTTAAACTACCTTAAGCCCCGTCCCTTACCAACTCCCTAACAAGCTTCACCACGTACTTCCTGAAAGCAGGCTCCCCCTCATACACCAAACCCCTATCCCTCAATTCTATCAAGTCCAGCCCCTCACCCCTCAACAACTCCTCAAGCTCCGACTCACTGAACGTTTGGTAGGGGTTAGGTAGCTTCCCTATCAAGTTAGTTAGTTTCTTATCTATGGCTAGCTTAGGGAGAGGTATGAAGACCACGTCCTCGAATAATTCGTGTATGTAGTAAGCTCTCCGAGCCCCGGCTAGGGCACCAGCCAACAGCAGGTAAGCACTCTCAGGCTTGAACCCCCCGGTTAGGTTTAGATAAACTTTATACCCTCTGGAATTCCATTCCAGAATCTTAATCACCACCTTCTCTATTAAATCAATGAGAGAATCCTCAAAACTCAGTAAGTTCCTCCCGAGACCCTTAATCCTGATAGGGTCGTCAGAAAGCATGCGATAACCTTGACTCCTCAGAAACTCGAAGACTATGGAAGCAGATAAGTATCCAGTACCCGTATCACTACTGAATAAGTAGATACCGACCTCACTAGGGGGAGAATGATTAAAGAGACTCACAGCCTTCAAGAAAGCATTTAACTCAGCAGAAGCTCTCTGAGGCCTCGAAGAAACATACCCATAAAGATCTCTGAAAACCTGACTACTACGCGTAGCTAACGCCTGAGCCCTGACTTGATCAGGGTGATCAAAACCAATAAAGCCCCACTCACTAATGCCTAACTCCCTAGCCCGCTCAGCATTATCCCTAATAAAATTCCTTAAAACAGACGTCCCAGCAGATATCACGTGAATCCAACTAACCATACCTTTAAAACACCCATGAAATAATTGACTACTAAGAAAATAAATCAGGCAATAAACTCACCCTCAACCACCTAAATACCTATTCACCCATCACCCAGTAATCAACCGACCTCCTCCCCACCCTAAAGAGCGAGGCTTTCAGGTTGTAAATCAATACGTACGTATTTATATGTAGCGTAGGCAAGATGTTGTTGGTGTGTTGGGTTGGGGAGTAGGGTAGTGATTGTTTTGGTTGTGTTGGTTGTTGTGATAGTTTTAGGTTATTTATATGTGTCTTGGTGGCGGCCGAGGGAGGCTTCTGGATGGTTATTCGTTGTGGACGTCAACGGTGAGAAGTTTAAGGTTTTGGTGAAGGATCCCGCAATAGCTGATACTTTGAGGAGTCTGTTGCGGGGTGAGAGAAGCGGAATCGTGATCGGCGAGCTCAGGGCTGGTGATGGGGGTTTTAATAAGCCCTGGAGCTGGCATCTAGACCCTGACACAGTGGAGGTTGCTGACGCAACGATAGAGTTATGTGATGGGATGCCGTCGTTCGTGGAGTCCGAGCTGAATTACTGGCTTAACGTAGTTAAGCGTTACTGTCCTTGGAACGGCAAGGTAGTCGCGGAAGAACCTTGGTATGAGCAATGAAATCCCAACAAACTCACTAACAACCCTCCGAGAACCAGAAGCCCCACACATTTAGAGAGGAGGTCAGACTTAAGGCCCTCCCAAAAATCGATGGAGTGAGTTTCCGGCGGTGACCCGGCACTGAACCCTCCTCAAGAACTTGCCGAGGGTGACTTGATTAGGTTACGTGATGGTAGCTTATGGGTGGTTAAGGGATGTCATCACCCGCTCGACGGGGTTGTCGCTGTTATCAGGGTTTTTGAGGGTAGGAGGGTGAAGAGGCTTGGTGAGGCTTACGAGATTATGGGGAGGTATTACAGGCACTACATGAGGTTCTTGAGTGAGTTTGGGAAGGTTGTTCCCGTAGTGCCTCGTGAGGAAGTATCTGAGTACGTGAGGGGTGCTGAGTCGCGGGAGGTGCTGCGTGAGGGCTTGAGCCGTCTGCACGCCGCGACACTAGAATTCATTGATTTATTGAGTGGGTACGGTCTTAAGTGTGGTTTGAGCGGTAGCTTACTCGGCGGCTACTATACTGCGGGATCAGACATAGACCTAGTCTGTGCTGAGGGTCGGGTAAGTAGTTATGAGGTGCTGAGGGCTCTGAGGAAGGAGGGGGTCACGGAGAGCCTCTCACCCACTGAGGCCTTAGAAGAGGTCTTGGTGGTAGGTGAGTTAATCCCGAGCGAACCTCACGCGAGGATCTTGACGAGGAAGCTTACTCAAGGAAAGTTTAAGGGAATTAAATACACCCTCAGAATCCTCGACTGCGGTGAGGAGAGAGGGCTTCTAGGCCCCTACGACGTGAACAGGGAAGAGCATGTCTTAATTAAGTTAACCAACACCACCCACAAAACACCGGCCGTGTACGAGGTGAGCGTCTTAAGACCTCGAATACCCTACGAGAAAGCCTACCTCATCTCATATAGAGCGAGACTAACAGAGCTACCTCAAGAAACCTTAATAGCTGGTAAGGGATTAACCCACTCAAGACTTGACGAGGGCTTACTCATAATAGACTTCGACGCCCCAAACACCACCATAGAATTCATGAGTTACTGAAGCCAGCCAAAACACCACGTAAGGTAGGGGAGGGGCTCGGCAAGAACTAGCAAGGTTTAAAACCCGGCTTATGTTAACTACGGTAGGTGCCGAAGTTAATCAGGTGATCCCCAATGAACGCGAAGAGGAAGAGAGTGAAGGCGTACGTCAACGCCTTAAGCGACCTAATAAGCAGCGATAACCCAACAAGAGAATTAGCTATCCAGCTACTCAAGAAATACTTAGAGAACGCCAACGTAGAACCCTTCAGAGGCGCGTCAAAACCTGAAGACATATACGAGAAAGAAATGATCAGCCTCTACGTAATAGCCACTAGAGGACTAGGAGTGAATAGCGAGTTCAAGGAGTTAATGAGTAAGGTATTCAGTAAGGAGTTAACTTATGAGGACGCCTACCTACTACTCACCCGAGACACATCCCCGGAAACCGTGCGGGAAGAAATCCAGTCACTCGCCGGCAACATCGACGAGTCCTACATAACGAGGGTCCTGAGATACGCGCTAACACTCTACCACCTAGACTTCGAACCATTCGAGAGCGTCGTGAGGGTGCTGAAGAAAGCACACCAAGCCTTCCCGGAATTCAGTGAAGCTATAAGGAGATTCACGAAGTTCGTCATCTCAGTCAAGCTAGCTGAGGAAATAAGTCAGGGAATAATAAAGAATAAGATCGAGAAAGAAATAAGGAAGCAACTACTCTCACTAGAGATAGGACTACCTAAGACAACACCCCCGGACGACTACGTCATGAAGGTAGCTAAAATCACGTACGAGATAAACGACACAATACTCTCAAGAATATTCGAGCAAACCAAGCCCCAAACCAACAACGCCGAGGATTGAGGTACTCAATCACCTATAGACCTCGGAGATCGCTTTCCTAATCTCCGGTGGTAAGGCCTCGTAATCCACCTCAGCATCCTTAACCTCCTTAAAATCACTCAACTCCAGCAAATCCCACTCTTCCTCCTCCTCACCGAGCTTGTAAGACCCCTTAAGAGTCTTATGCACTACCACGAAGCTCTTCCCGTCAGGCGTCCTATAATGCTCGACCACAACACTCCCCCCACCCTTCCTCACACGATATACCGACTGCCTCTGAGCCCTCAGCACCTGCCAACACCAACATTAGAGTTCACGTCAGGTATTTAAGCGTTAGAACTAACTAATAAGGCACGTAAAGATATTTTCTGTGGGGGGCGCATCCCCATACCAGGTCAGTCTTGCCTGAGTCGGTCTCGGTGGGTTGAGTGATGGGTAAGTGCTTAGTATGTGGTAAGGAATCCAACACTATTAGCTCCTCTCTATCTATCTGCGGCGATTGTTTGAGGAGCTTGGGCGAGGTCCCCGAGTTTAGCAGAGCTAAGCATGTGAGGTTTAGGGATAGCTTAGGACTCCCGGCAACCCCTCCCAGAGTTAGTGAGGGTGTTTTCAGGCAGTGCAACATATGCGTCAACGAGTGCCAGCTGAGGGAAGGCGAGGTAGGCTTCTGCGGCTTGTGGGGTAACGTAGGGGGCTCAATGAGGTTTAAGTTAGGGCTTGATAAAGCGCTGGGTTTATGGTATCTTGACCCACACCCAACAAACTGCGTCGCAGGACCCGTATGCCCCGCGAACACGAGCAGGGGGTACCCGAAGTACACTAAGACGCCGAGCGTTGAGACAGGACACTACAACCTAGCCGTCTTCTTCGGCGGTTGCTCACTAGACTGCCTATTCTGCCAGAACTACGAGCATAAGGAACTAGCGTCAGAGAGTGTTAGGGGGAGAGCTAGGAGGGTATTCAGCCTCAAAGAACTCGTGGAAGCGGCTTCAAGCCCTGAAGTAACGTGTGTTTGCTACTTCGGCGGTGACCCAGGACCCCACTCCCCCCACGCCGTAGCGGCATCCAGAGAAATACTGAAGAACTCCGAAGGCCAGGTGAAGAGGGTGTGCTGGGAAACCAACGGCCTCCAGAACCCGGCAATCATGCGTGAGATGGCTAGACTAAGTCTTGAGTCTGGCGGGATAGTCAAGATAGACTGGAAAGCCTGGAATCCAGCAATCTACGAAGCACTCACAGGGGTTAACGGCGCTAAAGCGGTTGAGAGACTAAAGCGTAACGTGCGGTTAGTCAGCGAGTTAAGGGGCTTGAGGGAGGAACCCCCTCTACTAGTCGTGAGCACCCTCCTAGTCCCGGGATACGTCGACCTTCGTGAGGTAGAGAACATAGCGACCTACCTCGCTAGCGTGGACCCCGGCATACCGTACGTGTTATTAGCGTTCCACCCAACACACTTAATGAGAGACCTACCAACCACCAGCTACGACCACGCTATCAAGGCCTTGAAAATAGCTCGTGACTCGGGGTTGAGGGAAGTCTACATAGGCAACGAGTGGCTACTCTCGAGATCGTACACGGTGTAAGAGGTTGATCACGATCGAAGCATTAATCACAGTTTTTAATGCTATAATGCCTTTATGAGGGGGTATCGAGTTGAGTGAGAGAAGCCCTGCACCAGCTATTTACTACCTCACCCTCCTGAGCGTCATCATCACTCAATGCCTGATCGCGACTCCCGCACTACATGCTCAAACCCAAACATTCGAGAGATTAATGTCTATAACGAACAACGACATCATATTAACGTATAACGTAACCAGGGATGTCAAGATATCTAACGTTAGCGGCTTCCCAATGAGTTATAGTGTGAGGCAGGAATACCTCGTCAGAATTAAGGCAGTCAACAACACACACGTAATTGTTCAGGGGTATAGGTTTCCCGGATCAGCAATATATCTAACCTTAAGTAGTTCTGAGTGGGTAGGTATAGGAGGACTTACTTACTGGATCCTCAGCAACTACACGGACTTTATCACGAAGAACGCTTTACTAGAGTATAACCTTACCCTAGTTAAGAGCGCCGCCATAAACTTCGTGAACACCGTGTTCCTGCTCCCCATACTACGTGAGGTAACCACGAGTACTTGCAGCAGGATCCCCATAGCGAACACCTACATAGAAGGCTTTGCTGTATTAGTCTCCACCAGCTTAGGTAGCGGCAACGCCTACTACGACTGCAAGTACGGGATTCTCTTCAAGGCTTACATGACTAAAACAACCTACCAGAGCTTAGGTAACACAACAAACTTAGTCGAGGACTCAATAACCATAGAACTCCACAAAGCTAACAAGGAGATACTCAACGAGATAATTGTTAGGGAGCGAGCCTTAGGTCTCTACGAGATCCTGATCTACGCGATTCTCGCGGTCTCCGTAGCGGCAGTCACGATAACGACCCTCCGCTTCCTGAAGTCAAGGAAGAAAACCAAGGTAATCGCTCAGAGACCGGCAGGTGAGGGGGTTGAGGAAGGATTTAGAGCTGATAGCGGATAAGTTAATCGCTAAGTACTCAATCATGCTAGAAGACGACTCATTCATACCCACGAGAGCTAGGAGAGCTTCCCTAACCCCCCTAGAATCGTTAATAGGGATAATACTCTCGCAAAACTCTACAGACAAGAACGCGTGGAAAGCTCTAGAAAACCTACTGAATTATTACGGCGGCAGGGTAACGGCGGAGAAGATAGGTAGCACCGACTTAAGAGTGCTGGAGTCGCTGATAAGGCCCGCAGGCATTTACAGATCTAAAGCCAGGACCATCAAGAACTTAGTATCCACCCTAAGCGAGGAGGAGTTAGTTGGTCTAGACGTGAATGAGTTAAGAGAGAGGTTATCCTCCATACGCGGAATAGGGCCGAAAACAGTTGACGTCTTCTTAGCTAGCGTGCGCGGAGTACCTACCTTCCCCATAGACACGCACATAAGGAGAATTCTCTACAGACTCGGAGTGATAAGCAAGAGAACAGAGAGTTACGATAAGATAAGGTCCTTAGTCATGAGTCAGGTACCGCCCGACAAGCTCCTAACAACCCACTACGTGCTAATACTTCACGGGAGGACCGTATGTAAGGCCAGGAACCCCAGATGCTCAGAATGCCCAGTAGAAGACTTATGCGAGAAGAGAGGGTTGTGACGTCTTAAAACACCGTGACAGTCTTCGCTAAGTTCCTGGGCTTGTCAGGGTCTAAGCCTCTCTTAACGGCCGTGTAGTAAGCTAGTAGCTGTAGGGGCACGACGTACGAGGTTGCTGAAGCTACCTCGTGTAGGGCGGGCATCACGAAGCTGAAGTCCGCTAACGATAAGGCTTCCTCAGCGTTATTAGGTGAGACCAGTATCGCGTAAGCACCCCTAGCCTTCATTTCCTCAATATTACTCTTTATCAACTCCTCTTCCTCCTTACTCAAGACGACGAACACCACCGGAAAACCCTCCTCCACCAGAGCTATAGGACCGTGTTTCGACTCCCCCGCAGGATACGCCTCAGCATGCACGTACGCGATCTCCTTCATCTTAAGCGCTCCCTCCATAGCGACAGGTAACCCGAGACCCCTCCCAAGATAGTACGCGCTATTCTTAACACTCATCTTATCAGCCAGTAACGAAGCCAGTCTCTCACTCTCCCTCAGAATCCCCGCCACTACCTCAGGGGTTTCACGCAGGGCTTTATACGCGTTGGCGGCGGCGGAAGACTTCAAAACCCCCCTCAACTCACCGGTCTTGATAGCTAGGTATGAGAGGAGCGCTACCTGCGACGTGAAGGTCTTGGTAGCGGCTACACCTATCTCCGGCCCCGCCCTAATATACATGGCCATATCAGCTTCCCTAGCTATGGCGGACTCCACCACGTTAGTTACCGCGATGGTTAGAGCACCCCTCTCCCTAGCTTCCCTAATCCCCCTCAAAGTATCTATGGTCTCCCCCGACTGACTAACCCCGATGACTACGTCGCCCCTACCCAGCGTGTCAAACCACCAACGACTCTCCGAGGCTATGAAGGCCTCAGCCCATAAGTTAGCGTATTTCCTGAGTAGGAGAGCAGTCACTAGCGTGGCGTGATAGGACGTTCCGGCACCGAGCAATAAAACCCTCTCAGACCTAGCAAGCACTCTAGCCACGTCGCTTACAGCCTCGTCAGCAGCGCTCAACGTGGAGGCTAGGGCGTACGGCTGCTCGTGGATCTCCTTAAGCATGAAGAAATCATACCCTCCCTTCAAAGCCATTTCAGGACTCCACTCAACAACCCTAACCCTACGCTCCACGTTGACCGGGAACCACCTCACCGAGCCCCCCTCCCGCACCATCCTCTCAATAACTACCTCACTCGGCGTGATGTAGCCTGCCTCACCATCAACTAACACGATCACCCTCCTAGTATGGTTTAAGAAAGCCACCACATCACTCGCGACGAAATTACCCTTATTTCCTAAGCCTATTATCAGGGGCGACATCTTCTTGGCGAAGAAGACCTTTCTAGGATCATCCAAGTCTATCATTGCTAGAGCGTAAGCCCCCTCCAACAACTCAACGGTCTTCTTGAATGCCTCGTAGGTGCTAAGCCCCTTCCTCTTAAAGGATTCTACCAAGTGCGGGATTACCTCAGTATCTGTGTCCGAAGCGAATCTATGACCCTCACTAATTAAGAACTCCTTAAGCTTCTTGTAATTCTCTATAATCCCGTTATGTACCAAAGCCACACGACCTGAGCAATCGGTGTGTGGGTGAGCGTTCTCATCACTCGGTTTACCGTGCGTTGCCCACCTAGTATGCCCGATACCGTTAAACCCTGAAATAAGGTCAAAACCCAGTTTCTGAGACACTGCGTCTATCATACCCTTAGACTTCCTAATCTTGAGCATCCCCTCCCCAGTTATCACCGCTAAGCCTACTGAGTCATACCCCCTATACTCAAGCCTCTTCAAAGCTTCCTTAATCAGCTTGCCGAGAGGTTCTTGAGAAAACCCTTCCTCGGCAGTTATACCTATTATGCCGCAAACCACGTACCCACATCCTCGCATTTATTTTCTATTTTAAAGGATTAAATAATTTGAGTGAGGTAGTCCGTCTTGAAGTTCTTGCTAGTTAATGATGACGGATTCGTGACTAAAGCATTACCCTTGACCTACCACACACTATCTTCCTTCGGCGAGGTACTGGCTATAGTTCCCGAAATACCTAAGTCAGGAGGCGCTCACTCACTAACACTGCACAAACCCCTATTCCTGAGAGAACTCTTAATACACGGTACTAAAGTCTACGTAATAAACGGGACCCCGGTAGACGCAGTGCACGCCGCCCTACAGATACTCGACTATAAACCATCCCTAGTAGTTTCAGGAGTGAACGTAGGTGAGAACACGTCATCACAAAACATCCTCTACTCAGGCACTATAGGGGCCGCGCTGGAAGCGGGCTTGCTGGGAATCCCCTCAGTCGCTTTCTCAGCTGACGTAGAGAGCGATGATGAATTAATAGAGCCTCGATACTCTTCTAAGGTAAGGAGAATAATAGAGGCTGTAGTAGGCTTCATCGCGAGTAAGGGATGGTTTAACGGGGTAGACACCATATCAGTAAACATCCCTAAATCCGGTTTTAAGGGGGTGGTCATGCCCAGGACTCAGAGACTGAGGTTCTACCAGAGATTCGAGAGTAGGGTGGATCCTAGGGGGAGGAGGTATTACTGGTTAGTCGGTGATAAGATCACTGAGGAAGGCACGGACTCACACTACTTGAGTGAGGGCTACGTAGTCATCACGCCGTTAAGAGTAGACTTAACACATCCAGCCCTAAGCGGTTGCGGCGAGCTAGACCCACTCCTCACCGAACTCATAAACCACCTTAACAACACATTAAGCTACTCAGCTAGGTAGTTAGGGGTGCGGTGGATGGGTAGGGAGAGACTAGGAGGCTTCACACGCCTCGAGAAATACGAGGACGCACTCTCGAGACTACTGACTCAAGTCAACATAACCCTTGAATCAGAGAAGGTGCTGGTCACGGACGCTGTCGGCAGGGTGGTTGCTGAAGACACGTATAGTTTGAGAGACTACCCACCCGTTGATAGGGCCGCGCTAGACGGTTACGCAGTGAAATCACTGGACGTGCTGAGCGCCTCACCGAGCAACCCAGCAATACTGAAGATCGTCGGGAGTGTTGAGGCAGGGGAAACCCCTAAGCTAACCATTAGCTCCGGGGAGGCGGCCATGGTCTTCACAGGCGCCACGATGCCGGAAGGCTCGGACGCGGTAATCCCCTTCGAGGAAGCGGTCAGGAAAGAAAGCTTCGTCTACGTGTTAAGACCTGCTCAAAAATACAAGAACGTTAGTAGGGCTGGCGAGGACATCAAGAAAGGAGACTTAATAATTAAGAGAGGTCTCACCGTAAGACCCTGGCACGTGGCCGCATTAATCGAAGCCGGGATCACGGAAATAAAGGTTTTTAAGAAACCTAGGGTAGGGATCATAAACGTCGGGAATGAGTTACTGGCCGGGGGAGGCGGTGAGATACCTAATTCAACAGGACCCCTAATATACGCGTACCTAAAAGAACTCGGTTGTGAGCCCGTCTTAATAGGTGTGGTGCCTGACGACGTAGAAGAAATATCTAATACAGTCTCAAGAGTTTTAAGAGACTTCGACATCCTCATAACGACTGGGGGGACCTCCGTCGGCGGTAAAGACCTAGTTCCTGAAGCACTCTCTAGAATTAAGAACGCGAACTTAATCTTCCACGGCATCAACCTAAGACCTGGTAGGACTGCTGGAGCATACTTAATTGAGGGTAAGCCAGTACTAATGTTTTCAGGCCTCCCCGTAGCAGCTTTAGTAGGTCTTGAAGCGTTCGTCAAACCCTTAATAAGGAAGCTCACGGAAGCCACCCCACCACCGGAACCCACCGTGAGGGTCAGGGTGCGTAGGAGGGTGACCAACATCGTGGGATTCAAGTCCTTCTTTAGAGTAGTCGTTTACCGCGAGAATAGCGAGCTCTACATGGAACCCCTGAGACTATCAGGGTCAGGGATCGTGTCAACCCTCTTAAAAGGCAACGCAATATTAATAGTTGACGAAAACATAGAGGGATATGACGAAGACGACCAAGTAAGCGTTACTTTGATAGGACCCATATATAAGGGAAGGCCTGAGTTCCTAGATCAGGAAATCCAAACCCCTCCCTAAAAGCTCGGGACCCACCTAACGAAACTGAGGTACCCCACAACACTTCGTTGGTGGGGCCGCGGGGATTTGAACCCCGGACCACGGGGACCCAAGCCCCGCATTCTACCAAGCTAAACTACGGCCCCCAACCTACAAAACATTAAGGAACCAGACATATATATTTCTTTATATGATGGTAACTAAGGACAAACCTACTCAGTAATCAACACGTCAATCTTGTTCGTTATCTCCTCTTTTATCTTCTTAGTGAATTCCTTAAGTGAGCCACCGTCTTTCAAGAGTTTCTCAAATTCCTTGAATAAGTTGGTTTGCGGCATGCTCACCTCCCTGACTACCTTATTGAGTTTCTCGCTTATCACCAAGTAAAGTTCTAGAGATCTCCTCAGAGTCCTCTTCTCTAGGTCGAGCCCGCTCATTCTAGTGAAGATCGCGTGTTCTTTGATAGCTTTCGTTAGCGGCTCCACGCTAGCTATGCTTAGAGCATTCGTTAAGACAACTTTCGGGACCCAACCCTTCTTCTCAACGGAGTCTAACGCGAAGAGTACTTGATTGTAGGTTAGGCTAGCCCCCGGTAAGTCAGCCTTATTCACTACGTACACGTCCCCGATCTCCATTATGCCGGCCTTAATAGCTTGTATCTCATCACCTGACTCAGGCATTAAGACAACGACTATTGTGTCAGCGACACTCATTATCCTCGTGCTGAACTGCCCCGCCCCAGGAGTTTCCAAGATTATGTAATCAAACCCTAAACGCTCAAGCAACTCAATAGCGAGCAAAGTCTTTAAGGGTAGTGATTCCTCCTCACGCGTCGTCATAGACCTCACGTACACCTCCTTAGGCACGTCCTTCATCCTAACCCTATCACCCATTACAGCTCCCCCAGTGATAGGCGATCTAGGATCCACCGCTATGACGGCCACGGAACTACCCTCACGAGCTAACAGAGTAGCCACAGCGTTTATTAACGTAGACTTCCCTACGCCTGCCGATCCAGTGAATCCTACCACGTGCGCGGTCTTAGGCTGGTAAGGTATCCGAGTAATCACTGAAATAGAGTTTAGCGGATTCTCCTCAATCAAAGTTATTAGCTTACTTATCGATGCCTTATCTCTCCTAAGAGCTCCGTTAATGAGCCTCGCGACGTCGATACTCATATAGTCATTCCTCCGGAAACGTGCTTGATGCCATTACCCGTTAATATGACAACGACCTTCCCGGAAATACTTCCCTCCCTCATCAACTCCCTAGCCACCGCATAGCCGTAAGCGCTCGTGGGCTCGGCCACAACCCCCTCCCTCCACAACTCCCTCAGATACGGCATCGCCAACTCGTCATCTATTACCGTGTACAAACCTCCTGATTCCTTAAGGATATTAGCAACGTGTTGCAGCCTCGGGGCGTCAGTCAACCTAATCCCGTCAGGGAGCTGAGCTCTAGACCTGCAGACACTCACGCAAGGTCTGTAGTACTTGGTGAGCGACTCATAACCGCACGCCTGAACAGCCACTAACCTCGGAACACGCTTAGCTACCCCGACCTCAACCAACTCCATATAACCCTTCCACAAACCTATTAGGAGGGTGCCGCTAGCCAGCGGACTAACGACGTAGTCTACCTCACCTAACTCCCTAACTAGCTCCAGCGCTAGATCCTTCATCCCTTCTAGGAAGTAGGGGTTGATTCTGTGCCCCACATAACACCCCTCCGGATCGTTTACGGCAAGTCTGGCGGCCTCATCCCTCGTAGGAGCCTCCACCACCTCAGCACCCAGAGCTCTAAGCATGTTTTTCTTGCCCGCCGGCGCGTCGTAGGGCACGTAAATCCTGGCCCTTATGCCGGCACGCCCCGCGTAAGCAGAGTACGAGATCCCCGCATTCCCTGAGGAATCCTCGATAATCAGCTTACAACCCCTACCCAAAGCTTCTGAAACCGCTGTGACAGCGCCTCTGTCCTTGAACGAACCTGACGGATTGAGGTAATCTAGCTTCAAGTAGATACCTTCCCTAGACTTTATCAAGGGTGTTCTACCCTCACCCAGGGTTACGAGCCTCAACTCCCTAGGAATTAACGTGCCGTCCTCCCTCAAAGACACGCGAAAATCACTATCCACTAAGAGCGGCTCACCGCAGTGCTCGCAGACGTACAGTCCGGGCCTGTACTCAGTCTGAAAACCACACCTCCAACACACTAACCTCACGTCATCACACCGACAAAATATTTTCTCAAATCATTATAAGAACGCATCAAAGACCTGAAAACACTTCAATTAAGTGCTGGAACGCATCATCATAGGGAAGGGAATTACCTCCTTTATTGATGTCTGCCCAGTAAATATCATCACTAGCCTATCTATCCCTAACCCTAAGCCCCCTGCCGGCGGCATCCCGTACTCAAGAGCTTCCACGAAGTCCCAATCATAAGGGTGTGCTTCAGCATCACCCAGCTTCCTCCTCTCCTCCTCCTGCTTAAAGTACGTTTCCTGAAGCACTGGGTCGTTCAATTCTGTGAAGGCGTTAGCCAACTCCATGCCAGCAATATATAACTCAAACCTCTCAGCATACTCAGGATTCATTCTATGAGGCTTGGCTAGAGGCGATGAAGACGCTGGAAAATCAATCACGAAAGTAGGCTGTATTAAGTGTTGGGCTCCTACCAACCTATCAAAAAGTTTTGCTATAGCCCTACCCCTATCGTAGCCGCCAGGTAGCGTGAGGTTGTGTGACCTCAGAAGATCTTTTAAGTCGTCATCACTCAATACATTAACGTCAACCCCCGCGAACTCCCTCAACCCTTCAACCATCCTAACCCTCCTGTAAGGAGGTCTCAAATCTATCTCAACACTTGATTCACCAACAGGGTAACTCACCTTAGTAGTTCCCAGAACCCTCTCGGCCACCGTACTAATCAATTCTTCCGTGAGCCTCATCACATCATCGTAATCCGCGTAAGCTTGGTAAGCCTCCATCATAGTGAATTCCGGGTTGTGCTGCACGTCTATGTCCTCATTCCTGAAGTTCTTACCTATCTCGAAGACCTTGTTGAAGCCTCCCACCAAAAACCTCTTCAAGTATAGCTCGAGAGATATTCTTAAATACCAGTCCTCACCTAGTGCTTGAATCCTGGTTATGAAGGGTTTCGCGGCAGCACCGCCGTAAACAGGCTGAAGAACAGGGGTCTCAACCTCTATGAAGCCCTTACCCCACATGAACTTCCTTATCTCAGCTATAGTATTGAAGCGCGTCTCGAAAATCTTCCTTACCTGAGGAGTCATCATCAAGTCTAGGTAACGCTTCCTGTACCTAACTTCAGGATCCAGTATTTTATGACCCCACTTAACGGGAGGGGATCTCAGAGCCTTCACTATGAGCTGGTATTCTCTGACGTTGATAGTGAGTTCCCCTTTCTGAGTGTAGAAGAGCTCTCCCCTCACGTTTATGAAATCACCTAAGTTAACGTACCTCAAGAACTCCTCGAATCTCTCACCACCCACGTTGCCCGCGTTCAATGAGAGCTGTATCCTGCAGCCGTCATCTATTAAGTCAACGAACACTAGCTTACCATGCCTTCTAAGACTAGCTACCCTACCGGCAGTAGCGACTAACTCACCAACCCTAGGATTGCTGACTATGTCCTTGACGGGCACGTAACCCAAGCTAAGTACGTGTGGGTAGGGGTTGATCCCGTTCCTCATTAACTCCTCTCTCAAACTCTTCCTGAAATCCCTCTCAACGCTCATCAAGCCCTACCTAACCTAACAATACGTGCTGGGTTAAAAATATTGTGAGTCACGAGAGACAACTTAAAAATCTCCCTTAATGTAGTATTCGGTGAGTAATGTGCCCGTCGAAGTATACGACAAGAACAAATTTATAGAGTTATCGGCTAGAGCGGAGGTATGCAGGGTCGTGAGGAAAGAGAAGGAGGGGATAGCTAAGGTCAAGGCTAGGACGAAGAGATATCTCTACACGATAAAGATACCTTTAAACGAGTTAGAGGAATTCGTTAAGCAACTGAAGTGCAAGGAAGTTGTTGAGGTAGGTAAGAAGGCTTCATAAACTTTTTATGTTGAAAAACCGTGAAACACACAACTAAAGAATTCGTTAGGGTCAGGTTTCAGAGCGGATTACTCACATCACGCCTCAGAGATCGAGGACCTCATCACATCGCTTTAAGCTCTCCACTCCATATTAATTCTTGAACTGAAGTTAATATGTTCGGGGTGAGTGTTTGGAGGAAGCTCAGATAGCTCGCTTAGCCGCAGTTACTGAAGCACTTAAATTCTTAGAGGGGAGGGAATTAATCGGTTTAGGGACCGGCAACACCACAGAACTCTTCATTAGAAGAGCTCATGAGAGGGGGTTGCTGAGGGGTAAGTCCTTAGTAACCACGTCATCGAAGACCGCGATGGTTTTAGCGGAGCTAGGCTACAGGGACGTTAACGCTCTATCCGTTGAGGAACTAGACCTCTACGTGGACTCAGCCGACGAGGTAGATTTAGAGGGTAGGATGCTGAAGGGCGGTGGAGCGGCCCTAACCATGGAGAAGTTGCTGGCTAAACACTCCCGCTTAAGAGTTTTCGTCATTGATGAATCGAAGCTGGTAAGCAAGCTCTGCGTGAGGCACCCCATACCGGTTGAGGTTTTACCTAACGCGTTGAGGATGGTCTTAAGTGATTTGAAGAAGCTCGGCGCACAAGCCTCGCCCAGGGAATGCAACGGCAAGAAAGGACCGGTAGTAAGCGATGTAGGAGGCTTCATAATCGACGTAATACCGCCGGAAGACATGGATTTAAGCGAGTTCGCTAAAAAACTGAAGAGCCTTACCGGAGTCATAGAGGTAGGTCTCTTCCTTGATGAGGCTGACATAGTCATCGTAGGTTTTAGAGACGGGGGTGTAAGATATATAAAAAGAACCCGAGAGTAGCTAACTCAGTACCCTACCTCCCCCTTCTCAGCCCCTCTCCTAATTAAGTGTTCGTAGGCCGATAGCGCTGCAAGAGCGCCCTCAGCCACCGCAGTAACTACTTGATCAAACTTCTTCTTATGGGGTCCGCCCGTGCAGTCGCCTGCAGCAAATAAGCCTTCCACGTTCGTTCTCTGCCCTGGCTCCACCACCACGTAGCCATACTCGTCTAGCTTAAGCCCTATCCTAGTGAAGAACTCCTTAGGCGGTTCCGACCCTATCTCTACCAACACCCCCTCTACCCCGATCTTCCTGACTTCGTGCGTGACTAGATTCTCTACCTCAACCCACTCAACAGACTTACTCCCCCCGATACTCTTGATCACGGAATTCAATACCAGCTCAATTTTCGGGTGGTTAGTCACGGACTTAACGTACACGTCGTACGCTCTGAAAGAATCTCTCCTATGTATTAAGTAGACCTTAGTAGCATATGAGGTCATCAGTAGAGCTGATTGAAGAGCTGAGTTACCGCCACCTACTACGGCAACTACCTTGTCCTTGAATAGGGGGGCGTCGCACGCGGCACAGTACGTAACGCCCCTACCAGCGAATTCCGCCTCGCCCGGAACACCTAGTCTTCGCCTCCTACTACCTACCGCTAAGATTACCGTCCTGGCCTTGAAGACAGTCCCTGACTTAGTCGAGACCCTGAATAAGTCGCTCTCCTTCACAACCTCTGTCACGGAATCCATATAGATCGGCACTTCATACTTCTTAACATGCTCTATGAACTTCTTAGCTAATTCCGGACCGAAAATTTCTTGAATCCCTATGTAGTCATCAACTATGCCCGCCTCGTTCAGGGCCCCCCCTAAGTTCTCGCCAACGCAGGCTGTCTTAAGCCCTAACCTCTTAGAGTATAGAGCTGCTGAAAGCCCTGCCGGGCCAGCCCCAATAACCAAGACGTCGAAGACCTCCGCCTCACGAGGTTTTCTCGGAATCCCTAGCCTGAAACCCATCTCAAACCCTCAATAACTAGTTATTTGAGGAGAAGTAAATAAAAATATGTGAGACTGGTGCGAGTTCATGAAGTATCGTGAGCTACTCTACGACCTATTGTTTAACTACGTAGGAGCTCTTGAGTGCAGGGAGCTCAGCGTGACGGTCAATAGACCGGATATTAGGCAAGAGCTAATTAACGTAGTTAAGTCGCTGAAGGCCTCGGAAGGGTTAAGGAAGAATCTGAGTTACTACACTCAAATCTATAAAGACTTCTTAAAGAATTACCTTAAAGCACCGTACAGCAAGACCGGGTACTCACCTGAGAATCTAGCCAGGGCATTCCTGAGGAATCCCCTCGCCAGAGTCAAGAACGATCTCGAGGGGATTAGGTACGTGACGGAGTTGAAGACCTTCATACCCACGCTAATAGTGGATAGCGATAAGGTAAGCCTACCCCTAATACTCCGTAAAGCACTTAAACGTGAGACCGTCCCCAGCCTTAAGTCAGTCTTAGAACTCTCAGGGTATGAGCTAGTCCTGGCTGACAGCGTGAATAGACCTATCTACGTACTCTTCTCGAAGAAGAACAAGCTCTACACAGTAAGCAAGAATACCGCGAGGGTAATGGTATTATCGTTTGGGGTGCCCGGAATCCCCAGATACTTCGTTAACCAGTCAGTTAACACTTTCAGGAAATTAGTAGCTATGTACTACCCTCAAAGCGTTTGCGAGTACGTGAACGTAGGATCAATAATAAAGACTCCCTGAAAACCCGTGTTCACTGCCCCGCCGAGAAAACTAGAAACTTATTTGGTATCCTCAGACTTTTATGAGGGGGTCTTCAACGACGATTAAAGTGAACTCGCCGTACATAACGGAGGATGAGGTGCGGGAAGTAGTTAAGGTTCTGGGAAGCGGTAATCTAGCTGCGGGGGAGTACACCCGATTATTCGAGGAGTCGTTCGCTAGGTACTTAGGGGTGAGGCACGTCCTCACGGTAAGTAACGGCACGGTAGCTCTCTACCTAGCTCTCAAGGCCTTAGGTATTGGTCCTGGGGACGAGGTAGCTGTGCCGGATTTCACTTTCTTCGCGACCGCCTCCTCAGTGGCTCTAGCCGGGGGTAGGGTGATTCCGGTAGATATAGATCTAGAGACCTACAACATTGATCCTAACGACTTAAGAGAAAGACTTACTGAGAAAACCAAGGCCGTCATACTCGTTCATTTATACGGTCAACCAGCGGACGTGGATGGTGTGAGGGAGGTACTGAAAGGTAGGACTGTCTTCCTGATTGAGGATTGCGCACAGTCACACGGGGCTGAGTATAAAGGGATTAAGACAGGGTCTCTAGGCGTGGTATCAGCGTTCAGTTTCTACGCTACGAAGAACTTGACTATGGGTGAGGGAGGCGCTGTAGCGACTAACCGAGATGATATAGCTGAGTACGTCAAGCTTCAGAGGAATCACGGGCAGGTTGAGAAGTATTTCCACACAGTGATTGGCTGGAACTTCAGGATAACCGATCTGCAAGCAGCGTTAGGCTACGTCCAGCTAGCTAAGCTAGATAAAATGAATGAGAGGAGGCGTGCTATAGCTAAGATATATAACGAGGAACTCAAAGGAATTAAGTTTCTGAAGCTTCCTGTTGAGAAGTCGTACGCTAAGCACGTCTACCATCAATACACTGTGTGGGTCCACGGTAGCGGCGTTAGGGATAAGCTGAGCGAGTTCCTCAGGGCTAGAGGGGTGCAGACAGCGGTTCACTATCCTAGTCCCGTACACACGCAGCCAGCACTCAGAGATTACTTGATCGTGAGTAAGAAGCTAGTTAATTCTGTGGAAGCGTCTAAGCACGTCCTCTCACTCCCTATGCACCCGGGCTTAAGCGATGAAGATGTTTTGACCGTCGTTGAATATATTAAAGAGTTTTTCAGGGATCTTAAAGTTTAGAGAAGTCTAAATTTTATTTTCCTCCAAGCAAGTTATACTCGGTGATGGGATGAGGAGACGCATGAGTGAGTCTGTAGAGGACTATATTCTCACGGTATACCGCTTAGAGGAGCTTTGCGGGGTGGCTAAGACATCTCAGATTTCCAGGGAATTGAATTTGAGGGAGGGCACCGTGAGTAAGGTTTTGAAGAGGCTACGTGATGAGGGGTTCGTTGTCTTAAGTAAGTATAGGGGGGTTAAGCTAAGTGATTTAGGTAGGGAGGTAGCTAAGAAGATATTGAGGAAGCACGCGATAATAGAGGTCTTCCTCACAGATTTCCTAGGTTTTGATAAGCTTAAAGCACACTACCTAGCGCATAAAATGGAGCACCTGCCTGATGAGGTGGTTGAGGCCATATACCATAAATTAGGTGAGCCGAGCTTACGTTACCACATATCGTTCGTGAGGGGGTTGAGCGAGGAAGATTACGAGCGGGTGATGCCCCTCACTAAGGTCACTCCTAATAAGTGTTATGAGGTTACCCACCTCTACGTCGAGTTAAGCACTGTTCTCGAAAAGCTTTCTAAGTCTAATTGCGGGTACCCGTGCGTGTTACGTGTTGAGGGCTTAGGCTCTAAAGGGGTTTCAGTGAGTGTTTCCGGTGTTGAAGTAGTCTTTACCTACCAGGAAGGAGAATCTATATTCGTTAAGGAGGTGCAGTGCGATGAGTAAGCAGGTCTCCCCCCTTTCTAGCGTGCCGGAGGGTTACAGGGTGCGTGTGCTCAGGGTGTGTGCTGGGAGAGGTCTCTCAACAAGACTTTACCAGATGGGGGTAGTGCCTGGCGAGGAGATATTAGTGAAGCACAATAATAAAGGCTTCATCATATTAGAGGTTAGGGGGGTGGAAATAAGCCTTAGTAAGGGCATAGCCTCCAAGATAGAGGTTGAGTACTTGACTAACTGTCTTTAAACGTTATACTTATCCACTAACGCGTGAGGCCCTCCGTTTTAGCCTGTTTAGTAGAAACAATAATTATTAACTCTATCTACGAAACCTAATTGGTGGATGCTTTGGATCAAGAAAAATTAAATAGTAAGGTAATTGATGAAGTCCGGAAGATCGTCTGGCCCAGGAACCTCAAACTTTTCACAGCAGGTCCTGTTGCTTGCTTCCCCGAAGTTCTTGAGGTCATGAAGTTTCAGATGTTTAGTCACAGGTCTAAGGAGTATAGGGAGTTACATAAGGATACTGTCGAGAGGCTAGCTAGGTTTGTTGAGGCTAGTGAGGGCACTGTCCTATTATTCCCAAGTAGCGGTACTGGCGTCATGGAGGCTAGTGTGAGGAATTTCGTCTCGTTAGGTGGCGCCGTCCTCACCACGATAATAGGCGAGTTTGGCTCCAGGTATAGGGAGGTGGTTGAGAATAATGGTAGGAGAGCTATTGTTTTAGAGAAGAACGCCGGCGAACCCGTTTTCCCTGATGAGTTAGATGAAGCTCTGAGGAAGCATCCTGAAGTGGAGGCTGTGACTATAACGTATAACGAGACCAGCACAGGCGTCTTAAACCCGCTTAAGGAGTTAGCCGAGGTTGCTAAGAAACACGGCAAGTTAGTCTTCGTGGACGCGGTCTCCGCGATGGGCGCCGCTGAGATAAAGTTTGACGCATGGGGCCTCGACGTCGTGTTCACGAGTAGTCAGAAAGCTTTCGGGGTGCCTCCCGGCTTAGCTGTCGGCGTATTTAGTAAGGAGGCTCTTAAGAAAGCTGAGGCAATACCTAGTAGGGGCTGGTATTTCGATGTGTTGAAGTACCTACACTACCAAGAGAAAGAGTGGTCAACTCCTTCAACACCGCCAATACCTCAGATAATAGGTCTGAACGTCATGTTGAGAGTAGTTGATGAAATGGGTGGTAAGGATGCTTGGCTCTCCATGTATTCTGAGAGAGCTAAGATGGTTAGAGACGGGGTTACGAGACTCGGGCTAGAACTCTTCGCTAGGAGAGGCTACGAGTCACCGACCATCACCTCCGTTAAGTCTCCTGAAGGTATTGACGGCTACGAGGTCTATAGCAGGGTTCGTGAGAGGGGTTACGAGATAGCGGCTGGTTACGGGAAGTTTAAGAAGACTTCATTCAGGATAGGGCACATGGGTTACATGCCTAAAGAGTACATAGAGGAGGTACTGCAAGTAATTAAAGAAGTGTTAGCTGAGCTCGGGTGGGTGAGCAAGAAATGAAGGCGTTAATAGCTGCTCCCATCCACAGAGACGCCATAAAGTTGCTTGAGGACGCAGGTATTCAGGTAGTGTATAAGGAATACCCCTCAGAAAAAGAGTTAAGTGAGTTGATAGTGGACGCGGATATCTTATTTGTCAGGAGTAAGCCGTTAGTCACGGCTGAGGTAATAAGCAAAGCCGAGAAACTGAAGATAATCGCTAGAGCTGGTGTAGGGCTTGACAACATAGACGTTAAAGCAGCTGAGGCTAGGGGGATTAAAGTAATCAACACCCCTGAAGCAACGACAAGAAGCGTGGCCGAGCTAACCATAGGCTTAATGCTCTCCGTAGCTAGGAAGATAGCTTACTCCGACAGGAAAATGCGTGAAGGTAAGTGGGTCAAGAAGGAAGCAGAGGGAATAGAACTTAAAGGCAAGACTTTAGGGATAATAGGGTTTGGCAGGATAGGGAGGGAGGTCGCCGCGATAGCTTCTAAAGGCTTTGGCATGAGGGTACTGTATTACGATGTTTACAGAGCGAGTCCCGAGATTGAGAGGGAATTAGGTGCTACGTTCGTGGACTTAGAGACCTTAGCGAGGGAGTCTGATTTTGTTAGTGTTCATGTTCCTCTTACTCCTGAGACTAGGTGGTTGGTTGGTGAGGGTTTGCTGAGGTTGATGAAGAAGAACGCGATATTAATAAATACTTCTAGGGGAGGCGTGGTAGATACTAAAGCATTAATTAAAGCACTACAAGAAGGGTGGATAGCCGGCGCAGGACTAGACGTATACGAAGAAGAACCACTACCACCAAACCACCCACTAACGAAACTTGATAACGTCGTTTTAACACCGCACATAGGTGCCTCAACAGAGGAGGCGCAGGAGAGAGCCGGCGTGGACGCGGTGAGGAAAGTCCTAGAATTGATTAAGGAGCTTAAGTGAGTTGGTGACTCACTGTAAGGTGGTCACTTATTGTCATCAAAAGAGAAAGTTCGTGTTAAAATACCGAGGTACGATATCCCGGCCATCAAGTTGGAGTATGTGTTGCTTGACGCGGATGTCTTACTACCACATGAGGAAATAGTTACGGAGAGATTAAACGACATAGTGAGGAATATAAGAGAGCATAACGCTCTCGACATGCCCTTGATAGTGGCGCCCATACCGGGTAGTAGTAAGTACCTCATAGTTGACGGGCATCATAGATGGGCAGCTCTAATCAAGTTAGGGTGTAGGAAAATACCTTCGGTGATAGTGAATTACTTCGATCCTAGAATTAAGGTCTTCACGTGGTATCCTGCTTTCTCAGGGGAGCCCGAGCTACTTCTTAGTAGATTAAGTGGGTTGAATGTTAAGACGTGCGGATTAAGCATAGACTCAGTTAATGATGAGGACTTGAGGAATAAGGCTTTCTTATTGTTTGATAGGAGTAGTAGGTGTGTGTCCATAGAGGGTGATGTCGAGGTTCAGAGGAGGGTGCTGAGAATCCTTGACGAACTTGCTGTGAAGGATTTGATAAGTCTTGCCTGGTATGGGCTGCTCTCAGACGCTTCAGAAGATCTCCGCAGGAATGAAATAGATTGCGTGCTGGTGCGAAGAGCTTTCAGTAAATCAGAGATAATGGAGTATGTTAGGAGTGGAGGTGTTTACCCGCCAAAAACTACTAGGCATTTACTCCCCTTCACACCTATCAAGGAATACATTAAACTCGAAGTATTGTGTACTTAGTCTTACTAGTTTCTTGCTCTAGCCTGTCAATGAATCTCAATCTTTTTGCTGGGTCAGGATGGGTTGAGAATATCTCTAACGGTGATATTCTCTTCTGGGACTTAATCCATTCAACGACTTCGTCGATATCGTAGGCTCTTATAGAAGATCTTATGCCTAGCTCAGGGTCTGATATGAGTAAGGCTTTCAGCTTGGTAGCACTACTAATCTCTCCGGATCTAGGCCTGCTTATAGCTCCTGAAGTGACGAGGATTCTTGCGAGAGCTCTCTGGAGGTTCCTACCTCCTTCAGGTAACGTCAACACGGAATTGGAGTCAGCGTAGTATTCTCTGAGCCTACTTATGTAGAGAACCACCAAGTTACTCAAGAAAGACACTACTATGAGAACCATCCCCATCAAGAAGGCGAGTGCAGGCGTTGACTTACTCTCCCTGCTACGTCCCGAGCTGAAGAAGCCTGAGTAAATGAGTATTCTGCCAAGCCAGTAGATCAGTGCCGGCAGTATGCTTATGACCATCATTACCTCAACATCCCTATGCTTTATGTGCCCTACTTCATGAGCTACCACCGCTTCAACCTCCTCGCGGGGCAGGCTGTCTATGAGTCCTTGAGTGACTGCCACCTTATACCCGCTCAGGAAGTTGCCGTACGCGAAAGCATTAGGTATCCCCAGCTGTGATATCATAGCCTTAGGAACTCTCTTAAGTCCGGAAGCTTTAGCAACCTTCTCAACCATCTCAGCCACCCAGAGATCCCCCGTGCTGGTAACCGGCCTTACCTTGTAGAGTGCTTCTATAATCCACGGACTAATTAACCATTGAAGGAAGTGAACACCTACAACGAATATGAGGGAAAACGTCAGTATGGTCATGACGTCCGCACCGTACGAGAACAAACTCAGTATAGCGGACAATATTAGAGTCGTTATGCCTATCACCAAAGCTATAGATCCAAGCATCGAAAGCCTCAACTTAATCAGGGACGCCACTTAACCCACCCCTAAATTAATAACATTAAACTACTTTTAAACGATTTAATTCTAAATGATCGTGATTCTTTAATTAAGTGGAATCCTTATTTCGTTGGTGATGTGGTGTGGTCGTGGTAGGGCCTGCACTAGTGATTAAGCATATAGAGACTTCTGATTTGCTGAAGAAAGCTTACGATTTTCTGGAGCAAGACGAGGAAATCCAAACACTTATAAAGATGTCTAACGTGATGGCCGTGAGTAGGTTGAGGTATAACGATCATGGAGTAGTTCATTCTAGGATAGTCTCTGGTTCTGCTCTAGAACTCTTCGATATATTGGTTGAGGCAGGTCTTAAACCATCTACGATCGCTTACGGGACTGCTAGGAGTGTTGAGGAAGCTAAGTTAGTTGTTTTAGTTGCCGCATACCTCCACGACATAGGTAATTCCGTACATAGAGTTGATCACGAGTACGTGGGCGCGTTATTGGCTAAAGACATCATTGACAGAATGTTTCGTGAGATACTCCCTAACCTGAGCCCGGCTAATAAGTATATGCTTAGACACGAGATAATGCACGCTATCTACGCTACGGAGACCAACACGAGAGCGTTAACCCTGGAGGCCGGGGTCGTTAAGGTAGCTGACGGTACGGACATGGCTGAGGGAAGGGCTAGAATACCGTATAAGATGGGCAAGCTAGACATGCACTCAGTTTCAGCAATCAGCATTAAGAAAGTAGAAATAGTTAAGGGTTCTGAAGCCCCTGCTAGGATAAGGATATACATGAACGACTCAGCAGGCCTCTTCCAGATAGAGGCAGTCCTCAAACCAAAAATACTTACCAGCGGCTTCGAGAGATATTTCGAAGTCTACATGAATGTTGACGGAAAGGAACTTAGGATATACCCAGATTAGCGAGGAAGTCCCCAATACCTAATCACGTATGA